>JABFSU010000088.1 GCA_013140455.1 Nitrospira sp. | reverse complement strand
TGTTTCCTGTGGTGGTGTCGCTTCCGTCACTGGCAATCGGTGCGGATGCGCCTGACGCGGCAAAGAAGGAGGATGCAAAGGTTGAGAAGGGGCGTGACGTCTATTATAAGACGGAAGGCATCGTGGTCGGCGCGCCTGCTCCGAAGACGGTTGACGGCCCGAGGGATTATCCCCGGTATAACTTCGAGAGCCGCGTGCTTCTCTGGTTCGCGAACCAGCAGCATCTCTACTACGGCAGCTTTGTGCTTGCCGTGCCGATTTTCTGTATGGTCGTCGAGTTCATGGGGGTCGTGACGAAGGATAAGGCGTTGGCGAAGCGGTACGATCAGCTCGCCTATGACTTTATTAAGATCAGTCTTACGGCGTACTCGCTGACGGCCGTGCTCGGCGGTATTCTGATCTTCACTTTCCTCACGCTCTATCCTGCGTTTTTTGGGTATCTATCCAGCATTTTCCGTCCGGTCATGCACATCTACGCGTTGATGTTCGTGGCTGAGAGCGGCACCCTCTACATCTACTATTATGGTTGGGACAAGATGAAGGAGGGGTTCCTGAAGTGGATCCATTTGAGCATGTCGGTGATTTTGAACATCATCGGGACCTTGCTCATGTTCCTGGCGAACTCGTGGATCGGATTCATGATGTCGCCGGCCGGTGTTGATGAGCAGGGGCGGTTCCTCGGGAACATCTGGCACGTGCTTCATACGGCATTATGGAACCCGCTCAACCTCCATCGCATCCTTGGCAACATGGCCTTCGGTGGTGGTGTGGTTGCGGCTTATGCGGCGTATAAGTTTCTGGCGTCGAAGACCGACGAGGATCGCGCCCACTATGATTGGATGGGTTATATCGCGATGGCGCTCGGCGTCGCGTTCTTGATCCCGTTGCCGTTTGCCGGCTACTGGCTCATGCGCGAGGTCTATGCGTATCGTCAGCAGATGGGCATCACGCTCATGGGTGGATTGCTGGCCTGGCTCTTCATTATTCAGGCAACCATGATCGGTATCTTGTTCCTGAGCACAAACTACTATTTGTGGCAGGCAATGGGACGGATGCGCGGAGCAGAGAAGTATCAACGCTACATCAAGTATCTGGTGTTTATCCTCGCATGCGGCTACTTGGTCTTTATCACCCCGCACACGATGGTCATGACTCCGGCGGAGTTGAAGGCCATGGGCGGACAGCAGCACCCGGTGTTGGGTAACTACGGTGTTATGTCGGCGAAGAACGGCGGCATCAACGTCATTATTACCACCACGGTGTTGAGCTTCGTCTGGTACATGCGAGGCAATAAAGTTTCGACTGTGTCTTGGTCGAAATTTGGGAACATCTTTATGGGATGTTTCTTCTTCTTTGCCTACGTCAATATTGTTGGGTTGGCCATTTACGGATACTACATTCCGGCTAACGTTCGAGTTGGATTGTCCGTTCCGCAGGTGGCGACCACGCTCTCCTGCCTCTTCTTCATGTTCGCCTTAAACAGCGTCATGATGAAGGGAGCCAAGCAATTGGGCCCGATCGAGTGGGGCAAGATTTCTGCCCGCTCGCAGTATGCTCTAATCATGTTGGCGACGGCGTTTACCTGGATGATGGGCCTGATGGGCTACATCCGCTCATCGGTTCGCCTCTTCTGGCATGTGAATGAAATCATGCGGGACAATTCACCGTGGGCCTATACGCACACGGTCGGATTTGCCGCGAACATGATTTCATTTAACGTGCTGTTCTTTTGGATCAGTATTCTCTTTGTGTTCTGGCTTGGTAGCTTAGCGGCAAAGAAGGTTCCAGCAGGTGAGAAGGCGGGAGTTCCTGGTAGCGCGCCGCAGCCGGCTGGTAGCCACTAACCATCTTATTGAGCAACTGGCTCAGGGGGAAGGTCGTCAATGCCTTCCCCCCGTGTAGCCGCAGGAGGTTAAAACCGTGGGCGATTTGATTAATCAAGCACTAGAGATGGGGTGGCCAGCCTTGGCTTTGCTGGCTGGCCTTTTAGTGTATTTCCAATTCTCCATCAGTGATCCCATTGCGAAGAAACGGGCCACGCTCAAGACGATCATTGGCATGGCGGCAACGTTTCTCTTGTTTGTTGCGATCGTAAATTACACAGGTAATTTTTACGGCGAGAATCGGCTCTTGCCGGTATCGCTCGTGATGATTACTGTGGCCGCGTTCATGGTAGCAGTGTATTTCCCGAATTTTGGGGCGTTGCTCAAAATCGGCGGACTCATGTTTTTCGTGGCCGCCTTCCTTTCGGGTTATGGAAACTGGTTGCCACAGGTCGAAGGTGGCTTTCCTCCGAAGGAAGAGAAGCTTGAGTACAGCGGTATGACGGCGCAGCAGTTGGCCGATGAAGGCGAAAAGATTATTTTCGGTGGGGTTGGGAAGAATAAAGAGCAGGGCGCCATCGGCAAGGGCCAGTGCCCACTGTGTCACGCCTTCCATGCTGGAATGTTGGGTGAACGTGCGCCCAATCTGAACGGCTTGCCGGAGCGCGCTGGCAAAGAACGTCTTGAGGATCCGAAGTATTCGAAGGGCAATGCTGCAAAGCGTGACTATTCTCAGAAGGAAGCGTTCCCTGGATCCGGTACCGCAGAGAATGGTCAGGAGTATATTGCCGAATCTCACGCCTGTCCGAACTGCTACGTGGTGGCAGGTTTCGGCGTAAAGGGTACAAATGACAAGGAAAGTCCGATGCCGGCAATTCATAAGCCGCCGATATCGCTCAGCCTTGATGAGCTTGCAGCCGTCGATACATGGTTGTATGTCCGCGAGGGGCGAGACGCTCCGTCATTCGATGAAATCGTGAAGTCCTACGAGAAGTTTATTCCTGAGGCGGATCGGCCGAAGAAGCAGGAGGAAAAATCAGGTCCACCTAGCGCTCTCATGGCTGACGGGACCGAGCCGGTCGATCAGATTTTTGCCAAAGGACAGTGTGTCTCGTGCCACACGATTCCTGGCATCCCGGGTGCGAATGGGACGATCGGTCCTAAGCTGGTTGAAGGAACGAATGCCCCTAGCCGCATCAAGGATAAGGAATATAAGGGAACGGCGAAGTCGACCTCCGACTACATCATGGAGTCGATTGTTTCACCTAGTACCTATGTGGTGAAGCCATTCCCGGACAATACGATGCCGAAAGTGTTTGGTCAGAAACTCAGTGCGGGAGCGCTCAAGAAGATCGTGGATTACCTCTCGCAAGTCTATGAGGGAAAAGAGCCTCCGAAGATTTCGTAACTGAGCTATGAATCTTTTTAGACCAAAGGGAGTGAACCCATGAAAGCATTGATGTCAGTCGGCGCGCTGGTAGGAGCTATTGCGCTCCTCCTGCTAGTCGGGATGATCCTCGACGTCGTCCCGTCGAATACCGTCCGCTTAGTCGAAGGCTACATGCCTATCCAAATGTTGCTTGAGGTAGCTTGCTTCGTAGCCGGCTTTA
>JABFSU010000106.1 GCA_013140455.1 Nitrospira sp. | reverse complement strand
GAATAGAACAATCCTACGGCGCATAACTTGAGCATAGCTGCCAGGCCGGAGACCGGTCAATTCTGGAAATACTGCGTGGACAACCTCCTTCGAACCGTAGATAATCGCCAGATGAGTTCTTTTAGGACGCCAACCGTGACGACAACGTGTTCCAACATGGCATGGATCGGCCTGCTGGTCTTGGGCCTGATGACCGCCGGGTGCAAGCCGGACGAATCGCCTTTCAAGGCCGAGAACGACACGTTAAAAAAACAGGTGACGAAGCAGGAATCCTTGCTCTCGTCCTTGCAAGACGGCAACAAGGTCATGCAGCAGCAGATCGACCTGCTGAATCAGGAACTGCGTGATGCGAAGAAGGCCACGGAATCAGCCAAGGCCGAGATGAGCCAGCTGACCGATCAATTGAATGCGCAGCTCGCCCAGGCGAAACGCTCGAACGCCGAAGCGGTCAAAACCGCCGCGGCTCAGGCAGCCCAGCAATTGCGCATCGAGGAGAAAGGCACGCAAGTCGAGACGCTGCCGCGGCCGCTGGCAGCCGTCGCCAAAATCGTCGAAGAATCGCTGGCCAAAAACGGCTATCCTATCAAAGTCAGTTTCAAGAGCGATCAGAAAGCGGTCTATGTGACGGAACGAAAGATTTCGAATCCCGCCTCGCTGGAAGTGGCCGGCTTTCGCAATCAATACCTCATCACCCTGCAGGCCCTTCCCGCAAATACCACGAGACTTGGCGTCCGCGCGGAATTTGAGAAAGTGGCGCAAGGCGGCCGGATCTTGAGCGTGAGCCAGGAAGAAACCGCAGAGATCGAACGGCGCCTGATCGGTGAAATCCACAAGGCGCTGGAATCTCCGAGCAAGACCTGATGCCATTCCTTCGTTGGCTCCCCTCGCTATTCTTCCTGGTTGCTCTCACGACGCCGGCATCGGGGGCCACCATCGTAACCAAACCGTCGCAAGAATTAGCGCGCCACCTCACCGCCATCGCGGCGCTGGCGAAGCCGGCGCCTATGGTCACCATACCCGCAGGCACCTTCCTCCTCGGGAGCAAGCGCATCGACGACGATCCGTACGGAATAGGGACACAGTTCGACGATACCGAGCTCCCGCAGAATCGTGTCTGGCTCGATGCCTTCGAGATGGATCGCGACGAAGTGAGTCTGGGCGAATATCTCGCCTTCCTGCAACAGCGGAAAACGCCGCCCTCCGACGAGCTGCAGAAATTGATCTGGCACGTCATCACCATCCATTCCGTCACCGACGACACACTGACTCGCTGGCCGGCCCTCTATGTGACGTGGAAAGAAGCACAGGACCTGTGCCACGCCGCAGGCAAGCGGCTCCCCACTGAAGCCGAATGGGAAAAAGCCGCGCGCGGAACGGAGGGTGCCCTCTTTCCTTGGGGCAATGCGATCCCCGACCCGAAGCGGGCGATGTTCGGACAGTATCACGTGCATGAGATTCCGATCCTCGCCCCGGTCGAGTCGCTCGACGAAGGCCGCAGCCCCTATGGACTGCACCACATGGCCGGGAACGTCGCCGAGTGGGTCCAGGACTGGTTCGGCTTCGACTACTACGCCTACATGACGGAGAAGAATCCGCCGGGACCGACGAGCGGTCGCTACCGAAGCGTGCGGGGAGGATCCTGGAAGAGCAAGATCATCATGCTGCGAACAGCCACCCGGAGCGGCTCGCCACCGGCGCAACGCTCGGCCACCATCGGCTTTCGCTGTGCGAAGTCCGTATCGGTACCGGCGCCTGAGCCCAAGTGACGCTCCCCCGCGCTCCCGCGCGGGGCATCTCTAATACGAATGCGGCACTCTCCGTAGCCCTTGGCCTCCTTCGCTAAAGCTTCGGAGGGCTCTCCCCGCCATTCATCCCCGCTTTTTCGAGCGGGGCATTCTGGCGAAGGAGAGTAACAAACCTCCGTTCTCTTGGTGACATGCACCTCACATGCTAGCATGGCATTCGTATGGCCTTGGCAACCAGCGTCCACGACCTCCGCACTCTGATCCGCTCCTGTCATCCACTGATCGTGATTGAGACGGTGGAAGAAGAGCGCGTGCTGGCCTTGCTGCAATCCGTGGCTGCTCAAGAGCGCATGCCGCTGTTCGAATGGTCCGTCACAAAGGGGCTCACCCGCGCCGACGACGGCCCCACCCTCAGCAAAATGACGGCCACTCCGTTGGCGCTGCTTCAACACCTGAATGGACTGACGGTCGAAGCGGTCTTTTGGCTGAAGGATCTTGTCCCTCACCTGCAGGACGCCGCCGTCACCCGACAACTGCGCGAAGTATCGGCGGTCTATAGCCGATCCAGAGCCACCTGCATCCTCACCGGACATCCGATTGTCCTGCCGCCGGATCTTGAAACCATGGCCGTCCGCCTCGATCTCCAGTTGCCGGATCGCACAGAACTACAGTCCATGCTCCAGAGCGTCCTCTCCTCGCTCGGGACCAGAACAGCCCCGCGCCGGCCACGATCAACGACCATCGCACAAAGCATCCTCGGTTCTCTCACCGAGGCCAAGCCGGCCGATGCAGGCCTTTCGGCTCAGGAACGCGATGCCATTCTCCGCGCCTTGCAGGGACTGACACTGCATCAAGCCAGACAGGTCATTACGCAATGCGTCGTCGAAGACGGCACGTTGTCCGCCGATGACGTACAGAAGATTTTGAAACGCAAAGTACAGGCAATCAAAGACGGCGGACTGCTGGAATATTATCCCCTTGAGGACAACCGGTTTGAGCTGGGCGGATTCACAAATTTGAAGGCCTGGCTGGAGCGGGCAAAGGTTGGGTTTACGGCCGAGGCCAAGGCCCTTAACCTGACACCCCCACGGGGTATCATGCTGGTCGGCGTGCCGGGCTGCGGCAAATCGCTCGCGGCCAAAGCCATCGCGCGGGAATGGCAACTCCCGCTGCTCAAGCTCGACGCGGGCCGGCTGTTCGATAAGTTCGTCGGGGAATCGGAAAAGAATTTTCGCAAAGCGATCGAGATGGCCGAATCCCTCTCGCCCATCGTGCTCTGGATCGATGAAATCGAGAAGGCCATGGCGGCAGGCGGCGGGAGCGGCGAGGCCGACGCGGGCTTGAGCCGCCGGCTCTTCGGCGCGTTTCTCACCTGGTTGCAGGAAAAGAAGCAAGAAGTGTTCGTCATCGCGACCGCCAATAACCTCGCGCTGCTGCCGCCGGAACTTCTCCGTAAGGGCCGGTTCGATGAAATCTTCTTCGTCGATCTGCCGGATGACGGTGAACGAGAAGCCATCTGGAAGATTCACCTGGGACTCCGCAAGCAAGACAGCAGGCAGTTCGATCTGGTAAAAATCGTCAGCGCCAGCGACGGCTTCAGCGGCTCGGAGATCGAACAGGCCGTGGTCGCGGCGCTGTATCGGGCGCTGCACCAAAAGACACCGCTCACGACCGATTTACTGATCGAGGAATTGACGCACACCGTGCCGCTGTCGGTCACGCGACGGGAAGATATCGATCAACTCAGGGAGACGGCGCAGGGCCGTTTCGTGAATGTCCGCTAGGCCGCAACACCTCTCGCTGATCGGCGCCACGGTAGTCATCCTGACACTCGTCGGCTGCGCCAGCACACCCGTAGCGCGCGTCCCCGCCTCCCGCTTCGAGGTTACACCGGTCCAGAAATCGCCTTCTCCCACCGCCACACGAACCGGAATCGTCCATACCGCCACCAAGCTCCTCGGCGCCAGACTGATCGAGAGCAACGGGAGACGCGTAGCCTATGACTGCGCCGGTGTCACCCGCGCCATTTACCTCGAACATGGCATCGATCTGTATAACAGCAGCACGACGGATCGGCGGGCAAACGGCGTTCGGCTGATTTATAACCACATGCGTCAGCACGGACAGCTCCACCAGGGACCGGTGGTGCAACCCGGCGATCTGGTCTTCTTCGACAACACCTGGGATTTCAACGGCGACGGCAGGTTGAATGATCCGCTGACCCACGTCGGCGTGGTGGAGCGGATCGAATCAGACGGCACCGTGGTGTTTATCAGCCGCGTCGCGGAAGCCGTCGAACGCTACCACATGAATCTGGCCCTCCCCCACGTGCATAAGACGGCAGACGGACGCATCCTGAACGACTACATCCGCCGCAAGCGGCAGACCGATCCGGAAGAGATGGGACATCTGGCCGGAGAGTTGTTTACGTTTTACGGAACCCGCATTACCGACTAGCTCACCCGCTTGCCCGGCTCTCTTCCGCTTTGGCCCAATAAACATTCACATGACGCGCTCGAGAACGAAATGTAAACAGGGCGAGATCTCTGGAAGAATACTCGACCGGGGAGTAGAGTAAATGCTCGTGAGGCATGCGCGAAGGCCTATGAAACGGATACTGACATCCCTCGCCATTACAGCGAGTTGCCTGGTGTGTTTTCCCGGAACCGGTCTGGCCGAAAGTCAAAATATTCAGAATCGGGACGGTACCAGCGGCCACCTCTCTCATCTCGGCGACGACATCGGCATCTATTCTGATCCGCATGGCAATCAAATCATCGTCCCCAAACCAAGCACTGAAAGCCCGATAGGCTTACGGCCGCACGGCGAGACTGAGAGCGGGAACCGCTCCGCGTTCGGCACTCCCCTGCCGCCAAATAACCTGACGCCGGCTCCGGTGCTCCCGTTGAATCCGAATCGTGCATTATCCCCTGCCCTTTCTCCAAACAGCCACATCCCTTCCAGTGGAAGCGGTCGACTCGGCCGATAAGATAATCATGGGACTCTACAGTGTAGAAAGCGACCTGCCGATAATGTAGCCAGACCTAAAAGTGCATCGCCGGGAATCAACGGCCTGCAAAATTTAAAAACCCTGCTAGAATTTACCTATGGCTACTTCATCTCAGCAATCCACGATACAAAAAACCAACCCGCTTCGCCAAACTCTGACCGATGTGCGCCACGGACTGTTGGGGCTTCACAAGGCCCTGATCGTAGCGGAGCAGCTCACGTTCGAGCGGATCTATGGCCGTGTGGATTCGACCGGCCAGTTGCTGCAACTGGTCATGAACGATCCCTGGTTCACCTGGCTGCATCCGCTGTCCAATGTGGTGGTCCGTATCGATGAAATGCTGGATGAAGAGTGCAACCTGACCCTGGAGGATGTCGCGCAGATCCTGACGGAAGTCCGCGGCATGATCCGCCCCTCTGAAATGGGCGATGGATTTGAACGGAGCTACTACGAAGCTCTGCAGCGCGCCCCTGACGTCGTCATGGCGCACTGTGAGATGAAAAAACTTCTGACCCTTCCTGCCGCATAGCCTGCTAGCAACAGCCTGCTAGACAATCTGAGTGCAGGGCCATGCAAACACGCGAATGGATGGCTTCTGCCATCCAGGATGTTTCGCCGACTCCTCACACCAGCCTCTCACTGCCGCCGCCACACGAGCCTGATGATCGTCATCGAGAGAAACCAGAATCACCGAGTTCGTGCCGGGATAAAAGGCCAGCCCCTCGGCGGGACCGGTCTGGCCGTAGCCCACCGACTCATTCACTTCCGTGAACGCCTTTACGTCACAGCGGTGAAGCAACGCATGGACCTGCTCCTTCAGCGATGAGCGGAAGACCAGCATCATCATCTGCATAGGAGCCTCCTACATACGCCCTTCGTCCAGTTCGATCGCGTCAACCCACGTCGAAGCTGGGGGGAGCGAACTGACCGGCACGCCGCGCTTCGTTGCGACATCCTGCACCCGACTCTGCAAACGCGCCCGCGTCGCATCATCTTTCGGGCCGGATGACAGCAGGCCCTGCGACCATTGCGCAATCTCTTCATGCGAGTGCGGCTTGCCGTTCGCCACCACCCAGGCGAGCAACTGCTCATCCGTCCCACCGGCTAATACCTTTTGCTCGAACGCCTTCGGATCGATAGTCAGGAAATCGACCAGATACTTATCGAACCCGACCGTGATGTAGTTGTAGTCCTGAATCTGACCGGCATTGCGAAGCTTGATCTTGTCGATAAACCGCCCCAGGTGGGCAATGCCACCAAGCAGAGCTTTGGGACTGCGGGGATAATTCATCATTATTGCGTTCTCCAATCGATGGTCTTGCTTGAAAGTTAAGTCTTACCTCGCGACACCCAATAGCCAGGCTTTCGCTTCAGATGCATGACAGCCGCAATATAGATCACGTCCCCATCCACAGTATAGATGACACCATAAGGGAAACGCTGGAGGAGGTAACGTCGGAACCGGCCCTTGAGGATGCGCCACACGGTGGGATATCGCTGAATCTGCTCGAAGGCTGATTCAACCGAGTCCAGAAACTCTTGCCCAAGCCCCTCACGGCAATCTTCATAAAACAATGCAGCTTGGCGGATTTCCGACTTCGCTGCGGGATCGAGGCGCACTCTCAACGACGAAGTTCCTCGCGGATCTCACGAAGCGCTGTACGTGCAGTAACCGCCTTCGTTGCTTTTCGCTTCCACGCGGCGAATCGTTTCTCGGCCTCCGCAACCCATGCTTCGTCTACGGCGGTGAGCGGTTCGCGCTTCATCTGAACAAGCAATCGTTCAGCCAACCGCTCGCGTTCCGTGGCCGGCAACTTCCGAGCCTGTTTTTCAAGGGCCAACGCTCGTGCGGTCATCGCTTTTCTCCTGGAACAGAACGCTTCAGGTGGGAACTCTACAAGGTTTATCCGGTCGGTGCAACGGGATCACAGCATAACTGTTTTACAACACCTACTGACCTATCGCCGATGCTCTCGGCCTGACGGAACGACCCTGCACACAAAGAAAAGACTCCCGGTACATTTTTCTCTTCATGCGAGGCTAGATATGCATCCGCGTCTTTCGAACCTTGCTACTTGTTTTTAGAGGATGGCTTCGTAGTCACATTAACAACTCCTCTTTCGATTTCCCGCCTAACGATCGCGTTGAGCGGCGCCGTGAAGTGCGTAGCGATGAACCGCGTCCGTCTCGAACGCGCGGTTAGACCGCAGTTGCATCACACACGTCTTCCCATGTCATGAGGTATCCCGGTGCATTGCTATGGCGGTTGTTGTGCAGCAGAGACTCTGATAACTCCCGCCTGTACCATTGCGCGTCTAGCATCGTACGCGCGCTGATGAGGATAAGCGCAGCCCTCTCAACTCTTCCTGTTCTGAGATTCACAAGGTAGTCAAGCTGCCGAGCGAGCTGATTCGTCTCGGGTCCAGGTTCGTAACCGATCTCTCCCCCGATCTTATTTTCGAACACAACGACAGTCGCAAGATTGGCGCTGATGTAAAGCAGATCAGCTGGCATGCTTCCCCATATCGACCTCTCGCGTTCGTCACGGCTCGGAAGCACATACTCGGATAGGAAGACGCCAGGGTAGGTAATCAGATCGGCGGCAGACGCTGTGCGCGTGAACGTGTCGCAATCGTAAAGCCCAACTCGCTCCCATGCGATTGCTTGTCGTTGAGCATAAAAGGACAGGAGCCCAGTGAGATTGGTCTCTGAGCAAGGGACACAACCGCTCAAGGGATCACAGAAGCCGTGGCGCTGTGCGTATTCGAAAAGAGCTTCTTTCACGAGAGCCTCCGAGGTGGCTGCGGTCTAACAATGTTTGGACAGACTATATAATCCCGTTACGGCAGGCTGGATCCGGTCAATGGTTCCTGGAACCTTTATCTTCTCAGGATAGAAAAGACTCCGGGTACATTATCCTGCCCTCCTATCGTACCGCTTCACACTTCTACTAATGCAAAGTCCACATCACTATGCTGGCCAGCTTGGTCAGAAGATGATTTCAGATAGGATAGTGCCTCCCTCCATGCGTTCAAGACAACCCTAGCTTTGTCATCAATGTGGCCTCCTAAACAATGATTAATTCGCTCATCCAGCTGCTCCAGAGATATATACTCCTTTGCAAATTGGACATTAGTCCGAAGAAACCGCCCCTCTGTTGATGTAACCAGATGTGATACAACCCGCAAGAACTTCACTAGCCCGTCTGGCTCTTTAGTTAGACCTAAAACCCATTGCCCAACCTTCGACTCAGATCCACCCATGCCTTTCCAGTATTGAAGGATATGGCCTAGATTCTTGTTCGAATTAAGAACTCCTGATTCGGCTGCCCGTTCAATCTTGTTAACACACTCTTCTTGGGCCTCTTTCAGGTAGGCATTAAAGTTTGGCGAGCTCCCTGTGGTGGTTTTATGAAACAGCTGCGTATGGGTAAGTAGTGGGACATAGATGCCCGAAGCCCCACGAACGCTATCAACATAAATCTGTTGTTTCCTCGACGCATCTAGCTCACGAGCCAAAATCGCACTCACAACCTGAGCAATTCGCTCTTCAGGATTTCCAGCATGAAAAGATATCTTGTTTTGTGGAATCATATCACCTACATCAAACAGAGCAGTTACAATCTCTTCAGCCTGCCCCATATCGAATCTACCGGCGTGAGCCTCTAGGCGTTCAAAAAGAATATCGTAAAGACCCCGCTGAACGATCAAAAGTATTTCCTGGATAAACTTAGGCCTGTTAGTACTAGCCTCAATAAGCGAGTGAAGCTCAGACTCCGGCAGGTCGTGTTGGGAGATTGAAAGAAGAAAGTACCGATCAAAATATCCCGAGTGACAGATCCGTAATGACTGTATGAAGGACGTTTCCTGTTGTCCACTGAAACGGATATTTTGTTTATCGAAAGGCAGCCGAGGAAAGAGCTCAATAAGCATCTTGCGTACATAGCCTCTATTTTCAATACTTGCACTCGCTAGCAACCGATCCAGCAATGACTCCTGCTTGGCATCTTTATCTAGCGTCTGGTCGAGCAGGTAATCTGAAGCGTCTCCTGTATCGACCAATCGGTGCTTTGCCAAAAAAATGGCCTGATAAACCTTCGGCTCAAACAGGGCAAAAACCTGGAGCGCAGTTAAATCAACTACATTAACCTCTTGAACTGGAGCTCCACTAAAATGCGACAATTGGAGGGCAAGTACTGAGGCAAATCGACGAACGTCTCGAATAGTGCGAAAAAACCCGCGTGCGCCTAAGGTATAGAGCGAAGTCCATCGATCACCGTCTGAAACAAAGCTTTCCAGAAAACCATGTGCCTCCATCGCCCTTTCAATCTCATCTCCCAGAAGCTTATCAAGCTGGAATCTCTCTAGCCTCGGAATTTCAAATCCGACCTGTACGATTTTCTCTATGTATCCTTTCCCACCCAATTGCTTAAGACTTTCCTCAGCGTGATCCAAGCTTAAGAGCAGCAAATAAATAAGATTTGGGAAATCTGCATTCCCCTTCAAAAGCTGGAACAACAACTTCAGTTCATCACTCGACAATCGATCAACATCATCCAGCACGACCAGGAGCGGCCTTGGCAGTATGGCAAGCATACCCGTGAGCTCACCCTTCATTTCCGGAATAGTCAACGCATGCGATTTTGCTTCGGCCTGAAACGACTCTGATATTGACTCAAACAGATTTGAAAAATATCCAAGGGCGAGAGTCATCAGCAACACACCTGCTGCCATGAATTGAAGGAACAAGTACGATTCGAAGAAGGCCCCAACTAAATTCAACACCCCGATTACGCCCAGAATCGTGAGTAGAACCCATTTAACCCCACCAAGGGCAAATCGACCGGTGCGAAGGTATCGGCCATATGCATGAAATTTGTCAGCCAACTGACTTGCGTTCGCAGAAGTATCCATCCTTCCCAATTGGGTCCCGATTTCTGTGAAGAACGCTTCGGTAATCTGGCTTTGGCTAGCCAACTGCCAGGGATTGAATTCAAGGATTGAAGGGCAGGTTGAGGGAGATGACTTCAAGCTATCTAAGACAAGATTCTTTACTGAAGACTTTCCGCTTCCCCATGGCCCATAGAGAGCTATTACCAGGCTATCTTTCCCTTTCCAGGATTTTATTGCCCTGGCTAAAGACTCTGCAAAATTTGCTCTTCCAAGCAGATCTTCACTCTTGGAATTAATTGGCCGGTCTGGAGAGAAAGGGCTCGAGTAATGGTCATGTCCCATCATGGATTCCTATTAAAACTGAAATACTTATGCTTTCTACAGAGCGGTTGTCACAGGCTACGTTCACCATCTTTTCGTGTCAATACGCATGAGCCTAATACAGACTTTGCCAAAAGAACGGTGACACAACAACACTCAGCCGAGGAGAAAAACTGCAACTGGCTGAGATCCTGTCTTTACTGACCGCGGACGAAGGAATTCCAGAAGGCTTCCGCTCAGATGGGCCTGGATGGGCCGTTCCGAGAGGCAAGGAAGCAAGGAGCCTTGCGAAGGGAGCAGGGACAGGCACCGGCGAGGCCGGAGCCTGTCCCCTTTACTTTACTGACTGTTTTGCAGATTTTCCTGCTTGCAGATACTGATTGATCCCCGCCGCCATCTTGCGGCCTTCGGCGATCGCCCAGACGATGAGAGAGGCGCCGCGCTTGGTGTCGCCGCCGGCAAAGACGCCGTCGAGATTGGTCATGAAACTTTCGTCCACCGACACGGCGCCGCGCTGGTCGTACTTCACGCCGAGGCTATCGAGCAGTCCGTTTTTCACCGGGCCGGTAAAGCCCATAGCGAGCAAGACCAGATCCGCGTCCATCTCGAAGTCGCTGTTTGGAACCGGCGTGAACTTGCCACTTTCGAACTGCACGCGATTTCCATGCAGCTTGGTGACCTGGCCATTGTGACCGGTGAACTTGGTCGTGGAGATACTCCACTGCCGGTCGCAGCCTTCTTCATGCGCATGCGAGGTTCGCAACTGCATCGGCCAGAGTGGCCAGGGGGTCGAACTCGATCGGGAGGGAGGCGGCTCCGGCAACAATTCAAACTGATGGGCTTCGAGACATCCCTGCCGATGCGCGGTCCCGAGACAATCCGATCCCGTATCGCCGCCGCCGATGACGATCACCCGCTTGCCCTTGGCGGTGATGGGCTCATCCGTGACGGCAATGCCCGCCGTCCGCTTGTTCTGCTGAGTGAGATATTCCATCGCAAGGTGCACGCCCTTCAGCTCGCGGCCGGGAATCGGCAGCTCACGGGCCTGCTCGGCACCCATGGTCAAACCCACGGCATCGAACTGCTTGCGCAACTGTTCGCCGGTAATATCTTTCCCGATGGTCACGCCGGTCTTGAACTCAACCCCTTCGGCCTTCATCTGCTCCAGCCGCCGGTCGATCACCCACTTTTCCATTTTGAAATCGGGGATGCCGTAGCGCAGCAACCCGCCGATGCGGTCGGACTTTTCAAACAACGTGACGCTATGGCCGGCGCGTGCCAGCTGCTGCGCAGCAGCCATGCCCGCTGGTCCGGATCCGACGATGGCAACCGTCTTCCCGGTTTTGACCACCGGAAGGACCGGCTCGACGTAGCCTTCATTGAATCCACGATCGATGATGTTCCACTCCAGAACGCGGATGGAGACCGGATCTTCGTTGATCCCGAGGACGCAGGCGCCTTCGCAGGGAGCCGGACAGAGACGGCCGGTGAATTCAGGAAAATTGTTCGTGGTATGCAGCGCCTTGAGCGCGTCTTTCCAGCGGCCTCGGTAGACGAGATCGTTCCACTCAGGAATCAGATTGACGACCGGACAGCCGGTTGTGCCCTGGCAGAACGGCACACCGCAATCCATGCAGCGCGCGCCCTGGACCTTGAGCTTGTCTTCGGCGATGGGCTCGTACATTTCCTTCCAATCGAGCACGCGCAGCTCGATCGGTTTCCGCTTGGGGCCCTCGCGGGCATATTTCATGAAACCCTTTGGATCGCCCATTCCCGTAATCCTTTTATTTGCTCGCCGCCGCTTTTTTCTTCCGCTCTTCCAACACGCGCTTGTAATCCACCGGCATGACCTTCGCGAATTTCGGCAGGATCGCTTCCCACGAATCCAGGATGCGCTTCGCGTTCCGGCTGCCGGTGCACATAAAGTGCGACGTAATCATCTCGTGCAACAGCTTCTTGTCTTCGGCTGTAGCGACTTTTTCCAGCTCGACCATGCCGGTATTGCAGCGCGCCGAGAACTTGCCCAATTCATCCAGCACGAACGCCACGCCGCCCGACATGCCGGCTGCGAAATTCCGACCGGTGCGACCGAGCACGACGACAACACCGCCGGTCATGTATTCGCACCCGTGATCGCCGGTGCCTTCCACGACCGCCCGCACGCCGCTGTTCCGCACGGCAAACCGCTCGCCCGCCATGCCGTAGAAATAGGCCTCGCCTTGCGTGGCTCCGTAGAGCGAGGTGTTTCCGACGAGAATCGTTTCCTCGGGCGTATAGATCGCGTTCTTCGGCGGGAAAACGATGATCTTGCCGCCCGACAATCCCTTGCCGATATAGTCGTTCGACTCGCCCTCCAGCGTCAGCGTGATGCCGCGCGAAAGGAAGGCGCCGAAAGACTGTCCGGCTGATCCGCTGAACTTGATGGAGATGGTATCGGGCGGCAGTCCCTCCAGCCCGTACTTTTTCGCAATGCGGCTCGACAACATCGTGCCGACGGTCCGGTTCACGTTGCGGATCGGCAGATCCAAGGTCACTTTCTGGCCGCTGTCCAGCGCCGGCTTGCAGAGCTCGATCAGCTTATTGTCCAGCACATCGGCCAGGCCATGAT
>JABFSU010000131.1 GCA_013140455.1 Nitrospira sp. | reverse complement strand
ATACAGAGGAGTAGGGTACCCTCGGTCGTATGGGTTGACATTACAGGTGTCCAACGGTACAACGCTATACGACATCGCGTGTTTTTGCAGTCTTAGCCACTCTTGGTTTAGTTAATCTATAGTTATAGAGTGGCAGCTCCGCAGTATCCTCTACTATGCGAGAGTGGCGGAACTGGCAGACGCGCGAGACTTAGGATCTCGTGGGCAACCGTGGGGGTTCAAGTCCCCCCTCTCGCACCACTATAACGAACACTTATGGAGTAGGGAGTCTCATTTCGACGATGAAGATGGAAGTGACTGAGTTAGGACCGATGAAACGCGCCTTGAAAATCGAGGTGCCGGCCGATGAGGTGGCGCAACAATTTTCACGAGCCTATTTGGAACTCAACCGTCAGGTTCGGATTCCAGGGTTTCGACCAGGGAAAGCCCCGGTGGCTATTTTAGAGAAGCGTTATGCCAAAACAATCGAAGAAGATGTCATTCGAAAGCTCGTGCCGGATTTCTATGGTCGGGCCATCAAAGAGGCCGGGATTAGTCCAGTAGTGGTGGATATTCCCCCTCTGGATCGGGTCAAAATCCAAAAAGACGCCCCGTTTACGTTCACGGCGACTGTCGAAATCAAACCGACGATCGAACTTCGCGACTATAAGTCCCCCAGTCCCATTTCGCTCCAGGCCGACAAGCGCACGGTTGCAGAGGAACAGATAGACCGTGCTCTGGAAGTGTTGCGTGAACAACAGGCTCGGCTGGACGAGGCTCAAGCTGGTACGGTTTTATCCGAAGGGGATTATGCCATCGTCGATCTCGAAGGATTTCTGGAAGGTGCTCCTCTCGAAGGTACAAAGAAGGAAGGCCAGCTCCATAGAGTGGGGTCAAAAGCCGCTTTGCTGGGGATTGAAATCGACACTCATCTGATCGGAAGACAGGCAGGGGATATGGTAGAAATTCCTCAGACCTATCCGGTGAGCCATCCGGATCAACGGGTCGCGGGAAAAGCTGTCAGCTTCCGCCTCGTCATAAAGGGAGTTAAACAGAAAAAGCTCCCTACCCTTGACGATGAGTTCGCCAAGGACTGCGGACCATATGCGTCGCTCCACGAGTTAAGGGACAAGTTGCGTGGCCAAATGGAAAAGGCGCTCAAGAGGGATATTGAGGAGTCCTACAAAGATACTCTTCTCAAACGCCTTATCGAGACCCATCATTTTGATCTCCCTGATACACTTGTAGAACGAGAGCTCAGCACGATTGTGCAGCAGAAATTACAAGCACGACAGCCCGGCAACGTCACCGATTCCCCTTCTCCGCCAGATGCGGAAGAATTGAAGAAGATTCGCGAAGAGCACCGTGAGGACGCAAATCGTCGTGTAAAAGCAGGGTTGATTCTTGAGGCCATCGCGGAGAAAGAAAGCTTGTCGGTGACCCAGGACGATCTGAATAATGAAGTGACTCGACTAGCTACGGAGCTCAGGGTACCGATGGCCGATCTCGTGAAAATGATCCAGGCAGGTGGCCAGGATTCTATTGAGGAATTACGCGCGAGGATCTTGGCCGATAAGGCGCTGGATGTTGTCTATCGTCAAGCGTTCATTCAAGGATAGGCGTGGCGGGTGTTGGGTACGGAGTTGCCCGGGAAAGGAATTGAACAATATGTTGGTTCCGATGGTAGTCGAACAAACCAATCGAGGCGAACGAGCCTATGACATCTACTCACGCCTTCTCAAAGATCGCATCATTTTTCTTGGAGCCCCAATCGATGATGTGTTTGCCAACTTGGTGATTGCGCAACTGCTTTTTCTTGAATCAGAAGATCCCGAGAAAGATATTAATCTCTACGTCAACTCTCCGGGAGGTAGTGTGACTGCCGGATTGGGCATCTACGATACCATGCAATATGTGAAGCCCCCGATCAACACCATCTGCCTCGGTCAGGCTGCCAGTATGGGTGCGCTCCTATTGACCGCCGGAACAAAAGGCAAGCGTTTTTCCCTACCCAATGCTCGGGTGATGATCCATCAACCGTTGGGTGGGTTCCAAGGACAAGCGACGGAAATTGACATCCATGCCAGGGAAATTCTCAAGATTCGTGAACGTCTCAATGAAATCATGGCCAAACACACTGGCCAGCCGATTGAGAAGATCGCACATGACACAGAACGAGACTATTTCATGTCCGGCGAAGAAGCGAAGCGGTACGGCCTCATAGACGAGGTCATCACACGACCACCCAAACTTATGAAAGCAGTAGAATCCGGCGACGGGATCAAAGGTAAGTAACGCAGGAGGGTGCATGGCCAAGCAGGAGAAGATGGATCGACACTTGCGCTGTTCTTTCTGTGGAAAAAGCCGTGATGAGGTAAGAAAACTTATCGCCGGACCGACGGTGTATATCTGTGATGAGTGCGTCAATCTTTGTAATGACATCATTGCAGAGGACTGGGAAGAAGCCAAAGAAGAAATTTCGTCTAAACTCAAGAAACCAGCGGAGATCAAGCATCACCTCGATCAATATGTTATCGGGCAGGAGCGGGCTAAACGCATTTTGTCTGTGGCCGTACACAATCATTACAAGCGCATCTCCTCAAAGGAAAAAGAGGTTGACGATATCGAGCTCCAAAAGGGCAATATCCTCATGGTGGGTCCGACCGGTACCGGGAAGACTCTCTTGGCCCAGACCTTGGCCAAATATCTTGACGTCCCATTTACTCTTGCTGACGCTACGACGCTGACCGAAGCCGGTTACGTGGGTGAAGATGTCGAGAATATCATTCTGAAACTCCTGCAAGCTGCGGATTACGATGTGGAGCGGGCTGAGCGCGGGATTGTGTACATCGATGAAATTGATAAGATCAGCCGGAAGAGCGATAGTCCGTCTATTACGCGTGACGTGTCTGGCGAAGGGGTTCAACAAGCCCTACTGAAGTTAATCGAAGGCACGGTCGCGAATGTCCCACCGCAGGGGGGGAGAAAGCATCCGCATCAGGAATTTATTCAGGTCAATACCAGCAACATTTTGTTTATCTGTGGTGGAGCCTTTGTTGGTTTAGAACAGATCATCGAACAGCGTCTGAATCGAAAATCCATTGGATTTGGAGCTGAAATCCGCGGAAAAAACGACATTCGTTTGGGGGATTGGCTATCTAAGGTACAGCCAGAGGATTTTCTGAAGTACGGTTTGATACCGGAATTCGTGGGACGATTACCCGTCGTGGCCACGTTAGAGGAGTTAGACGAGCGAGCCTTGATCCGTATCCTTACTGAACCGCGCAATGCGTTGACCAAGCAGTACGAGAAACTGTTATCGTTCGAAAAGGTCAAGCTCCGATTCACCGAAGCGGCGTTGGGGGCCCTAGCACGTAAAGCCTATGCGCAGAAGACTGGGGCCAGAGGCCTTCGGGCGATCCTGGAAGAAGTGATGCTTGACATCATGTATGATGCCCC
>JABFSU010000001.1 GCA_013140455.1 Nitrospira sp. | reverse complement strand
CATCCTTGAGCACTGCGATAATCTGTTCCTCCGTGTGTCGTTTCCGAGTCATGGGCCCCTCCTGTGGGCCCCATCTCAGCACAGGCGAACTTCCAAGCCAATGGTCTAGTTTTCGGGGGGAAGGTCAGAGCGAGACACTTACAGACAGATATTGAACAGCATATGAAGCTGACGAAAGAGTTCTTTGAGAGGATGTTTGGGGCGTTGTGAGTCGAGCCATACCCAGCAAAGTATGACGGCAAGACCTGAACCTCATTTTCAAGTTCAAGGAAAACACCATGAAGAAAGATGAGTTTCTCAAGGCCGTAGACACCCTGAAGTTGTATCGCCGCGCTGAGCTTGTAGATGAACTTGGGCAAGAATTGATTTCCGACCTCTACGTGGATCCACTTCCCGACAATCATGTACTACGGACAGTATTGCGACCCAACACAACGTTCTTGATAGGGCGCAAAGGAACCGGCAAATCAACCATCTTCCAAATGGCACAAGAGTCGTTGACTCGGGATAAATATGCAACATGGGCATACATCGACATCAAGACACTCTACGAGTCTTCAACTGCTGAATTGCTAGGTAGCGCTCCACAGAGCTATGAGTCCGCGCTCCCCCCTGATGCAATCAGAAGACTCAGTGTATTTAAGAGCTTCGTCATCGAGCTGATTCGGGAAATCAAGACTCAAATAACACAACGTGTTACCTCAAGCATGTGGAATCAAGTTAGAGAGGCATTCACCGGATCCGCTACGGATCTTTTTGAAAAGCTCGATGAGTTCGTGGAGGAACTAAAGCAGGACCGATACCTCGATATCACAGGAAGCATTCAGGCATCGAAGCAGGACGAGGAAACTCATAAAGAGAAGGTTAAATTCGCGGCAAAGACTACAGCAACAATTTCATCCAACCCTTCAGCTCAAGCACAATTACTGGCTGAACTTATTTCCGAACTTGAAAAAACTCGAAGCCAAAACTACTCACAAGTCTTTATCAAGGTCTTCAATGTTCGTGGCCTAATAACCCGACTGCGGGAAATCCTGACGACCTTGAATATGAGACATCTCTATATTTTCATCGACGACTTTTCAGAGCTTCCGCGCGCTGACATGGAGCAAGTTATCGACACAATCCTCACACCATTCAACAACTGGTCTGAAGAATTTATTAAGTTGAAGGTTGCCGTTTATCCAGGCCGTCTATATGCGGGACAAATAGACTTGTCGAAGGTTGACGAGATTTACCTCGACATCTACAGAGCATACGGCCGCAATGATGTGGGGAATATGGAGGATAGAGCAATTGACTTCACGAAGCGCCTCGTTACTACTAGGCTGCTCTACTTCTGCAATGAGGATCTGGAGGCATATTTCGACACAAGCTCCGCCGACTTCTGGCAAACGCTATTCTATTCATGCCTTGGAAATCCGAGAATCCTAGGATACATCCTTTTCTTTTGCTACGAAACAACGATCATCTACGATAAACGCATTGGCGTAAAAACGATTCAAGATGCAGCCCGCCGTTACTACGAGGAGAAAATTGACCATTCCTTCCGCCTCAATAAGTTCTTGCAAGAGACTTTTGAAGAACGCTCCTCCATCTACAGTCTGAAGGAACTATTTGAGGAGATCGTAAAAAGGGCAAAGACCCTGCGGAAGTATCGAGATTCAAAAGTGATGAGTGAGATCTCAGGGCGCCCACCAACAAGCCACTTCCATGTGAGGTCAGGGTACGAATCCATCCTCTCGACTCTTGAGCTAAATTTCTTTCTGACCAAATACTACGAGATGAAGGACAGGGAAGGTCGCGATGTTTCAATCTACGCGATTAACTATGGGCTCTGCCAGCAGCAGTCAATTGCATTTGGGCGTCCACGCGAAACAAGAGAGCAGCGGCTGTACTTCATTGAGCGAGTTTTTGATTTTAGCCCTATTGTCGTTTCATATATAAAAGTTAACCAAGAAATTCTCTGCAATAACTGTGGCTGCAGACACGGACATGAGATGCTTCCAGCGATTCAGGCATTTGACATGCTCTGCCCTCAATGCAAACAAGGCAGATGTAAACTTGTTAATCTATCCCGCAAGTACGAACGCCTCATTAGGTCTGTAGCAGACGAAACTTTATTGCCTGATACAGAACTAGGAATCTTGAAAACGCTTCACGATGAGAGACAGAGCATGTTTGCCAAAGAGATTGCTGCACAGCTCGACTGCTCCTACCAGCTCGTTGGGAGGCGTGGACGGCATTTAGCAGAGCGAAGTCTGCTTGTGCGAGGCGAAAATGAAACTGGTCGCCGCACTTTCGAGATCACTCCTACAGCACAGGAAGTTTATTTCTCTACTACCCCAGAGGATCAAATGGATTTCGGCGGTGATGGGGACAATTAGCTAAACAAGGGAGCAAGAAAATGTGTCAGAAACCATTTGCAGTCCGAAGCGGTCGAAGCAGATGGTGACACTGTAGAACTTGGGCGCGACGGCGCAAGATCAAGGGCGACTGAAGAAAGAGCGAGTAAACAATGGGGCCTGACACCTTCTTCTGCTCGCTTTCAGGTTTGCTTGTCCAGTCGACTCAAATACCGGCCGTTAATCCTCCATCAATAGGAATAATCGCTCCGTTTATGTATGAGGATTGTTCGGCAAATAGAAACTCGACCAGTTCTGCAACCTCTTCAGGAGTTCCCCACCTTTTCAGCGGAACATGCTTTTCCACAAAATTAGCTTGAGCCTCGCTTCCCTCAATCCCAGCTAACTTTCCAAGATCATCGTTGAATCGATCGCACAATGCTGTCTTGATAACACCTGGACAAATGCAATTTACGCGGATGTTATGCCCAGCAAGATCCAGACAAAGAGCTTTAGTAAACTGGATAACACCTGCCTTTGAGGGACCATATGCGATACTCTTTCGCATTCCCCGCAACCCCGCGTCCGATGAATTGTTAACGATGACCCCACATAAGAATTTCTTCATGTATGGGATACATGCCTTCGACATAAGGAAATATCCATCGAGATTGACTTCGAGAGTTCGACGAAAGTCCACAAGCTCCAGGTTTTCGATAGTTGCGACAGTTTCAATACCAGCATTGTTAAATAAGTAACGGATACTCCCCAGGGAAGATCCTGCGGCAACTGCGCGCGCAGATGTTTCAGCTTCAGAAACATCTCCGACAATCCTGACACATTCGCCACCAATGCTACAAATTTCGTCAGCGACCTCAATCAAATGCTCTTCATCGATATCCACCAAAACCACACACACCCCCCGCGAGGCGAGGCGTATTGCTACAGCGCGTCCAATTCCATTCGCGGCCCCTGTTATTATCCCAACCTTCTTGCTGGAACTCATATGTGCTGAGTCTTTAAGATATCAGCCTCGCCACCCAAGATGATTCTTGAACGCGACGGCTATCCACAAGGTGTTTTAATGGCCCCCTTACGTTGCACGCCTCTGTTCGAGAAGCCTGGTCACGACGAGGTCAAACAGGAACACCACGCCAAGGCCGCAAAGTACAACAGTTGTAAAGGCCTCTCTTCTTTCAACAAAGGGGTTCCACGACCGATCCTGAAAAAACAATAATAAAAATCCCAGAATATAAAAAGCATTGAAAAATAACCACGGTACTTGTTCAGCATAAGCACCACGCGAAACCATGGTTGCAACGATCCATAAGAATGATAACCCCATTACGATGGCCATGAGTAAGGACGACAATGCAATGTCCTTTATGAAAAAGCCGGCCAAATACCAAACCAACCAAGAAAAAACACCAATGACTAACCCGATAACATGAGGGGTTCCGCCAGGAAGCTTGCCACTTTCAACGTCCTGAAAATATTGTTCATCATCTACCCAGAACTTAATCCGAAAAATCAGCAACAAGAAGAACATAAGTATTACATTAAGCGTAATCCCTTTTTTCCCTTCTAAGCCAAGTCCGGTCAAAACCACTGCGATGTTTCCTGCAGCAAGCGCTCTGTGAAGAATCTGCGTCCTATTCATGCGTGTACCCTTTTCCTGACTATAGGATTGATTAAGTTAGCATGATTTTTCCGATGAATTATGTATGATTTCTGCGATGCTACTAGCAATGACAAAATTACTCAAGAACACGAGTAAGAAGTAATGCGGAGTCGCCCATCTCGAAGGCTTCAGAATTGGGGTTAGGTCTTGCAAGCCAACATCTAGAGGTTTCACGGGAAGAGATGGGGTCGTAGCTTGACCTTGCACCTTGGCGTGGGGCTGGAGAAAGAATACAGTGGCAGGAACCATTTCGATCCGTCCCGCTATCAACCCGCTCCATTGAAACGACCAAGCTGTGGGCAGGAAAATGGGGACATTCTACTTAATCAGGACAAACAAATGGATTAGGAGCCTTTCCTGAGAGAAAATGGGTGGCAGAAATCATTTCGCCCACCCGTTTCGGCGCCTCAGGCTCATGAGTGGGGAGAGGCCGGGGTCGATCCGGATACCTGGAAAATGCCGACGACGTCTTGCAGCTCAATCGCCATCTGGCTCAGGCCCTGGCTGGCCTTCGCAGATTCGCCGGCGCCGGTGGCTGATTCTTGAGTCACCTGAGCCACATTGTCGATATCGCCGGCGATCTGTTTGGTTACGACCGATTGTTCCTCGGACGCGACGGCGATATGCCGGATCATGTCCGCACTCTGTGACACCATCTGCACGATCTGCGCAAGCGCCTCGCCCGTCTTGTTGGCCAGTTCCACTCCGACTGATACTTTCCGCGTCCCCTCCTGCATGGACTCGACGGCGCCTCGGGTATCATGCTGAATCTTCCGGATCATGTCGCCGATCTCTTTCGTGGCTTTGGTCGTCCGCTCGGCCAGCTTGCGGACTTCGTCCGCAACCACGGCAAATCCCCGCCCCGCTTCTCCCGCACGGGCCGCTTCTATCGCCGCGTTCAACGCAAGGAGATTGGTCTGATCCGCGATATCTTCGATCGTGCGGACGATGGCCCCGATCTGGTCCGACGAGTTTCCCAACGCCTCAATGATGGTCGCGGAATTCGTCACGGCCTCGGAAAGATGCTGCATGCCGGCGATGGTTTCAGAGACGACCGCTCCGCCGGCTTTCGCCGTCGCGACGGTTTCCTGCGCGAGACCGGCGGCTTTGCCGGAACTCTCCGCCACCTGGCCGACCGTGGCATTCATCTCCTCGACCGCCGAGGCGGCCTGGGAAGCCCGGGAGGTCAATACATTGGTCCCCTTGGAGATTTCTTCGGCAGTGGCGGACAACTGCACCGACGCCGACGCCACTTTATGCGTCACATGCACCACTTTCCCGATGAGCCCTTCGAGAGTCTCAAGCAATCGATTCGTGGATTGACAGAGCCTTGCGATCTCATCCTGTCCACGCACGGGAATCCGAATGCGCAAATCGCCGGCGGAGATGGCTTGAAAGCGGGATTCGATCGCGGACAGCGCTCCGCTGACCCGCCGTGCGATGAGCACACCGATGATCACCGCGACTCCCAGAGTGAACGCCGCCGCAAGCACCACATGATTGACCCGCTCCTGAACGATGGTCGAAGCCCGCTCTTCCTGTTGTTGCTGCCAGGGCACTGCGGCCGCCACCACCCGATCAATCGCCGCGCGGTGTTCATGATAGCGCACGCTCAACACTCCGGCGGCCAGGGCGCGGGCCTTGGGAAGATCACCCGCAAGAACGGCCGGCACAAATTCGCGGTCCCGGGCGTCCAGAAAGGCGATACCGGGGGAATAGGAATCCATCACCAATGCCTGCTTCAACTTCCCGTCTGCCAGCGTATCCGACCAATACCGATGCCGACTCTCGTACTCGCTCCGGAGCTGCTTGCCTCTCTCGATCAATTGAGCAACGACCTGCCGGTCAGTTTCCTGCAACAGCTGTAACATGAGGAGATAGGACTCCACGAGGTACACGGGGGGAGGGAGCACATCGGCCACCAGATCTTTCGTCTGAATGATTTCTTGATAGACCGGACCGTTGATCTTGACCGCTTCGAGTGTGGTATAAGACATCGCCAGCGCAATGACCATGGCAAGCACGAACAGGCCCGCCAGCAACGCCAGTTTGTATCGAATGGACAGATGATCCAGCAGCGCGGTCATACTTCTCCTTCTATTGCTCCCGACAATCGGAAGCCGGACTCTCACTCGCCTCGCCTATCGGCAACTTTCTACTCGATCTTAAGCCTTCACACTCCGGCCGATCCGGCGGCGATTGGGATGATGATCGATGAAATGGCGGGACGAGTCCGATTGGTCCGACGGCCGGACGGCGGCGTGAGCCGCTCGCAGGATCTGCGTCGGCTAGGCCGCTTTCGTACCTTGCATGATGAGGTAGTGGGTGCCGGCATGCAGGGCCTTCCGCCATTCGGCCTCGACTTCCGCGGTGCACTCGCCGTCGAACTCCTTGACGGCCTTGATCAGACTCGTGATCCACAACTCATACAGCTGCGCAGTCACATTCATTCGTTTGGGGCTGTGCGACTCTGCGAGACGATCCAAACAGGCCGTTCCTACCGGCTTCCCCTCCAAATGCATCAGGAGCATCGACACGCCCTCGCGCAGCAATGCCTTCTGCTTGGCAAAGTTCGTTCTGGCGAACATCGGGCGAATCGCCGGATCACTGGCGAGGAAGATGTCATAGAATCGGTCGAAGAACGCGGGATGCACGCAGCAGCGGCCGTAACTGGCGACGACGTCTCGAATGGGCATGGGATTCCCTCGCGGTTGCTACTCTTTCTCCTTTTTATATCGGCAGGATCACACGAGACTTGAGGTGACCCTCCCATCCTCGCCATTCTCCCTGTGGTCGTATTTCACCTTCTGAATAGCTCCCCTTCCTATTCCACCCTATAATTCAGTTCGAACGAACCTACTGCACCACACTCGCATGAGGCCGCCATGAAACTCCCCCGCAAACAAGCCGTCGTGCTCCGCGATGCTATCGCACAATGGAAACAGGACGGAGTGATCCAGGAAGCACAAGCGACAACGCTGGCAGCGACGATCGAGGTGCAATATTTCGATTGGCGCAAGCTGGCGAAGCATTGAAATGAATGTCAGACTGCGCTGGTCCGTGCTTTGTGAACACCGGGGTAAGAGTCGCCACTGTATCGGGGGGTTGCCTCCGAAGCGCAAACTTGCCGGGGAGTCCCAGCAGAACGATTTCAAATCAGCTGTGACCGAGCGTACTGGACGCTTGGATAAGCCGCCGACGGCACGCCAGCAGCTCTTGAAGAACCGACTGATTACGGAACTCTCACACGATCGAAAGAGACGACATCAGAACTACCAGCGTCGGAAGCATGGCAGGCATCGTGAGCACATCCGCCCCCAGCCTGGTATCCAACATCAAGAGGTACTGGGACAGATTTACGAGCCCCGGTTGATTCGCATTGAGAATTAAGGTATTTCCGGCAAGGGCAAAAGGCGTAATACGCAGCTGTCCGTCCGCTCATGAGAACATGACTTCCCGAGCCAACGGTGAAAGTGACTTTGTCCCCTGACCGGTACTGAAATTCACCGTTTGGACCGGTTTGTCCAGAAATCCCTGAGGGGCCTCTCGCTCTCCGCCTCTGTGCCGACCATTCGTCACGACGAGAAAACCCGGGCAAGGCCACGCCTTGAAGCCGATATTTTTTCAAGAGGATACCTACCTGCAAGCAATCTGTCATCCCCTCTTTAGGGTAGAGGCATTTCCTCCACGAACCTGCTAAACAGAACCAGCCTTTATACAGGAGCCGAACTTACTGAGGAATCGCCATCAGACCTCGATCCAGAATTTCACCTAGATCATCTAGACAACGGCTTTTGACGGAAGGTATCCTAACACTCCGCCGCGCTTCAACATGGAGTACGCACAATGCATGTTCTGAAGGTCGCTCGAATGTATGTCCTCCCCGCTGCGCTTCTTTCACTCACACTTCTTTCCTGCTCCGGAGGCGGCGGTTCGAGCGGAGGTACAACAGGACCATCAGCATCTCCATTGACTCCTGCCGGGCCACCCATCACATGGACGACCAAACGGCCCATGCCGACGCCGCGCACGGAACTCGGCGTCGCCACGGTGAATAACAGGCTCTATGCGATCGGCGGGTACTCAGGAACAGCCTTACCCGGATCAGTCCTCCAGACAGTAGAAGAGTATGATCCTGCTACAGATGCATGGACTCGCAAAGCGGACATGCCCACGCCCCGCCGGCAACTTGTGGTTGTGGCGGTCAATGGCAGAATCTATGCGATCGGCGGAGTCAATTTTACCTCAAACACAAGTTCGGTCGTGTACTCCTATGCCACAGAAGAGTATGACCCCGCCACAGACACATGGGCAGCTAAGGCCTCCCTGCCAACCGGCGGGGGCGTAAACGACATCTTAGGCAATCGTTTTATCGGTGGAGCCGCCGCCAATGGGAAGATCTATATCGCAGCCTACAACAATCCAGGCTCCCCATGGATTACACAAGCCCATGAGTATGATCCCGCCACAAATACCTGGACAAGTAAGACGGCGCCCCCCTTCAACTACACGCGCTATGCGGTCGCCTCTCATAGCAACAAAGTCTATGCCCTGTCTGACATCGGAGAATTTGCCGAGTACGATCCTGCCAAAGATACGTGGACAATACAGCCGCCGACCACTACCAGCCGGTTCCGGACCGGCCTGACCTCGTCAGGAGGGAAGCTCTACTCCGCAGGTGGAGGAACCGGATCATCGGCGGTCGGCACCGTCGAAGAATTCGATCCCATCACCCACAGCTGGGCTGTGCGTGCCACTCTCCCCTCTGCCCGCACCTCTCCCTCACTTGGAGAGATTGCCGGACGGCTCTATGCCGTTGGGGGGTCATCAAATACCAGCGAGAACTTCCCTGCCCCGGTGACCACACTCGAAGAAGGGTTGCCTCCCGCCCCCGGTTCCGTCCTGCAGATTCCCACTGGAGACTCAGTCACAGCCTCAAGCGGACAAGTGACTGTCAGATGGAACCCCGTTACCGGAGCGGCCTCCTACAATCTCTATATGGCATCAGACCCAAACCTGGATCGTAGCAACTACGCCAGCCTCGCCGATGGAGCAAAATTAGTCGGTGTCACATCCCCGCACACCATTTCCGGACTGACAAACGGCAGGACGTACTACTTTTTCGTGACTGCGGCAAACGCAACATGGGAAAGCGAAGAATCGTTCGGCGCCTCAGCCACGCCCGCCACCGCACCTGGCCTGCAATGGAGTACGAAGACTCCGATGCCGACGCCTCGTCTGGACGCCGGCGCCGCCACGGTCAATGGGAGGATCTACGTCATTGGAGGGTTTTCGGGAAGCACCCTCGCTACCACCGAAGAGTATGATCCGGCAACGGATACCTGGACGCCTAAGGCGAACATGCCGACCGCGCGCCGCGCGCCGGTCGTGGCTGCCGTCAACAACAGAATTTACGCCATTGGGGGAATGAGCTACCCGCACCCTATGAACCAGGTGCTCTATACCTATGTCACCGAGGAGTACGACCCTGCCACCAACACATGGATACCCAAAGCTCCCATGCCAATCGGCAATGCGGTAAATTCCTCCCTTGGTAACCGCTTCATTGCAGGAGCGGCCATCAACGGCAGGATCTATATCACCGTTTTTAACAACAACGGCCTGCCTCCGATTTTTTCGACGTTTGAGTATGATCCAGTCGCGGACGCCTGGAACACCGGCAAAGCTCCCGTTCCATTTGGCCACAGTCAATATACTGTGACCGCTCTCAATGGAATTCTGTATGCACTCAATGGTGACAACTTCGGCGCCAGTTCTTTTGCAGAGTATTCTCCCGCCACAGACACATGGACACCCAAAGCTCCTCCGTTAAGAAATCTATCCCAGACTCGACTTATTGCAGTTCCAGCAAAGAATAAGCTCTACGCAGTGGGGGGCTCTGATTCATCGGATGTGCATGACGCCGTGCAGGAATATGATCCTGCCACGAATACCTGGACCAGCCAGACATCCGTACCTATCCCGCGTCATTCTGCGGCAACCACTGAACTCGGCGGGAATGTCTATGTGTTTGGAGGGTCGCTATTCCCCGTGCGAATCGTGGTGGGCTCGACCTTTCTGAGTCCGTTCCCTTTAGCCGACGTTGAAGAGGGTCGATAAGACTGACTGGTACCATACGTTGAAGGGAGCCTGGGCAACTCCCATTGATAGGGCTCTTCCGCAGGTGCCGAATCGCGAGGCAGGCAAATTGACTGGCGCCAACAAGTATTTTCTTGGCAATTACCTCAGTCCATTTCTGCCATTTTTCGCTTTCGCTATTCTCCCTTTGGTCATATTTCCCCTTCTAAATAGCCTGGCTTTCTATTCCGCCCTATAATTCAGTTCGAACGAACCTACTGCACCACACTCGCATGAGGCCGTCATGAAACTCCCCCGCAAACAAGCCGTCGTGCTCCGCGATGCTATCGCACAATGGAAACAGGACGGAGTGATCAAGGAAGCACAAGCGGCAACGTTGGCCGCCACGATCGAGGTGCAATATTTCGATTGGCGCAAGCTGGCAAAGTATTCCTTCTGGATCGCCCTGTTTTCGATTGTCTCGTCGGTGAGTGCGGCGCTGTCGGACCGTTTCATCAGGGATCTGCTGGAGATCCTCTTCAAGGCCCCTGCCGCGATTAAGTGCGCCGCCCTCTCATTGGTGGCCGGCGGACTCTTCCATTGGGGTCTTGCCAGACGCGCGGAAGCCCCCGGTAAGGTTTACCGCAACGAAGCCATCTTCTTTCTGGGCATACTCGCCACCGCCGGAGCGATCTCTCAACTCGGCATCATGCTCGACACGGGCAGCGGGCACTTTTCCCTCATGCTTTTGCTGTCGTTCCTGGTGTACGCCGCCCTTGGCATACGGCTCGAATCCAATCTGATCTGGATATTCGCCCTGGCGTCGCTGGGCAGCTGGATGGGCACTGAAACCGGCTACCTGTCCGGCTGGGGCGCCTACTATCTCGGCATGAACTATCCGCTGCGCTTCGTCCTCTTCGGAGGCCTGCTGACCGCCTGCGCCCTCTCGCTGGAAACGCATCCGCTCGGACAGCGGTTCTTCCGCAGCACCCTGGCGATGGGACTGCTGTATCTCTTTATCGCCCTCTGGATCATGTCGATCTTCGGGAACTACGGCGACTTCCCCTCATGGGGACGGGTGAAGCAAATCGAACTCTTCCACTGGTCGATTCTCTTCGCCGCCGTCGCCGGCTGGGCCGTCTATTATGGTTTGCGGCACGACAACGACATCACCAAAGGATTCGGCCTGACGTTTCTCGGCATCAACCTCTATACCCGCTTCTTCGAGCTGTTCTGGAACAGTCTGCACAAAGCCGTCTTCTTTGCATTACTTGCCGCTAGTTTTTGGTACATCGGCAGCAAGGCGGAGACCATCTGGAATCTGGGCAAAGAGGATGAGGCGCGCAAGCCGACCGACGGCAAATAGAGGCGGCCCGTAGTTTGACCGCAAGATTCGGATAGTGCCCCGCCCCATTCCGGCGGTATCATCATCCATGGATTCCGATCGTGAGGGAGACATGGATTCGGTAGATGCTCAGGCAGCCTGGAACGCGGTGCTGAATCATGACCGACGGTACGACGGGCGCTTCGTCTATGCTGTCTCCTCTACCTGCATCTACTGCCGCCCATCCTGTCCTTCGCGCCGCCCTGCCCGTCACCGCGTAACCTTTTTCCCTTCGCCGCAACAGGCAGAGGCCGGAGGATTCCGTGCCTGCCTGCGTTGCCGGCCTCAATCCGATCAAGGCTCTCTGCCGGATCGGCAAATCGAACAGGCCCGTCAGTACCTGGATGCGCATGCAGACGAGACGGTCTCACTCCGTCGATTAGCCGACCATGTCGGACTCAGCCCGTTTCACTTGCAGCGAGCCTTTCAGCGATCGCTTGGCCTCTCACCCAAAGCCTATCAGGACGCCAAGCGCATTGAACGGTTCTCCGCTCTGCTCCACCGTGGGGAGAGGGTCACGAGCGCGACCTACGCAGCAGGTTTCGGCTCCAGCAGTCGCGTCGCGGAACACGCATCGCGAGTACTTGGGATGACGCCCTCCGCCTATCGATCAGGCGGCAAGGGCGTGACGCTGCGCTATGCCACAGCACGCACACCAGTCGGCCGAGCCCTGATTGCCGGAACGGAACGAGGCGTGGCATCGGTGAGTCTGGGAGACAGTAAAGAAGACTTGATCGCTGTACTCAAAGAAAAGTACCCACATGCCAAGCTGTCCCACGATCCGAAAGGATTGAAGCGACAGATACGGGCCCTGCTCCAATACTTTTACGGTCACCGCCTCCCGGATGCGTTCCCCCTGGATGTGCAGGCAACGGCCTTTCAGCGGAAAGTGTGGGCGGCGCTCCAGAAGATTCCCCGTGGATCGACCAGGACCTATCGTGAGATTGCCTGCGAGATCGGGCAACCGACAGCCGCCCGCGCCGTGGCCAGAGCCTGCGCGACGAATCCCATTGCCGTCGCCATTCCCTGCCATCGCGTCGTGCGGGAAGACGGTCATCTGGCGGGCTATCGCTGGGGGCTGGAGAAAAAGAAGCGGCTCCTGGCGCTCGAGCGAGAGCGCCAGGAAGCCTGATTAGACTGTTTCCCGATCAACGCGAGCAGAAAACGGGATGGATCGAGTGACGCACAACATCCATTCGAAGAATATCGCCACATCTCGTTTCGCAGCAACCGGCACTTATTGACATGCGACCGTCATGGTCTGTTCGCGGGCAGCTGCCAGTTGTTCCAGGTCACGAGCCTTTGCTCGATACGTTTGTGCCGCCGTCAGCATTCCACTCCTCACGAACCCTTTCGGGTCGACGTACCCAACCAGTGATGCTGCCTGCCGTTCATACCTTGCCGCTTCCGCATGGTGTGCTTCAGCTTGATCGCAATACCATTGTGCTGTCATATGCTGTGCTTCCGGCTCGATCGTTCCCTGAGTAGCAGAGGTCACCTGGGGAGAGATCCCGGAACAACCGAACAAGCCGGCGCAGAGCAGCATGACGCCGCCGAGCACAGACACCCGCCTATTTCCCAACCTCAATATGTTGCTCATACATACCTCCGTGGGTTACATCCGGCCCTCTTAAGCATTATCCTGGAACGCAGAATACTCCCAAGGCGATTGTCCCACTAGAAGGTAGATACCGTATGGAGCGTGAGCTATTTCCTGGGGGTACACCAAGGGATTCCCTTGGTCTTTACGGAAGAAGAAACGCAGGAAGAAAGAGGGACTGATTTAGGAATCTACCGCGACCAGACCGATGCGAATCGCATAGCGGACGAGCCCTGCGACATCGTGAATCTCCAATCGCCTCATCAATTCGGCGCGGTGCCCTTCTACCGTCTTGACACTCAGATCGAGCTTGCCGGCAATTTCCTTCGTGGAACCGCCTTCGGCGATCAACTTCAGCACTTCACACTGCCGCGGAGATAACGCCACACCTTTGTTTTGCGCGGTCCCCTGCCTGAGATACTCGTCCACCACTTTCTTGGACACACTGGGCGTCAGGTAGGTCTCTCCTCGCATGACCGCCTTGAGGGCCAGCTCCAATTCTGGCGGCTCGGCTCCTTTCAAGAGGTACCCGGAGGCACCGGCCCGGAGCGCTTGGCGGACATATTCTTCGTTGGAATGCATGGAGAGGATGATGACTCGCACCTGTGGCCACGCTGTGGTGATGCGGGCAGCTGCCTCGAGGCCCGAGGGACCGGGGAGCGCGATGTCCATCAACACCAGGTTGGGTCGATCTCGTTCTACCAGCTGAATCGCGTCAGGCCCGTTGCCGGCTTCGGCAACCACCTGCACCCCATCAAAACTCTGGAGCAGCGCACGAAGTCCGGCTCGAAAGAGCGCGTGATCGTCGGCCAACAGAACCCGTATCGTCTTTGACGTGGCTCGCATCCTGCCCCTCTCCTCTTCAAACGGCCTCGTCGAACGGGATCATCGCAGACAGCTTGGTGCCCTTCCGCTTTTCTGAACTGATCTGGAGCTGTCCGTTAAAAGTCCTGATTCGTTCTTGCATTCCGATTAATCCCAAATGCGACCGTTCACCGGATGCCCGCAGCGCCTCGTTGGGGGAAAAACCGATGCCATCGTCTTCGATGACCAATTTGACTCCTTTTTTCAGTGGCCGAAGCGTGACCGCCATCCGGCTCGCCTTGGCGTGCCTCAAAATATTGGTCACTCCTTCCTGGACAATCCTAAAGCAGGCTACCAGCGCATCGGGAGATAATCCATGAGGGATGGCCACGGAATCGACCTTTGTCCGAATCCCGGCCCGCTCACCCTGTTTGCCGACGTACCACCGCACGGCAGAGGCCAACCCGAAGTCATCCAGCATTGAAGGGCGTAAATCGAGCGCCATGTCGCGCACGCGCGCGACCGTCTGGTCGATGATCATAAAACTGTCGTTGAGAGAGGCGGTCTTGCGTTTCGGGTCTGTGGTTCTCTGAATCGTTTGCAAATTCACTTTGAGCGTCGTAAAGGCTTGACCGATTTCATCGTGCAGATCCCGCGCCAACTGTCGCCGCTCTTGCTCCTGCAGCCGCATCGACTGCTTGGACAGCGCTTGCAGCCGTCCATGGGCCACCACCAGTTCCTCTTCCGCCCGTCTTCGGGTCAAATAGGAGGCACAGCTGTCGGCCAACGAATTGATCAGATGCCGCTCCTCTGCGAGAAACGGCCCTTCGCTTTCCGGCGGACGCTTCTCCCTATACACCACCTCAAGCTTCCCTTGGCGTCCATCGGAAGTCGTAAATTCAGCCCGTTGTGCCCAAGGAGTCTTTCTAAAACCAGCGGTAGGAAAACGCATCCCGTCAACCGTCAGGCAGGCTTCCGTCACCTCGGGATATTGCCACGCAGGGGGAATCAGCGAGACGATCTCACGCAACACCTTCGATACCGGTTTGACGTTGTCCTGCATGACGCGAACGGCGCGATGCAGGGCACTGAGCTCTTTCACCCGTTCGACGAGACGGTGAGCCACTCCCCCGCGTGTCGATTGGATGGCCTGCCCCTTCCCTCTGCGCGGTTTCTTCAACTCTGTGCCGCCGGCAAGCCGAGAACCTCTTTCCGTCTTTCGCGTCAGTTGTCTTGATCTGTTCTTCAAGGTTACGGCGTGGCGTCCTGGAATGCGCGCACTAAGTCAGATACGGACAGCACGCCGATGACCGTGCCGTCTGCACTCACCGGCAAATGCCGGATCCCCTGTTTCTTCATCAACGCCATCGCCTCAGACAGGGGCTCGTCTTCCTCGATCGTGACGAACGATTTGCTCATGCAGGCCGACACCGTGGTCGTATTGGGATCGAGTCCCTTCGCGACGACTTTCCGGCTGAGGTCTGCATCGGTGATGATCCCGATGTAGCGGGAACCGTCATCCACCATCAACGACCCCACCTTATGCTTGAGTAACAGCTTCCCGGCTTCCTTCACCGTCGCCGCCCGGTGGATGCTCCGCACGTCGTGCGACATATAGGTCTCCACCGTGGCGCGTACTCGCTTCTTGCCGTTGAGGCTGCTCTCCCGTGTCGCCTGCACCCGGCGGCGCAACTCCAGATCGGCCAGACAACTGGCAAGCACTTGGCGGCGCTGCTGGAGCGTTTCCCGCTCCACGTCATGCATGCCGCTCTCCTGAGCCTCTTCCGGGAGCATGATCGACTCCCCGCTCTTGGCATAGAAGTAGGCTTCGGCTTCCTCGGAGGCGGCGCCGAACACCTGTCCGATCAGATCCTCGGCGGCCTCGTCAAAGTCTTCCAGAGAAGCGGTCCCTCGTTTGCGCGAGAGAAACGGCTGGAACTTCACCAGCATCTGTTTGACGCGGTCAATATAACGATCGAGAATATCGCTGCGCGTTAAGCCCGTACGAACTCGTTTTGGCATCTGGTCCCTCCTGCATGATACGCACGAGGATATCGCAAGCGCGGCGCAGCCTCAAGCCTCTCCTACGCCGCAGGCGAAATATTCACTTCTTTTCCCGTCAGCACTTTCCGGGCTCCACCGCCGCGGACACGGTGCATTTTCTCCCGTGTGTGATAGGGCAGCAGGCCTTCGAGTACTGCCGGAAGTTTTTCGCAGGGCACGTCTTCCATGATCTTCACCGCCAGCTTCGGGTCAGGACCCGAGCGGCCGCCGACATAAATATCAACCGCCTCAACGACCTTTCCCTCGATTTTGACCTTTTTCCCCAATAACCCCACATCGGCCACCAGGTGGTTGCCGCAACTGGCCGGACAACCGGACCAGTGCATCGTAATCGGCTTAAGCGCGCTGCCCAGCCGTTCCTCCAACACCTTGGCCACCGCGACCGCCCGCCCCTTGCTTTCGATCACCGCCAGATTACAGTAGTCGCTGCCGACACAGCTGACCAGTCCTTTGTATAAGGCCGAGGGGTTGTAGGCGAATTGCTTCAACAGCGGCTCATCCGCCAGATCCCCGACGGTTCGGTCGCTGATATTGGGAATGATCAACGCCTGGCTCGGCGTAATACGGATCTCTCCGTTCCCGTATTTTTCCGAGAGATTCAGAATCTTCACAAGGTCTGCCGCTTTGACCCGCCCGACCAGCACTTTCAGCCCCGCGTAGTTCATCCCCTGTTGCCGTTGACGGAAGATCCCGACATGGTCTTGCTCTCCCGTTTTCCGGGCATCCATTCCGGCCGACGCGAGCCGTTTGCCCACACGCGCCTCGACTTCGGCGCGGAATCTGGCCTCGCCCCATTCCTCGATCAAGAACGCGAGACGGGCCTGTGTGCGACTCTCCCGCGGCCCGTGATCGCGGTAGATTTCCAGAATCGCGCGGCACACAGCCAACGCCTCGGACGGATTGACGAACACCTCCAGCGGCGTGGCGATCCGATACCCGCCCGATCCCAGCTTGCCACCCACGAGCACATTGAATCCCGCACAACGGTCATGTCCCAGATCATAGTGCGCCGGCACGAGCGCAAGGTCTTGTGTTTCCATATGCACGCAGTTATGCGGGCAGCCGGTCACCGCCACATTCAGCTTCCGCGGCAGATTGGAGTAGGCCGGGTTGCCGAGAATCTCTTCGTTGATCGCCCGTACCAGCGCCGTGGTCTCGACGACCTCATCCGGGTTGAAGCCGGAGATGGCACAGGTCATGACGTTGCGGACATTGTCCATGCCGGTTTGCATGGAGGTCAGTCCGACCCCGTCCATCCGAACAAAGACCGCCGGCACGTCTTCGATCTTGATATTCCGGAGTTGGACTTGTTGTCTGGTGGTCAAATCCAGGACTCCATTGCCATAGGTCGAGGCGATCTCGGCCAGGGCCCGCAATTGGTACGATGTGGTCTGTCCCCCGGGAATCCGCACCCGCACCATGAAGAACCCGGGCGTTGGATTGCGCAGAAAGAGGCCATACCACTTGAGCCGCTGGATATCGGCCTCAGGGATCGACTCCCATCCCGTTTTGGCGTACTGGGCAATCATCTCCTTCACCGCCAACCCGTCGCGCTCCGTCTTGATGACCTCGATTTTGTTCATGTTCCCTTCTCCAATGACACACGGTAATCGGCCCCGGTTCGTGTGAGCACCACGAGGCCTGTACGATTGAGCCGATCGACAACTGAGAACACCGTGACCCAGTCCAGTCCGGACAGTCGGGCCAGATCTTCGAATGAGCTCGCGCCGCATTCACGCAGCCGTTGTATCACACTATTCTCATTCGAGATGGCAGCACGATCATGTGAATTCGCCATGGCGTCCTCCCCTCTTTTTGAATCTTGGATTCAGCAGGCCTCCCTTGCCGGAACGACCTGCGGCAATTCCCTTGGCTCAATACCGGCGATGGTATAGGGACTCGCGAGCCAATACAGCCCGCCGACGAACAGCCCGCCACCGACGATGTTTCCTAATACGACGTAGAACTGGTTGTACCAGTAGCCCGTCCAACTGACGACGTCCCCATGGGGCAGAAACAGCGCCATGCCGAGGAACGATTGATTGGCGACGCTATGCTCGAATCCGGTGCCGATGAAGGCGAACAGGCACCAGAAGATCAGCATGATCTTGGCCGCATCGTTCGTCGTCCGCCCGGATGTCCAGACCGCCAGGCAGACGAGCCAATTACACAGTAGACCACGGAGGAACAGCTCCCATGCCGGCAGCGCCATCTTCATGGCCGCCACATTTCCAATCAGATCGGCCTGCGGGCCCTTGGACAGGACGCCAGATTGGACGACCAACCAGGCCAGCGCCAGTGAGCCGACGAGGTTGCCGAACCAGGACCAGACGTTGAGCTGCACCACTTGACCCCAGGTGAGGCTGCCCGACAGCCCGCCAATGACTCCGGTCATGTTATTGCCGGTAAACAATTCCGATCCGGCGAAGATCACCAGCGTCAGGGCGATCCCGAAAGACACACCCATCACCAGCTTCAGCATCGGCGATCCTGACCCGGCCAACGGCCCGCCGAGGCTGAAAATCAACGCGATGCCGAATCCCACATAGACTCCCGCCAGAGCCGCGAGTATGAGGTAGCGCAACAGCGAGATTTCCAGGAACCGATGTTTCTTCGCAGCCAACGATGCAATCCGCTCATGGTCCGCCGTATACATCGACTCCTCCTTGATCGTCACTGAATCATAAACGCACAATGGCGCCCGTCTTCCCGAATAGGAGACGGACGCCATTGTCCGCTTTCCAGCGCTCGCTGTTTCGACCAGGCAGGAACGTCGTTGTTCCCGCACCATACCCACTCTCAGGTGGCCGCTAGAACGTCTTATATTCGAGCCACTTCCCGTTCAACGTAATCTTGCACCGGGCCTCGCCCTGACTGCCCGTCACCTTTTCCATCTCCATCGTATAGTCGATCGCACTCATGATCCCGTCGCCAAACATTTCGTTGGCTTGTTCGCGCAACGAATCCCCGTAGACTCCGATAATCTCCAACAGGCGGTACTTGAAGGGGTCTGTGGCATTGGGGAAATCCGCGCGCACCGGAAACTTGCTGAGCGACGCGGTCAGCTCGGCATCAAGGCCGATCAAGTCGCCGATTTTTTTGGCTTCATCGGCTGTGAATTTATGATTTCCGTTCAACGCCGCCGCGACAAAAGTCGGATTCTTGCCCACTGTTTTGGCGACCTCGGCAATCGTCACCTTCTTGGCCAACCGCTTCGCCTTGATCGCCTTCCGAATCTCGTCCTTTTCCATCTCGTTCCTCCTTCTGGTTTGTGCGGGACCCGCTTGTGCTGCGGCTCCTTCTTCTGAATCTGTCACGAAAACCTCACCAGCACCGGTGCGTCTCCGCTCCTGCCGGCACCGGACTCTCCGCTCCCGCGCCCGACATGCGCCGCATGGCGAACGAGAAAGTGAATGACATGGTTGCGGATCTTGTAGTAGTGCGGATGTTCGATGATGGATTCGCGCGAGCGTGGCCGGGGGATCGAGACCTCGACGATCTCGCCGACACGCGCCGAGGGGCCGTTCGTCATTAACAGGATGCGGTCGGACAACAAAATAGCTTCATCCACATCATGAGTGACCATGAACACGGTATTCCGTGAGGCATTCCACATCTGGATCAACTCCTCCTGAATGACCCCCCTCGTCAGCGCATCGATCTGTGCAAAGGGCTCATCCAGCAACAGCACTTTCGGTTCGATCGAGAACGCGCGCGCCAGACCGACCCGTTGCTTCATTCCGCCGGATAAGGCCGTCGGACGTTTCGTCTCCGCGCCCTTGAGCCCGACCAGCGCGATATACTTGTTCACATGATCCGCGACCTGGGTCTGGCTCCAATCCGGATACGCCGACCGGACCGCCAACGCAATGTTCTCAAACACCGTCATCCACGGCATCAACGAAAAGTTTTGAAACACCACCATCCGATCGAGCCCCGGCCCCACTACCTCTTTCCCCTCCAGGATGACGCCCCCTTCGGACGCCGTGTCCAACCCCGCGATGATGTTCAGCAGCGTGCTCTTGCCGCAGCCCGAATGCCCGATGACGGTGACAAATTCGCCTTGTTCAATCTTGATCGTGACGTCGTTGAAGATACACACCTGTCCCTCCCCCGTATGGCTGGGGAACGACTTGCTGGCATGATCAATTTGCAGATATGGCATGGGTTACTCCTGATAGGTGACGAGCCCGGCCAACTTATTGAACCCTGAGTCCAAGATGACGCCGACACAGCCGACGACGAGAATGGCGAAGATGACGCCGGAAATGTCCAGGTTATTCCACTCGATCCAGCTCAAATACCCGACCCCCAACTCGCCCAGCAGCATCTCTGCCGGCACCACCGCCACCAGGGCACTCCCGAACGAAATGCGCAGTCCGTTGACGATCGTCGGAGCCGCGCCGGGAAGAATGACCTTGAAGAGGCGCTTGGGCCAGGAGAGCTGGAGAATGGCCGCCACGTGCAAATAGTCTTTCCGTAGCGAATTGACCCCGAACGCCGTCGTCGCCAGCGTCGGCCAGAGCGCCGCCATGAAGACCACCAGGATCGCTGTCCATTTCGGATCTTTGACGGTATACAACAGGAGCGGCATCCAGGCCAGCGGCGAAATCGGTTTCAAGATCTGGATGAACGGGTTCACGGCCTTGAAGAGAACCTTGTTGAGCCCCAGGAAGACACCCAAGACGACCGCTACCGCGGACGCGGCCAGAAAGCCTGCTCCGAATCGTGAGACCGTATAGAACACGAGGTAGCCGATCCCATGATCGTTGGTGCCCTTTATCACAAAGGCGTCGCTGAGTTCTTCCCGAGCTTTTTCCATGACCGCGAGGGGACCGGGAATCCCCTTTACCTTTTCCTTCTCCGGGTTCCAGAGGTAGGTTCCGTCCGGAGCGCGAACGATGTCTCCGTTGAATTCCATCATCTGCAATTGTTCTTCGGTCAACCCTGTCCCATCGAACGCCCCCCTCAGGGTTGCCAGATGCCATCCGAGCAGAAAGAGAACCGCCAGAAACACCGTGATCATCCACGGACTATCTGCCGCTTGACCGACCATCATCCTGCCCTTTGTTGGCTTCCGTGCAGACCGAGAGCTTCCTGTTTCGTTATCCACCGGCGGATCTTCCGACACTACCGTCTCAGCAGACATGCCGACCTCCATGTGATGACCCCCTTCATGCCATGCTGTGGATTGGGAATCCCTTTACATAGGCCTCAGGATTGGAAGGATCGAACTCCTTTCCCATAATGACGTGCTTCATCGTCGTCGCCTGATGCGTCGGATACCCCAACTCCTTTGCGATACGGTCACAGTCTGCCGCCCGATACACTTGTTCGGCCACCGACTTGTAATTCACCTCGCCCTTCAGATGCCCCCAGCGCTTCATTTGGGTGAGAATCCAGATCGCCATGGAGTGCCACGGATAAGGATCGAAGTCGATCCGGCTCGGCTCCTTCTTGATACTCCCGAGCCCGTCGGCATAGGTGCCCGTCAAGACCTGTTCGAGCACCGTGACCGGCTGATTCAGGTAATTCGTCGGAGCGATCGCGGCGGCGATTTCTTTGCGATGCGCCGGATCGGACGCATAGTGCGTCGCATCCACAATCGCTCTGAACAGTGCATGAAATGTGTTCGGATACTTGGTCGCGAACTCCTGCGACACCGTGAAGGCGCAACAGGGATGCCGGTCCCAGATCTCCTTGGAAAGCTTAAAAATGAATCCCGCGTTTTCGTAGACCGCCCGTTGGTTAAAGGGATCGGGAGCCAGATATCCATCGACGTTACCGGCCTTCAAATTAGCCACCATTTCGGGCGGCGGGACCACACGAATCTGGACGTCTTTATCGGGATGCACGCCTCCTTCAGCCAAGTAGTACCGAAGGAGATAGTTGTGCATCGAAAAATCGAATGGGACACAGAATCGAAAACCTTTCATATCGGCAGCGGTCTTCACATTCTTGTGCTTGATATGCAGGGTAATGGCCTGCCCATTGATATTTTCGACGGTCGGCATGTAGAACGGCTTAGGGACCGATCCGACGCCCATCGTAATCGCCAATGGCATTGGCGTCAGCATATGTGCCGCATCGACTTCCCCGTTGATCGCCCAATCTCTGATCATCGCCCATCCGGCCGCTCGTTTGACCGACGCATTCAGACCATACTTCTTATAGAACCCCAGCGGTTCCGCCATGATGATCGGCGTGGCGCAGGTGATCGGAATGAAGCCGATGCTCAGATCTTTCTTTTCCGGTTTCCCGCCGGACTCTTCCGCGAAGGCGACCAGCCGAGCGAGCGGAAACACGTCGGCGATGAATGCCGTCAGCGCTACGGCCCCAAGCTGTGCGAGCAGTCGACGCCTGGTTGGATCCGCGGCATGCAGGACTGCTCCGGCTACCGCGCGCTCAATGGCCGTATTGAAATGAGGCGGACTGGATTCCCGCGAGGCCTCCGGCTCATCCCCGTTCTTTCCTGCACCTACATTGCCGTTCCCCATCACTGTCATGTTTCACCCCTTCGGTTTGTGAGTCCGGTATCGACCTGCCCAGTTGCACCGCCCCAAAAACACAAAAGGCGTCCCCCTCCCTCGCGGGAGAAGGGACGCCTTTGTCCACCTCACGACAGGTCTGCCACGACCTGCCTTTACGTGCGAGGCTTCGACGAAGAAGCCTCACTGGCTCAGAAATTAAAAAGGCGTCCGCCATTCTTTCCAGAATGACGGACGCCTTTGTCCGTTGCCTTATGTCGAGAGCCCCAACCGAGGCGCCTTTGCCTCAATCAGCTCATGGCCGATTTGTATCACGCCCTAGGCCCAACCGTCAACCCATATTTTTGAATAGGCCGACAGCGAGCGCTCTAAATGTCGTAATACAGGTAGAACTCATACGGATGCGGACGCAACCGCATGGTATCGACTTCCTTCGTGCGCTTGTACCCGATCCACGCCTCGATCAGATCCTCCGTAAAGACCCCGCCCTTCAGCAAGAACTGGTGATCCTTCTCAAGGTTGTTGAGCGCCTCATCAAGGCTGCCCGGCATGGTCTTAATCTTTGCCGCTTCCTTCGCCTCGAGATCGTAGAGATCCTTCTCGGCCGGTTCGCCCGGATTGATCTTGTTCTCGATGCCGTCCAATCCCGCCATCAACATGGCGGCGAACGCGAGATACGGGTTGGCACCGGGATCCGGGAAGCGCACTTCGATCCGCTTCGCCTTAGGGCTCGGGGAATACATCGGGATGCGGATGCCAGCCGACCGGTTCCGGCTGGAGTAGGCCAACAACACCGGCGCTTCGAATCCGGGGGTCAACCGCTTGTACGAATTCGTCGTCGGGTTCGTAAACGCCGCCAGCGCCGGCGCGTGTTTGAGAATGCCGCCGATGTAGTGGAGACACATCTGCGACACGCCCGCATATTCCTTGCCCGCGAACAGCGGCTTGCCGTCCTTCCAGATGCTCTGGTGCGTATGCATGCCCGATCCGTTATCGCCGAAAATCGGCTTCGGCATAAACGTCGCGGTCTTGCCGTGACGGCGCGCGACGTTCTTGACGATGTACTTGTACATCATCATCTTGTCGGCCGTCTTGACCAGCGAATCGAAGCGGATGTCGATTTCCGCCTGACCGGCCGTAGCCACTTCGTGATGATGCTTCTCGATTGAGATGCCGGCCTTCTCCATCTCCAGAATCATCTCGGTGCGGATATCCTGCTGCGTATCGGTCGGCGCCACCGGGAAGTAGCCTTCCTTGGAGCGGATCTTCCCGCCCAAGTTGACGCCATCCTGGCCCATGTTCCACACGCCTTCTTCGGAATCGATGAAGTAGTAGCCGCTGTGATTCGTCTGGTCGTACCGGGCCTGATCGAAAATGAAGAACTCGGCTTCGGGACCCCAGTAGGAGGTGTCGCCGATTTTGGTGCTCTGGAGATACTTCTCCGCCTTCTGGGCGATGAAGCGGGGATCGCGATTGTAGGTTTCGCGGGTGATCGGATCGACCACGTTGCCGATCAGACTCAGCGTCGGCACGGCGCAGAACGGATCCATGCAGGCGGTCGAGGGATCCGGCACCACCAGCATGTCGCTGTTGTTGATCGCCTTCCAGCCGCGGATAGAGGAACCATCCAAACCCGAGCCATCCTTGAACAGGTCTTCCGTCAACTCCCCGAGCGGAATGGTAAAATGCTGCCACGTCCCGATCAGGTCCACAAACTTCAGATCCACCACCTGGACCTTGTTCTTCTTTGCGTACTCTAACACTTCACGAACGTTCATCCCCTCCTCCTTTCAGGCTCCTCACAACAAGCTGCGTGAGACCTTTTCGACGGTTATGCTGCCTTCACACCCAGGAACTCTTCGATTTCCTTCCAGATCCCCTGACGCACCAGCTCGACCGGCTCCGCGTGCTCAACTTTTTTACCCTGCGCATCGGTCACGTAAAAGACATCGGCCACTTGATCAAGCCGCGTAGAAATCCGCGCGGCATGTACCGACAAGCCCTGCCTGAAAATCGCATTGGTGATTACATACAGCAACCCCTGCCGATCGTCGGCAAACACATCGACAATGGTATACCGCTCTGACGTCTCATTGTCGATCCGCACTTCCGTCGCCTGGCGGGCTGGTCCGATCGACCGCGACGCGGACATCCGGGTGCCCCGCTGAACGACGGCCTCCACCGCTTCCTTCCCTTGCAACACCGACCGAATCATAGCCCCGATCGACTCCAGCCGGTCCCGAGGCGGCGCGCCCTTATAGTCGGGATCCGTCACCTGAAAGGTATCCACCACCACGCCATCCAATCGGGTCAGAATCTGCGCATCGAGAATCTGCAATCCGTTCGCCGCCATGACGCCGGCGATTTTCGAAAAGATGCCGGGGATCACATCATTGAACGTCACCACCGCATACTCGCAGGTCCCGAGGAGATCGTTGAACTCCGAATCGACCAGGACCTCACCAGCGGTCAACCGCCGAATGGTCGACAAGTGCGCCGCAATCCGTCTCGGCAACGTTCCGTAGGCATAGCGCAACGGAAACTGACGCAACTGCCCCTCCACCCACTGCGATGAAATATCCGTCTGGCCGACGAAGGCTGGTTGCTGCATCACGTCGGACACAATGCTCTTGAGCCGCTCCGGCGCATCGGCCGCTTCCCGCTCTCCGGACACCTCCTGCATGGTCCGCACATAGAGTTCGATCAACAGCGACTCTTTCCATTTCGTCAACACGCCGGGACCGACGGCGGCAATGTCGGCCGCAGTCAACACCAGGAGCTTGCGCAGCACTTCCGGGGTTCCCACTTCACGAGCGAACGGCAGCACGACTTTTTCGTCGTTCGGATCCCGGCGAAACGCCGTATGGGCCATCATCAGATGCCGGTGGACGAGAAACGCCACGGTCCGGCGCTCCGCGTCATCCAGGCCCAATCCCATGGCCATCTCCTCGGCAATCCGCCGCCCGACTTCGCTATGATCTTCTTCCTGCCCTTTCCCCATATCATGGAGAAAGACCGCAAGGTGCAGCAGATCCTTCCGCTTTACCTCCCGATAGACTTCGCCCAACATCCCCTGATCCTGCGCGAAGGATTCGACCTTCGCGACCGCCAGCAGGCTATGCTCGTCCACCGTGTATTTATGATACTGATTGAACTGCATCAGTCCCCGCACCGATGAACAGACAGGAATCAACTTCTCCAGCACATGGGCGCGATGCATGGCTTCTAAGGTGGCGGCGGTGCCTGGCCCGGCCAGAATGCTCATGAAAATCCGACTCACTTCAGGAGTGCGGAATCCTTCCCCCGCGAGCCCTTCCATGTGGCGATGAATTTCTTCCACCAAGGCCGGCTCAATGGCGACCCGCTTCGAACGGGCCAAATCGAACAACCGCATCAACAGGGCCGGACTTTCGATCACCCGCGGCCGCAATTCATCCGGCACCGTCAACACTTCGCCGCTCAAAACGAAATACTTCTCCACCCTGGTTGTCGGCAACCAGCCCGTGAGACGCGCCCAGATCGATCGCGACTTGCACCGCCGGACAAACCTCGCCGTGGCTTCGTGCAGTCCCATCGTGTGGCGATAGTACTGTTGCATGAACTGCTCGACAGCCAGGAGATGCGGCCGGTCTTCAAATCCGAACCGTGCCGCCAGCCAAACCTGCTCCTCGAAGGAAAGGATCTCCTGCGCCATCCCGGCATGCACGTGCAACAGCCCGCGCACGCGGAGCAAAAACTCCCGGGCTTCACTCACCACTACATAATCCTGGCGTGACAGCATGCCACGATCCGACAACTCGCGAATCGTCGGCGCCTGATACCGAGCAATCCCAGCCCACTGCAACAAATGCAGATCGCGCAAGCCCCCCTGACTTTTTTTCACGTTCGGCTCAAGGAGATAGACCGTCTCACCGAACTTCTCATATTCCCGATGCCGCTCGACCAGCTTTTGATCCAGATACTTGTCGACCGCCACCGTGGCGACTTTACGGAAATAGGCAGAATGGAATTCCTGGAAGAGCTGCGCATTCCCGGTCAGAAACCGGGCTTCCATCATCGACGTCCGCACCGTCGCATCGCTGAGCCCGAGACTGATGCAATCTGGAATCGTGCGTACACTATGACCAACTTGAAAGCCGATGTCCCAGAGGGGATGGAGCACCTGCCGGACAAACTCCGGCACAATCTTCGCCGCCTCGGGACGGAACAACACCATTAGATCAATATCTGAATAGGGCGAGAGCTCCCGGCGTCCATACCCGCCGATCGCCACCAGGCAACAGTGCTGAAAGCCCGCCGTCATCATGGCATCGCCACCCTGACGCGCGGCATTGCGATACCGGCCGATAATCAGAGCATCGACGAGATCGGTTTGTGCGACGACCACCTCTGCGCCCGACACACCATCCAGCAGGCGCTGGGCGATCATCTGGCGCTGCTCCGCCAGTACGGCACCGACGGCTACGCCGTCGGTGCCAGACAAGACTCCCGCCCGTTGGTCGGAACTGGAACTCACAGCGCGGTGTCTCCGGTTTCTCCGGTTCTGATCCGGACGGCCATGCCGAGATCGCGCACGAATATCTTCCCGTCCCCGATACTGCCGGTCTTGGCCGTCCGGGTAATCGTATCGAGCACCCGCTGGACCTGGCTATCCTGCACCGCAACTTCGATTTTGACTTTCGGCACGAATTCAATCGTGTATTCCTGGCCACGATAGGTTTCTTTGTGGCCTTTCTGACGACCGAATCCCTTTACCTCCGTCACGGTCATGCCTTGCACACCGATTTCCAGCAACGCATCCTTCACTTCATCCAACTTGAACGGCTTGACGATCGCCTCAATCATCTTCATGGTTCTGCCTCCTCACCGACAGTCTTGCGAGTCAACGGCCCGCTCTCGACGCCGCCACCCCAAGCCCCGGTATGATCGTGTAATCAATAGTGTCATCAGCTGTTTATGAATATGCGCGCTCATCGTGTTGACTCAAGTCCAACCCCGTGGATTCGTCCTCCGGGGAGACTCGCAATCCGACGCTCGCATCCACCACTTTCAGAATCAACCAGGTCCCCGCCACGGAAAAGGCCGCGACGGCGACGACCATGACCGCCTGAATACCGAACTGGGCCGCGTTGCCATAGAACAACCCGTCTGCCCCGGCCGCATTGACGGCCTTGGAGGCAAAGAGCCCCGTCGCCAGAATGCCGAACACGCCGCCGACGCCGTGAATTCCCACGACATCAAGGGAGTCATCATAGCCCATCCTCCCCTTCCAAACAACGGCGAAATAGCACAAAACCCCTGCAAATGCGCCGATTGCGATCGCTGACATCGGTCCGACATACCCGGCGCCCGGCGTCACCGTCGCCAACCCGGCCACGGCTCCGCTCGCAACCCCCAGAACAGTCGGCTTACCCCGATGCATCCATTCCGTACACATCCACACGAGCGCACCGGTCGCACCCGCTGCATGCGTAGCCAGAAACGCACTGCCGGCTAATCCGTTGGCGCCCAATGCGCTGCCGGCATTGAAGCCGAACCAGCCGAACCATAAGAGGCCGGTCCCCAACAACGTAAAGGGGAGATTATGGGGCGCCATGTAATCCGTCCCATATCCCTTCCGTTTTCCGAGTACGATCGCACAGACCAATGCGCTGACACCGGAGCTGATGTGCACCACGGCACCCCCGGCAAAATCCAGCGCGCCCATCTTACCTAGCCAGCCCCCACCCCAAATCCAGTGGGCAACCGGCGCGTAAATCACCACGGACCAGAGCGCCGCAAACAGCAGCAACGCGGAAAACCGCATGCGCTCTGCAAAGGCGCCCGTAATCAGCGCCGGAGTGATGGCGGCAAACATCAGTTGGAATAGCATGAACACTTGATGCGGAATCGTCGGCCCATACACCGGATGCGGGTCGCTTCCGACACCGCTGAGTCCGATCCAGTCCAACCCTCCGATCAAGCCTCCCTTGTCGGGACCGAAGGCCAGACTGTAACCAAAGAAAATCCAGATGAGGCTGACCAGGCACAGAATAATCAGGCTGTGCATAATCGTGCCCAAAATATTCTTGCTCCGGACCAACCCCCCGTAGAATAACGCCAGCCCCGGCATCGTCATCGCCAAGACCAGCGCGGAGGACATGAGCACCCACGCCGTGTCTCCCGTATCAACTTTCAGTACGGGAGCGGCTCCACCGCCGATTGCCGATGAGTCCTGGGCGATGGCTACTGACCCGGCACCCAATACCAAGGCACCCAACATCACGGCCGCAATGGTCAGCGCGGCCATCCTGTGGCACCCCATATGCCGGTTTGTACAGTCACGCTCATTGTTCGGGTCAGTCACCTACTCCCTCCTTCTCTCCGGTCGCTCAACGCATCACGAATAGGCCCGCTCATCGTGCTGACTGAGATCTAAGCCCATTCGCTCTTCCTCTTCTTTCACGCATAAGGGCATCATGGTTCCGACAAGCTTCAGAATCACGAAAGTCCCCACGAACGCAAACCCCACAGAAATCAACACGGTCACGGCCTGAATGCCGAACTGCGCCGGATTGCCATAGAACAATCCGTCCGCCCCCGCGGCGTTGATGGCCTTCGAGGCAAAGAGCCCTGTTGCCAGCGCACCCCAAATCCCTCCGACTCCATGGATCCCGACGACGTCGAGCGCGTCATCGTACCCGCACTTGGCCTTCCAGAGGACGGCCAGATAGCACACCACTCCTGCAACCAGCCCGATGATCACCGCCGGCATTGGGCCAACAAACCCGGACGCCGGCGTAATGGCGACCAATCCTGCCACAGCGCCGCTCGCCGCGCCAAGTACCGTGGGTTTGCCACGATAGATCCATTCCACCGCCATCCAGGCCAGCGCCGCCGTCGCCGTCGCCACATGGGTCACCACAAACGCGCTGGTTGCCAACGCCCCGGAAGCCACCGCACTGCCGGCATTGAAGCCGAACCACCCAAACCAGAGCAGTGACGCACCTAAGACCGTCATCGGCAGGTTGTGCGGCACCATATGCTCTTTTCCATACCCCAGTCGCTTCCGTAACACGATGGCACAGGCCAGTGCGGAGGCTCCGGAACTGATATGAACGACCGTACCACCGGCAAAATCCAACGCCCCCATGTTTCGCACCCAGCCGCCGACCGCCCACACCCAATGGGCCAGCGGATCATAGATGAGCGTCGACCAGAGCAGCGTAAAGACGAGAAAGCTGCTGAACTTCATGCGTTCGGCGAACGCGCCCGTAATGAGCGCCGGCGTGATGACGGCGAACATCATCTGAAAGATCATGAATGCCTGGTGCGGAATGGTAGCTGCATAATCGGCATTGGGCTCAAGCCCCACGCCGTTCAGACCCAACCATTCGAGTCCTCCGATCACATGTCCTTTGTCAGGCCCAAACGCGAGTGAATAGCCCAAGAGTACCCACTGGACACTGATGAGGCAGAGAATAATGAAGCTCTGCATGATCGTACCCAAGGCATTTTTCCCGCGAACCATTCCTCCATAGAATAAGGCCAGCCCCGGGGCGGTCATGGCCAACACCAAGGCGGTCGACACCAGCACCCACGTGGTATCTCCAGTATCGATCTTCGGCGGAGCCGGGACCGCTGCCGCCGGAGCCTCCGGCGCAGTGGCAACCGGCGCGGACGCCGCCGGTGCACCAACTTCTTGAGCCAACCCCTCCGTCGTCCCTGCCATCAGGGCAAGACAGGCCAGGGCAGGCAGCATTGCGGTCATGAGACGAGATAGCTGTTTCATGATGGCCTCCTTCCTCCTTGCTTAGAATAGATAAATGACTTGGAACGACAGGGTTTCTTGGTTGTTCGATCGATCATTGCCATTAAGGAACACGTTCTTGTTTGATTTGTCGTAGCGGAATTCTGCCCGCGTAATCAAAGAGGGAAGTGGTTTGTATTGCAATGTAAACGTGGTGTCCCACAATGTTTGTGCGATTCCGCCTCCGCCGACCAGCCCACCGCCCCCAGAGGGTTGCGCCGCACAAGTGTTCCAGCCGCCAGGAACCCCGGTGAATCCCCCGACTGTCCCGGCCACAGATCCCGTGCAGGTCCTGGCACCGCCGGCATCTTCGAAGATCTCGCCACGAACCCGCGCGCTCCATTGATCGTCGAAGTCATGGAGATAATAGGCTCCGAGTCCATTCCAGCGAGCATTCTTTCCGGCTTTCCCCGCGACCAAATTAGCATTCGCCTCGTTCGCATAGTACGGTTCCAGGATGATCGTGTCTTGACTGGTCGCTTTGAAGGTAATGATGGAACCGACGACCGTCCGTTTGGCGTCCGCATTGGCGCCGACGCCGCCGGCAACGACCCCACCGACTGTATTGGATTGCTCCGGCCCGAATGATCCATAGAAATTCACTCCGAGCTTTTCATGCGGGGTCAAGGCCACCAACCATTCGACCGTCTTGCCCTTGTTGTTGTCGTCCACGTTGTCCCAGCCGTTGACCAAGCCGACCGATGCCGAAATCATCGGATTGAACGTATAGCTGAACCGAATACCGGTGGTGGTGAAGGCCTGGCCGAGACCGAACATGAAGGTCCGTGAAAAGTTCGGGTTTTCCCAGCTGTTGATGACCTCATAGCCGATTAACGTGTTCATCTTGCCGGCTTGAACCTTCAGGCCGCTCCCGATAGGAAGAATATATTCTGCGTAGAGTTCCTGGAAGTCCATTTCATCGCTGGCAGTGCCCGGTTGATAGTTGGTCCTGGCGCGCGTCACTCGGGCGTCGGAGCCGAAATTCAATCGCGCCCGGAATCCAGCCCGATCCACCGCGCTTCCGCCGGCCTCAGCCGGACGCTCAACCATCAACTGAGCCAAATGCGGCATGAAGGAACTGGCATTGGTATCGAAGATATGTAGCTGATTGAGATTGGTACTGGGATTATTGAAGTTATGGGTGTAGGCCACATCCAGAAACCCGGATGCCTTGAACCCCAGCGTCTTCCAGAGTGAGGGGGCCTCCACTTTCTTTTCAAGTGCATCCAGCCGCTCTTGCACGGTTGGCGGCGCGGCCGCCGGAGCAGCGGCCGGAAGGGGCGCGGACACAGCTTGCCCCCAGGCCAATTCACCGCCAAATAGTGCGGTGCTGACGAGACAGAACGAGACTGACAGACATTTCCACTTCGCAACGTACATGACGCTCTCCCCTTTCACGTTGAGATGATGTTTCATTAGTGGCTTACCAGCTTTCTTGACATCATCGTCGTCACGCACGCCGTTGTGCGCATCCTCTCGCCCCTTCCGGACCACACGACTCTCAAGCCTTGCACCGATTCACACCGCATAACCCCTACATTTAGCCGGTCTTACTTCAACAAATCGCGATGAGCCTTGGCCGCCTGATCAGCCTCTTCAGCTGCCTTTGTATACATGCCCACAAGGGCCTCACAGTGCTGAATCATATCGATTTTATGGGAGATTACACCTAGGGTACTGGGATCTGGATTTTTTCGATACGCTTCCGCCATCGCCATCTCGTCCTTCGCGTGTTGCCGAAGATGGGCAGCTTCCTTGTCATACCAGGCTGCTAATGCAGCGTGATCATTCTTGCCAATTTCTCCTACAGGAGGACTCGCAATCATCGCGCAGCCGACTAACCCTCCCAGCACGACCCCCCACAGAACACCACTCTGAATCCATCGCTTCTGATTCGTCATGATCCCCTCCTGTTAGAACGAGCGCTACCATTCTTAATCCCATTTCCCAGTACCTTTTCCCTGGTTGGATTCATCCGCTTCATGGTGACTCGCTCGTGTTCGCACAAGGTAAAAAAAAACGTCCTCTGGCCTCTTTCTTTAAAAGAGGCCGGAGGACGTCATTGTCCTTGCCATACACTTGAATCGGCCGTCAGAGGAACGTCGTTGTCCCTCTAAACGATCGAGCCTTGTACCATAGCCATCTTGATAGAGTCAACTGAGCCCCCGCGCACAGACGGGACAATCGCGGAATGCTAGACGTTTCGATAACCGTTTGTGATCGGCATCCGCCGATCTTTTCCAAACGCCCTGAGTGTAATCTTGATGCCGATCGGCGCCTGACGACGCTTGTACTCGCTTCGGTCCACCATCGCCATCACCTTGGCTACTGTGGCACGGTCACACCCCATGGCCACAATTTCTTCAAGAGACCGATCCTCTTCCACATACGCCTTGAGAATTGGATCTAGAACGGTATATGGCGGCAAGCTGTCTTCGTCCTTTTGATTCGGCCGCAATTCCGCCGTCGGCGCGCGATCAAGGATGCGCTTGGGAATCACTGGCGTCGGCCCTCCTGCATTCCGAATCCGGGAGAGGTCATAGACCATCGTCTTCGGCACATCCTTAATGACGGCAAATCCACCGGCCATGTCGCCATATAAAGTGGCATAGCCCACACTCATTTCACTCTTATTGCCGGTGGTCAACACGAGATGGCCAAACTTATTGGAGAAGGCCATCAAAATGTTGCCGCGAATGCGTGCCTGGAGGTTTTCCTCCGTCGTATCCACCGGCTTGCCGGTAAACTCCTCCGCGAGTGCGTCACGGTAGGCTTGAAACGTCGGCGTGATCGGAATCGTCCGGTAGTCGATCGTCAATCGCCGCGTGAGATCGGCAACATCTTCGCCGCTTTCCGATGAGGTATAGGGCGAGGGCATGAAAATGCCCATCACATTCTTCGGACCAAGCGCGTCGACGGCGATCACTGCCGTCAAGGCACTATCCACGCCGCCGCTCAGACCGATGACCACCTTTTTGAATCCGTTCTTTTGCACGTAGTCCCGCACGCCCACGACCAGTGCATGATAGACCTCGTCGAGTTCTCCTAAGGGAGCCTCCAGCTGGGGCACAACCCGCGGTCGCTTCACAGAGGCATTGGCGGTCGCGACCGCAACCCGCTCGACGGCTTCCGCCATCGCGACCGTGAACCGCTTTTTTCTTCCCTGGGCCATGCGATTTCGCGTCACCGCATCCACAGTAAGATCGGCGATGATCAAATCCTCGTCAAAGGCTTTGCCTCTGGCAATCACCTCACCGGTCTGATCGAGGATCACACTGTTCCCGTCAAACACCAGTTCATCCTGTCCGCCGACCGTATTGGTATAGGTGAGGACGACCCCATTCTCGCGCGCCCTCGTCGCCAACATCTGCTCCCGCATACGACTCTTTCCGATGTGAAACGGCGAGGCATTGATGTTGACGATCACCTCGGCCTCAGCCGCAGCCTGAAGACGGATCGGCCCGTCGGGAAACCAGATGTCTTCGCAAATATTGACCGCGATCGTCACTCCACACAGCGTCACCAGCGGCACCTTGCGACCGGGATGAAAGTATCGGCTTTCATCAAACACACCGTAATTGGGCAGAAGCCATTTGTTATAGCTCGCAAGGATCCGCCGTTCCGCCACAATGGCCGCCGCATTCGTTAGTTCATGCTGACCGGCCGCGACCACCCCTGGCGGCTGCAACTTTCCTCCGCCCCCCGCGCCTTGGCCCACATAGCCAATGACGGCCACAAGCCCCTTGCAGTCCTTGGCAATCTCATCGAGGGCCCGCCGATTATCCGCCACAAATCGGGGCTTCAATAGCAAGTCTTCTGGAGGATAGCCGGTAATCGCCAACTCGGGGAACGCCACCAGATCGGCTTTCGCCTTGCGCGCTTCCTTAATCCAGCTCCTGATCAAACGCATATTCCCGGCGATATCACCGACCGTCGGATTGATTTGAGCCATGGCAATTCGGATCGTGCGCATCAGCCTTTTTCTACCTCAATCAAATACTCGCAACAGCCATAGACACGTAATGACTTTGTTAAAATCTACGGCGGACATTAGCATCGGCTCAAGGAGGTGTCAAAAACGCTCTGACATACATACGACGCTGACGGTAATACCCGACTTTCGCTCCTGGATAGAATCGCGGCAACGGAGATTGTGCGACGTCAGATTACGGTGAATCTTACTCAGCAGACCACGCACCAAAATCTTTGGCGATGGCACGGACCACTGAATTGAGCTCGAAGGGGTTGAGACCGGGCACAAAGATCGACACTTTCATCCACACCTTCTCGCCCTCCACGATTCGAGGTCCATTGACCATGGAGGACTTCAAGAGGCAGTTGCCTTTTACCAGCACATCGACGGAGCCGGTATCGTCATTCAGCGTGACGTAGTAGCTCCCGATACAAGGACTCATCAACCGCCAGTCGTCAAAATTATCTTCTGTAATTGATTCCACCGCCCCGGCGATACCCAACAGAATCAGATCCCGCCCGACAAGTGAGCTAGTCCGTTCACGCAACTCCTTGATCGGCACTGGCCTGCCGGCAGGAAGGTCTGCTGCGCCACCGACATCAGCCAACACGAAGACCACCGCCAGTGCATGCATGACGGCCATTACGCCAGTCGTTCTAGTCAACAGATCCCCTCACCATCACATACAAACACAGCCACTGCGATTCTTCACAGATAGGCAATCCCGCCCGGCCTTTACTATTGTTGGGCGTCCGATTATCCCACGATCCATTCAATTGGCAAGGGCGTGAGCAGGCATCACTCCAAGCTCCATGCAATCAGTCTAGAACTGTGCTACGCTCAAACTCCTGTACGAATGGCTCGACATCTCATGACACGTCCATTTTCCTTCACTGGTCTTCGCATGGTTTTTTTCTGCGCGCTGCTGTCCCTCGGGAGCTGCGCGTCGAATCCCGAACTCGATCTCATGCTGCACGAATCCCCTCAAGGAGCCGTGTACCTCGAACGAATACCAGACCGTTCTTTCCTGGCTGCGCATCCGATCAAGATCGACCAAGACACGATCGCTCGAGTACTCCAGGGCATTCTCGTGAAAGAGAACCAAGGGCTGCTCCAGAACTTTCTTGCCGGACAGTCACAGGCGGTCTCGGCCTTCTCAGAAGATGAGGTTCGCTACCTCGCGCCGCTCCTTGCCGAAGGACTCACTCGTGCAGCCGTCGATCAGCAAATAGGGTTTCGACTCATACGAACCGGTTCATCGGGTACGCCTCAGTCGGAGAGTGCGGGGTCCGGCGCTTCACATTCTCCTGGGCGGCTTGCCCTGATGGAAACGTCGAGAGGATCCATGTACGCGTACGGACGCTCTCTGTATGTGACCGTGCTGGAATATCATGTTCGTTCTGAACGTACCGATTCGATCACCAAGGCCAATCGCCGCCAATCCGACCACACTGGACTTACGGATCGAACGTTGTCCTTTACACCGGAATCGGCCAGACGGCCGGATAGTTACCGTGGCAAGAACTCCACAAACACAACCCTGGTCATTGACTACGAATCGCTTGCCGCTCTCCCCACACATACTCCAGCGCATGTGCTTCCTCCGCCCCCTGCCAAGGAAGCGCCGCTCCAACAAGCTCCGTCCTTGCCACCCGATGCCGGAAGAGACGCGCCGCTTCGCCTTCTGCAAGAACAGATGAATCAAAAGAATCGTGAGTTGGAAGACTTACGGAAGGAATTACAGGATATTCGACGGCAGCTGCGTGAACCGGCTACGGCCGTGCCGGCCCCGGCACGCTAGCGACTCGACGACAACTGACAGCCAGCCATCACCAAGGCGTTCGTTATTTCCTTAAGTCACTCGCTCGACCGTCGATTTCCCCTGCGAGAAGAATGGCCTCGGCGATCTCTCTCATAGATTTCCGTAAATCCATGCTCTGCCGCTGGATAAGCTTGAAGGCCTCCTCTTCCGACAGCCTCTTGGATCGCATAAGATATCCCTTCGCGCGATCCAGTAACTTCCGCACAGCCAGGGCCTCCTGCATCTCAAACGATTTTTCCAACAAGGTGGTGTGCTCGATTGAGATCGCTGCCTGATTGGCGATGGCCTGCATCAGCCGCACTTCTTCCGACGTAAAGGTATGGGGAACCGACGTGTAGCTATTGATCACTCCCACGCACTTCTCCCGCATCATCATCGGCACCGACAGCAAGGAACAGAGCCCCTCCTTCGCCGCCATGTCCGGATACATATAGTCCCGCTCTTTCATCACCTCGGGAACAATGATCGACCGTCGCTCCTGGACGGCCCGACCGCTGATGCTCTGCCCGACTTTGAGGTTGGGTTTTCGCCGGTACTCTTCGCTCAGACTTTGTGTGGCCGCAATCCTCAGTTCCCCGCTGGCTTCGTCCAGCAGCATGATCGAACAGATTTTGGACCCCAACATCTGCGCCGTCATGGTCACAATGAGCTGCAACACATCATCGGTAATCCGGTTGGAGGCGACTGTCTCGGAAACCTGCGACAAGGTCTCCAACTGGAGCGCCTTTCGACGCATTTGGTCGTATATACGCGCATTTTCTATCGCACCGCCCACCTGATTGGCGATCGTCGTGAGCAAGGCCAGTTCATCTTCTCGATAGCGGCGAGAGCGCTTATGCTGCACATTAATAACGCCACTGACTTCCTTCTTCGCAAGAATCGGCACGGACACAAAGGCCTGATACCGATCCTCAGGAAGATTATTGAAGAACTTAAATCGAGGATCCTCACTGGCATTGTTTGGAATGACCACGCGAGTCCGCTCACGAGCCACCCAGCCGGTGATACCTTCACCCAGACCTATCGTAATGCGACCGATTAGGCGAGGATGAGGGTTTTTCGATGCCCGAAGGATCAATTCGTCCCGGCCATCAGACAACAGATAGAGGAGGCAGGCATCCGCTTTCGTCACCTCGACCACAACATCCACAATGTGCCGAAGCACGGCCTCAAGATCGAGCGTGTTACTGATCGACTCGCTAATCCTGTGCAGCACATCCACTTCGCGAGTCTTTTCCCGCAACGCCTGCTCAAGTTGTACTGCAGAGAGCTTTTTTGATTCCATACCTATAGATCCCGAGAGAGGATGTCCCTCACTGTCCTCGCTTCGCTACTCACCGTGATCGCCCTCTAGCCCCAACCGGAACAGTTTGAAACCACTCAGCAAACGTGGCTCGCTCAATCGGCGCAATCCGAACGCGTCCTATCGCGTTCGGCCACACGCCCACGACTTTCCCCTGCGAGACCTTCTTGTCATGCTGCATCGCCGCCCATACCTTCTCCAGGGAAGGACTGGGCAGACGATCAGACAAGCCGGCAGAACGGACGACCGACCTGATTCGATCAACCGTCTTGGAATCGCAATATCCCTGATGCCTGGCCAAATCTGCTTCAAGCACCAGTCCAATGCCAACAGCCTCCCCATGAATCAAGGATCGATAGCCACCCAAAGCCTCCAGGGCATGTCCGATCGTATGTCCGTAATTCAAAATTCTTCGCCGATCGGACTCCTGCTCATCCTCTGCCACTACCTGGGCCTTGATCTCACACGAACGCTTCACGACCTGCATGACCGCCTGAGGGGCGAGCTCCAAAATGGCTGGCATCATTCGTTCGAGATACGCAAAGAAAGCCTTGTCGGCAATAATGCCATACTTGATCACTTCTGCCAGGCCTGCAATCCATTCCCGCTTCGGAAGCGTACGCAGAAGCATCGTATCAATCCAGACGGCCTTGGGCTGGTGAAATGCTCCAATGAGATTCTTTCCCAGCCGATGATCTACGCCAGTTTTTCCTCCGACGCTCGAATCCACTTGTGCCACCAATGTGGTCGGCACTTGGACGAACGGAATCCCTCGCTGGTAAATCGCCGCAGCAAATCCCGTCACATCCCCTACAACCCCTCCCCCCAACGCCAGCAACAATGATTTCCGCTCAAAGCGTTCCTTCGCCAGCACATCGAGAATCTTCCCCACTGTCGCAAGAGTCTTATTCTTTTCCCCCGGTGGCAACACGATTGGGACCGCATGGAGTCCAGCTTGTTCGCACTGCCCCACCACGGCGCGGAGATAGTGCCTGGCGACATGGCGATCCGTCACAATGCCGACACGTCCGGTTGAGGCAAGAGACTGAAGACGCGTTGCAAGCTCGTCGATCAAGCCCGGCTTGATGACAATGTCGTAGCTTCGCGCTTTAAGCGACACCGACACTCGTTGTTCTACTCTGCCCATATTCTCATCACTCTCCAGAAATCGCCCCAGTGCATGAGACTGGCCTTCAAGATCCATACACTACAGGATATTCACCGGCAGCTCAGTTGCTTCCAGTGGAAAACCGCGTGGATCGTAGCACAGGTTCGAACTAACTAAAAGGTGATCACCCCACCGGCCAAATGAGGCAATGCCGCCCAGCCACTTCACAGCGGAGATACCGCCTCCAAAATGGATCGGCCCGTACTCATTGCCATCTGCAACAAGTACGGGCCGATCCAAAGCCACTGTGCCGTTTGGCTATGTCGTGCGAATAATGGTCGGAGTCATGAAGATCAACAGTTCCTGTTTTGACACACTCTCAGATTTATTCTTAAACAGCCACCCCAGAACGGGAATTCGTGACAGGTACGGGACTCCCTGCACGTTGTTGTTCTGAGTATCAACAAATACACCGCCGATCACCATCGTCTCACCATCGCGTACAATAACTTGGGTTGTCGCTTCACGGCGATCGATACTCGGGCCAGCAGGATTGCTTCGAGCACCGACCGCATTTCGAGTGGCGCGAACCTTCATGAGAATCTGCTTCCCCGCTTCCTTCGGATCACGCGACGTAATTTGCGGAGTCACGTTAAGCTCAAGATTCGCATCCACAAATGTAGTCTGCGTTCCCTGGAGCGAAGTGGTTTGGAACGGGATTGATTCCCCCTGTGAAATCTTCGCTTCACGTTTATCCAATGTTGTGATCTTCGGAGCCGCGATCACTTTGCTCAACCCCAGCAACTCTCCGGCAGACAGCCGTAAATCCAAGGCAAAACCAGGCGCCAACTTGCCAAACTGATAGCCGATCGCCGGAACTGCCGGAAGTCCGCCGACCTGCGCAGGAAGATTGACAATGAAATCACGCGGAATAGTCGTTGTGCCAGTACCTCCGGTCGGAGCAAATGCGCCCGTCGAATTCCCCAAGAAGTTAAACGAGTTGGGACCAAAGTCACCGTTCTGAATTCCCCATTGAATACCCATGCCACGCGCGTACACTGTATCCGCTTGAACAATGCGCGCTTCAATTTGAACCTGAGGAACCTGGAGATCCAACCCATCCACCAATTGCTTCATCACCGCAAGCTTGGTTTCGGTATCTCGCACGATCAGCGCATTGCTTCCGGCGCTGATATTCATGACTCCACGGGGGCTCAAATACTGCCGCAATGCCGTTTGAAGCTCCTGTGCCTGGATGTTCCTGATGTAGAATACGCGATCAACCAGCTCCTCGGCTTTGGTCTTCGCTTCTTTTGCGCGGGCTTCTTCATCCTGTTGCTTGGCAATGTTCGTCAGCGTATCAACCCAAACGATTGTTCCCTGACGGATCATGCCCAACCCATTCATCTTGAGTAGCATATCCAGGGCTTGATCCCAGGGTACACTGACAAGCTTCATGGTTACCTTGGCCTTAACCCCCTCGCCCACCACGATATTAAACCCACTGACCTCAGCGATGAGACGAAGAATGTTGGTGATATCAGCCTGCTGAAAATCTAAAGAGATCCGGCGCCCAGCAAAGCGTGTTTGACCGGCAACAAGATCATCCCCTCTCGAGTCGCTCTCCTGAGTTGTGCTCTCCGTAGCCATCTGAACGGTTCGGACTTTGAATTTCCCTTGAGCAGGCCCCATGACCTGCCCTTTCTTCGACCGGGTCTCCCTCGGCACCACCTGTCCAGGATCTGCAAAATCGCTCGCGCCTATTCCAACTGGATCGGCAATACTTCCTGCCGTTGACGAGACCACGCTCACCGGAATAGCATTCGCCCCCACCGTTCTCGGCTTTAGCGAAACCAGTAGGTCATGACCAACGGGCGTGACCGAAAATGAGGGACGGCCAAGTAGCTCGAGAACAAGGCGAACCTTATCAGCATGATATCCAACCCTGACTTTCCTAAGAAGCTGATGCTGCCCCGACACAAGGGGAGATTTGAGCGCCGACGACACTGAGATGAGATCGACAACAAGCCGAGCATCGTCCAATAATCGAGCTGAAGAAAACAATTTCCCATCGCCCTTCACAACGACTGTGACCTCATCCCCTTCCGGACGAACTTCAATCTTGGTGACCATTTGGGCTGGAGCATCGATACCATCCGACGCGATGGCTGCCTGGTCATGCGCCCTCTCCTCAGAGCCAGCCGCTTGAGTAAACAGTGGTTCAGCTTGAACGGTCTGAGCGCTCAGCAGGACGCCCACCACACCCAACCACCATGCCCGACGAAACGAAGTACTTGGCACTGCCGCTAGTGTTTTCATTCTGCGCCCTCTTTCGGGTGAAGAAGCTTCACGTATTCCCGCTCCTGTTTTTTTCCATAGACATCGGTAAATCGTTCTTGCACGATGATTCCTCGCTCCGTAATGGCACTCACGACACCATTATTCTGCCCTAGGCGTGTCCCTCGTCTGACCGTATATCCGTATCCCTCAGGAGTTTGGACCATCGCCGTGTACCCGTACGCCCCCCACACAATGGCGATCAAATTCAGCTCCGTCAAATTGACTCGCTGGAGCGGAGGAAGGTTGACATCCGTTTTTCCTGGTTGAAGTTGTTGCACGACCGGCGCAAACGGATCTCGACGGCCTGATGGATCATATCCAAATCCATTCCCAGCATCAGGAAGAGGGGATGGAGATGAGAGCGATGCTTCCCCTTCAACGGATGGATTTGCCATCGATGTCGGAGCAATGGCTTGCCGTTGAACTTCAGGAGCAGCAGGCAGCTTTATTGAATCTTGCCGGAGCGGGCTAATTTGATTCGGTGGGGTCAAGGTCCCTGCACCAACTTCCGCGCCTGCGCCAACAACGACAAACAGCAACATTCCAGCAAGGAAGAGGGTACACACTGGAGTTCTGCGTACACTAGCTATCCGCTCCACACTAGACATTTGCATAGCTCCTCAGTCCCTATTTGCCAACCGGAGCTGGCTTCCCAACATTTGCCACCGGGATCGCGGCAGCCTGCTTCTCCGGAGGAGCCGCATACGCCACAAGGTCAAATTGTGCCTGAGACACGATCCGTCCTTGCTCCATCTTTGGCGTCCCCATCTTGAGGCCAGAGACCGTGATAATTCTCGGCAACCGATTGATACGGTCAAAAAAGAGGGCGGTCGTATGGTATGCCCCACTGGCTTCAACAGCGACAGGCATCTTCACGAAAAGCTTCGACACATCCTCGGTCTGAGCTCCTGGCCGCCACAACCTGATATCTAGTCCCAGACGAACACCGAGATCAGACACTTGCTTCAGCAACATAACAGCTTCTTCTTCCGGAGGAAGTCGTTCCTTCTTCTTTGCTAATTCGATTTCAAGCTGTTTATTGGCAGCGAGTAGTTCGTCCAGATGCTTCGCCTTGATCGTGAGGGTCTGAATTTCTCCATCCAACCGTGCATTGTCCGCCTGAAGCAGGTCGATTGTCGCGGCTTTCGGCTCTGCAATATAGAAATAAAACCCCGCAAGCAGCACTCCCACAAGCAAGCCTAGTAAGGCCAGCTTCTGCGGAGCAGGGATACTGCGAAGCGTCTCTAGGTTGATCGAAGGCAACGCCATGCTCAGCCTTTCAGGCGAAATGCCAGTTTGAACTGGTAGATATTGATCTTGTTCTCTACTGCCGCCTTGCTTTCCTGGAGATTGATATTTGCAAAAAAATCGGTCCGGCGAAGATTGTTGACGAACTCGACAACATCATCATTCGTCAAGGCCTTCCCTTCGACCTCTACATTTTCTGAGGATAGCTTCAAATTGGTGAGCCAGACTTTCAAAGGCTCGATGCTTTGACTCACAAAGTCCAAGACTTTGACCGGCCCGACCCGCGCCGACTCGAGTTGATCAATCACCCGATTCTTATCCTCTAACAACTTCTTCCTTTGCTCAAAGTCCTGTACTTGCTTTACCTGTTCTTTGAGCTGTACAACTTGCTTCTCTTTGGCTAGCTTCTCATCCTGCCGAGCCTCGATAGCCTCGTCAAGAGAAGACGAATACCACCAACAACCTGCAATCGTAATCAAGAGCACACCAATCCCCAGCAGGGCCTGCGCCCGGACATCATACTGAGGTTTGGCCGCACGGCCTTTAGGCCCAGGAAGTAGATTGATGCGAATCATCGGTCCCCCACTGATCTCAAGGCCAGCCCTACCGCGACAGACGCCAGCGGTGCCATTTCAGCCAGGGCATCCTGATCGAAGTCACTTCCCGATGTATCAATTTCACTAAACGGATTTGCAACTTCGACTGGCGTTTGCATGCGATCACTCAACTGCTGTACGAGTCCGCTGACACGCGCAACCCCACCGCAGACCAAGACGCGATCCAGCCCCACATTTGATGCGGAGGTCTTGAAGTAATCAACTGTTCGGGCAATCTCTGAGGCCACTTCTCCATTGACGCTATCAATCACACTCTCAATGGAGCTCGCAGCGGCCTTCCCGCTTCGCTCGCCCTTTTTGGTCTCTTCAGCTTCCTCGTAGGAGAGGCCCATTTCTCGCTGAATCGCTTCAGTATAGCGATTCCCACCCAACGGGATATCACGGGTAAATAAAGAGACTCCACCGCGGATGATATTAACGTTCATCACGCTGGCCCCCAAATTCACCAGCGCCGTCGTTTCATCTTGTGCCAGGGGATAGTTAATCGCATGCATATTTTCAATAGCGAAGGCATCGACGTCCATGACCACGGGCGTCAATCCTGCACCCTTGACCAATTCGGTCAACTCATTAATTTTGTCTTTCTTTGCCGCCACGAGAATAACCGACATCTCGCCAGACCCCTCGCCTGAGACATCAGCCGGAAGCACATGGAAGTCAATATTCACTTCATTAATATCGAACGGAATATATTGCTCCGCCGCTAATTTCACTTGCCCTTCTAACTCCTCTTCGGGCATGGGGGGCAAGCTGATCTTCTTCACAATGACGGCGTGACCTGATATGGACACTGCAACCTGCTTATTCTTGACATTCGATTCTTCAAACAGCTCACGAATTGCCGAGACTACCCGTCCCTCGTCCATGACCGTTCCATCCACGATCACTTCTGGCTCCAATGGCTTCATGCCAAATTTCTGGAGATAGTACCGCCCCTTGCTTTCTCTCAACTGCACCAACTTAATTGCGCTCGACCCAATATCAAGCCCAACCAGCTGACGCTTAGGAGTCAGTAAGGAGACAATGTCGGTTTCAAACATATTTTTAAATGTGCTTAGCATATCCCTCACCGCTACTCTACATGACAAGCTTTCGAGCGCGAATCATTTTCTGAATTTCGGCCACATTCTCCCGCATATACAGCCGCCAGTTTCGCCAGTCTCGCGGGGGACCGGAAATCAACCCTTGGCGCTCCCATCGAAACAAAGTAGCTTTGGATATATCGAACAAGTCACACACCTGATTCGTCTTATACCCTGCTGTCTTGCGAATCGTGTTTCGTTTCTTCACGTGAAATGTGCCTGAGGGAAGCTAGGTTCTGCAGGTACAAGGTAAGTATAGTCAATATGCTCGACCTGTCAAGCAACACAACCGAACTGATAGGAAGCAGCTCGGACCACAGTGCCTCAGAATCTTGCTTAGGACTTCTGCAGATCTCGATGTTTGAGGATCACTTCGTGACCGATTGCGCCAAGGCTCTCCCGAAGCCGACCTGCAATCGCGACCGATCGATGGCGCCCGCCGGTGCATCCAATCGCAATGGTGAGGTAACTGCGCTGTTCACGCTCGTAGAGAGGAATCAAAAACTTCAACATGCTCTCCAGCTGTGCCAGGAGATCGATGGCATCGGGATCGGACAACACAAAGGCGCGAACCCGGGGATCATCCCCAGGAAGGGGCTTGAGATCAGGAACAAAAAACGGATTCTTCAAAAACCGAACGTCAAACAGCAAATCGATATCGTAGGGAACGCCAAATTTATATCCAAAAGTCAGCAAGGTTACCGTCAAGCGCCGAGTGGCAGGACCACGGGAGAACTCCTTCGTCAATACGTCCCGGAGTTCATGCACGGTCAGATCAGATGTATCGATAATCCGATCGGCATGGCGGCGCAACTCCGCAACCCGTTCCTTCTCAAACCGAACTCCCTCCAAAACCGGCAAATGTGGCAATAGCGGATGCGGGCGACGTGACTCAGAAAATCGCCTGACAAGGACTTCATCCCGGGCTTCCAAAAAGAGCAGACGAATCGCATACCCGAGGGCCCTCACCCGCTCAAGCGTCCCGACCAAATCAGCAAAGAAGACTCGCTCACGGACATCGACACCCAGCGCGACGTTCGATATCTCTCCACCTTGCTGATTACACAATTCCACGAACGTCGGGATTAACGCAGGAGGGAGGTTATCGATGCAGAAATAGCCGGCATCCTCGAACGCCTTCAGTGCGTGCGACTTGCCGGATCCGGAGAGGCCACTGACGATGACGAGATTCAGCTGTGCCATACAACTTTATTGGGGACAACCAGCTCTACCAGGGAAGAGAATCTAACAATCACAGAGATGACGTTGCCCACTAGCCCTTTGCCGACATCGGAACTAGATCCTGCCGTCTTCAAGCCGGACCATCACTCTCCTGCCCCCGGGAAGGAATGCCCTCGCCGACCTTCCGCAAATGGCTCAATGACCAAGACCCGCCCGCCGACACCCCGTTGAAGCATATGAAGATTCCCTGTCTCAACATTTGCAAACAACAGAAAGGCCTCACTGTGGCCACTGAACCGGTCGTGCGCCTCCGCGAGGGACAGAACCGGAACCGCTCTACGCTCCACCTTGAAGGCCGGCACCTCTTGCCACTCAGCAGCCAACGCGCGCACCGACCGGACTCGGGTGGCCTTTGCAGGCTTATGACTGACCAATCGCTCTTTCAGTTTTCTGAGCTGTCCATCAATGCGGTCCACCAACGCATCAATCGTCGCATACATTTCTCGCGTCGAGGTTTTCGCTTGCACACGCTTCCCGTGGACCACACAAACTGCTTCCGCTTTATGCTGAAGCTTCTCCACACTCAAGACAACCTGAACAATCCCCACTTTCAATTCGTACCGATCAAGCCGATCGAATCGTGTCTCAAGATATCGACGAAGTGCGGACGTCACGTCCATGTGGCGACCAGTGATTCGTAGCTTCATGCGAAGTGTCTCCTTACGTGAACCATCTCTGCACCAGACTCAGCGGGTGCAGACTAAAAATGGCGTTTCCTCTGGCTAGCAGAAGGGATGTTGTCCTCGGCGCGATACTTCGCCACCGTGCGACGCGCGATCAGCACTTGTTGGAGCTTCAAACGCGCCGCGATTTCCTCATCTTTCAGTGGACGCTGCGTATCCTCTTCGGCAATCATTTTCCGGATCATTTCTCGGACAGACACGGACGACATCATGTCAGACGGTTGATCCGCCCGCTGAAGTCCCGCGTTGAAGAAGAACTTCAATTCAAGCATCCCTTGCGGACAATACATATACTTATTGGCGGTGACGCGACTGATCGTCGATTCGTGCATCCCGATATCCTCCGCCACCTGCTTGAGGACCAAGGGTTTCAGATGTTCAATCCCTTGCTCAAAAAACTGCTCCTGAAACTTCACAATACTCGTCACGACTTTGACGATCGTCTTATTCCGTTGATCGATACTCCGAATCACCCATTGGGCGGCTCTGAGTTTTTCATCGAGGTAAGACTTGGTTTCAGCCGTCCCCCCGTCTCCAGCCGTTATCAGTTGCTTGTAATACGGACTGATCCGCATACGAGGCAGGCCATCGTCATTCAGCAAAACCACCCACTCCCCTTCGTTCTTCACGACAAAGACATCCGGCACAATCACGTAATTCTGCGTGTTCGTGAACGGGCGACCGGGCTTGGGCTCGAGATCTCCGATCAATTTCGTCGCTTCGAAAACTTCCTCGATGGTCACATTCAACGCCTTAGCGATCTTGGCATACTGCTTCTTTTCAAGATCCTTGAGATGATGCAGGATAATACCTTCGACAACGGCCCCCTTTAGCGCACCCGGCCTTGCACCGAGTGACCCCATCGGGTTCTTGCCCAAATGGCCGAGTTGGAGCAGTAGACATTCCGGCAGGTCACGCGCCCCGACACCAGTTGGATCAAAAGTCTGAACATCCTTGAGGACCGACTCAGCCTCCGCCTCCGCAAACTCGCTCCCGTTGACGACTTCAGCCAGAGTAATTCTCAAATAGCCATCATCATCCAAATTTCCAATGAGCAAGCGTCCAATGGCCTTCTCTCGCTCTGAAAGACCCGAGAGTGAGAGCTGCCAAAGCAAATGCTCTTCCAGCGACGTGGCTTTGGCCACAGTCTGCTCGTAGGAGGGAAACTCATCTTGAGAAGAGGAGGGATATTCCGAATCCCCGACTCGACGATCCGAGCCAAAGTATTCTTCCCATCCAGAAGCTGAAAACTCTTCGGGCGAACCTCGCTCCTCCGGCGTTCCCGCCTCTTCTGCGTTATCTTGTGTAGCCGTTGTAGCGGGGTCTTCCGTTTTTCCTTCCGCAGCCGCCGCTTCAGCTTCCTCAACTTCAGCCTGCACTTCGTCGAGAAGCGGATTTTCGAGTAGATGCTGGGTTAAGCTTTGCTGCAATTCAAGCCGAGAAAGCTGCAACAGCTTAATCGCCTGCTGCAACTGCGGCGTCATGATCAGCTTCTGGCTAAGCCTCAAGTCGAGACGAAGTTTCATAACTGGATATCAAACCCTCTACAGCTTGAATCGCTCGCCGAGATACACGGCCCGAGCGGTTTCACTCTTCACAATGGCCTCCGGAGAACCGGATTCCAGGATCAATCCTTCATTAATAATGTATGCGCGATCGGTAATAGATAACGTTTCTTGAACATTATGATCGGTGATGAGAATCCCAATCCCCTTGTCCTTCAGGCGAAGGATAATCTGCTGAATGTCGGCCACCGCGATCGGATCAATTCCGGCAAACGGTTCATCCAAGAGCATGAAGGATGGGCTTGTCGCTAAGGCCCTGGTGATTTCCAATCGACGACGTTCTCCTCCTGACAGTGCGTACGCCATACTGCCACGAATATGCAGGAGATCAAGGTCCTTGAGCAACTCATCAACCCGCGCCATCCGCTCACCACGAGGATAGCCTAGGATTTCCAAAATCGCTAAGACATTCTTCTCTACGGAAAGGCGGCGAAAGACCGACGACTCCTGCGGAAGATACCCGATCCCTCGCCTGGCCCGTTGATACATTGGCAGGTCCGTGATGGACTCGCCGTTAAACGTAATCTCCCCCTCGTCCGGCTGGCAGAGGCCCACGACCATATCAAAGATCGTGGTTTTCCCGGCACCGTTCGGGCCAAGAAGCCCAACCACTTCACCGGCACGCACTTCGATTGCCACGCCCTTCACAACTTTTCGCCCGCGAAAACTCTTCTCCAACCCTCGGGCTCGCAAGCACGATGTGTGTGGACCGGTCACTGAGTCCGACGTCCCGACCAATTCCGATTCGGCTCCCTGAGTCATTTCATTCCGCCACGTTCGCCATCGATCAGGAGATGCGATCCCCCTTCGACGACACTTCGATCTTCATCCAAGTATATAATGATCTTCTCACCACTAACTCGCGTCCCCTTCTCCCAAGCCACCGGATCCCCGGTCAAAGTCACAACCCGCCGACTATTGTCGAACACCGCCTTATCAGAGGTCGCATTTCCGGTCTCTTTTTCGATGCGCACATGGCCCGTCGCCTCAATCTGCTTGACGGATCGACCCGAGGATCCCGGCATCACATCGGCACCTTTGCCTATCGGTTTGGCTGTAGAAGAGGGATCACTCTTCTTGATTTCTCCGGGCTCCCCTTTCTTGGTATCCGCAGACTGGGGGGAAAACGACACCACCATCTTGTCCGAATAGACCATCAATGTTCCTTGAGTCAGGATGACTGACCCTTCAAAGACGGCCTGACTATCCTGATTACGCACCGTCATTTTTTTTGCGGTAATGGTTGTCGGAGTCTGGACTGGGCCTGAACCTTTAGAAACAGCGGCGCCTGCTGGCACGACAGACTCGGCTGTGACTGAGGCGAAGATGCTAAGAACCAGAAACGAGATCCACATGAACATCATCAAGTACCTCAAACTCTTCAGACTCCGTCCGTCCCAACAATCCTCTGCCGGTAATTTCCAATCCATTGCCGACAATACGGACGGGGTCACCGGTCTGAATGATCTTTGTGGAATCGGTCCATGCCAGGTGATTGGTATAAATCGTATATCCACTTCCTGTCGCAATTACCAGCGGATCCGTTCGATTCGCCAATATAAAGTTTTTCGTGGCTGTATCGAGCGCGCCCTCGTCTCCCAGGACCGTTACCTCTTTCCCCGCCTGCCCGTAGAGCGTCACTTCAACATCGCTCAGGACGGCGCGCTTCTCCTGCTCGAATAAGCGTGCCTGCTTGGCCTGTACCCGCCACTGCACCACATCGCCTTTGGTCTGCGTAAAGGTAAAATCCGAGATCTTCGCGTCTGCACTTTCAATGGCACCTGGTACAACAGGCTGATTTGTAGGAGCGGAATCTGCGTTCACAAACAACAGATAAATCAGGAATGCCGCCAGTGCTCCACTCACCGTAAGGAGGCTTCGCCTGGCTAATACGTCCCACATGCATCACACCGCTTACCAGATAAACCAGTTGAAATTCTGGCACGATAGTAGCACTGAGGATCAGGCAAGTAAACGCCTGTAGCTGGCCAGAAACAGAAAGAGCTCCTCACGCATGACACGCGAGGAGCTCTTTCCGTTCAACACACAAACAACTATAGCGCTAGGCAGAAGCTTCCGGAGAAGCGACGGGAGTTGTCGCCATCGGAACAGTGGCTGCCTTGGAAGAAGCCTTCTCCACCATCGTCACCAACTCGATCGCCACCATTTCAGCGCCATCGCCGATGCGGCGGCGAGTCTTCACCATACGGGTGTATCCACCCTGCCGATCTTTGAATCGTCCGGCGACATCGCTGAACAGTTTTGAGACCACATCTTTGCTCCGGATAAACGCGAGGGCCCGGCGGCGAGCCGGCAAGGTTCCATCCTTCCCCAACGTAATCATTCGGTCAGTAAACCCGCGAATCTCTTTTGCCTTCGCTTCGGTCGTCTCAATACGCTCATGCTCCAAGAGCGAGGTCACGAGGCTCCGGAACAGGGCCCATCGATGCTTCGTCTGCCGACCAAGTTGACGGCCTTTTTTTCTGTGTCGCACGGCATTCCCCTTCGCTGAAAATTACTCTGACTGCGAACTCCCGTTGCTGGAGGATCCGGCTTCAACCCTTCCTCCCAGCGTGAGACCCATCTCTAACAAAATTTCCTTGATTTCATTCAGTGACTTCTTGCCAAAATTCTTCGTCTTGAGCATTTCGTTTTCCGTCTTCTGGACCAGATCACGAATGGTCTTGATGTTGGCATTCTTCAAGCAATTCGCCGCACGAACGGAGAGCTCGAGTTCATTCACGCTCCGCGAGAGATTCTTATTCTCTTCAAGTTCCGACTCATCATATCCCGCCTCGCGCTTGCCTTCGCCACGCTCTTCAGGATTGATAAAGATATCGAGGTGATCACGCAAAATATTCGCCGCTGTCGACAAGGCATCACGTGGACTGATGGTCGCATCTGTCCAGATCTCCATCGTCAGCTTGTCATAGTCGGTCATGCGACCAACACGAGCGTTTTCCACATGAAAGTTTACGCGCTTGATGGGCGAGAACACAGAGTCGATCGCGATGACACCGATCGGCAACCCTTCTTCCTTGTTGCGCTCAGCCGGGACATACCCACGACCATGTTTCACCGTCATCTCGATATCCAGCGTCGCATCTTTATCCAACGTCGCGATATGCAGATCCGGCGTGAGAATGGTCACATCGGCATCGTGGATAATATCGGAGCCTTTGGCTTCACCGGGTCCCTTCTTCCTCAAACGGATCGTCTTCGGCTTATCGGTATGAAGCGCCAAGCGCAGGCTCTTGATATTCAAAATAATGGATGTCACATCTTCCGTGACACCTGGTATCGTTGAAAATTCGTGCAGTACGCCCTCAATCTTCACCGTCGTCACAGCCGCTCCGGTCAACGATGACAACAACACGCGGCGAAGTGAATTTCCAATTGTAGTGCCGAATCCCCGCTCAAACGCCTCGGTGGTGAATCGACCGAACACTGGGGAATTCGCATCCTTATCGACTTCAACCCGCATCGGGATCTGAAAGTCTTTCATCGCTTTAATCATGACTCCCCCTTCACAACCAT
>JABFSU010000123.1 GCA_013140455.1 Nitrospira sp. | reverse complement strand
CGCAGGGCCGTGGGATTATCTTGGATAGGGAGTTCACGGAGGGCGGGGGCCACCGATGGGCGGCCCCCGTATCGTTCAATGAGCCGGGTCATTTCCACTGCCATCCGGCTTTCAAATGCGGCGACGGCTATTCCTGAAAATCCCTTCTCACTCATGGGCAACGCTACTTTGTCCGCGCGTCCATGGCGCAGCGGAACCCGGTCGATTCGTTGCGGATGGTCGGATCGCTGTCCACACGGGTGAAGATGCGGACGGTCGGAGTTTCATTCTGCCAGCCTGATCCACGAAGCACCCGCTTGGTGCCGGTTTCCGGACCGGTCGGATTTTTCGCAGGACTCTTCTCGTAATATTTGGCGTCATACCAGTCGTTCACCCATTCCCAGACGTTGCCCGCCATGTCATAGACGCCGAAGGGGCTTTTACCAAGCTCATAGCTTCCCACCGGCATGAGAGTCTTTTCACCGATCCACTGCTGGTTGAAATTCAGATGCTTGTTGGTCGGCTCGACGTTGCCCCAGGGGAATCGCCGATCGGCTGTCCCCTTGGCCGCTTTTTCCCATTCCGCTTCGGTCGGTAACCGCTTGCCGGCCCACTGGCAATAGGCCTGTGCATCGGCCCAGTCCACATTAACCACAGGCCGATCGGCGAGTGACTCGGTAATGGTATCTCCCTCCCAGAGGTTTCTCGTGGCGTTCGTGGGGTTCTGCGGGATGCGGTGCTTGGTGGCCTTGACGAACTCAAGGTAGCGGCCATTGGTCAGCTCAAATTTGTCGATATAGAAATTGTTCACGAATACGTCATGGCGGGGATATTCATCCCGTCCCCCGTCGCGGTCGCCATGCGGGACACCCATCGGAAACGGGCCTTCGGGTATTAAGACCATCGGGGCGCCATCTTTTCCCTTCACTTCCTTCTCAAGCCCTTGGGCTACTGTGACGGCCGGCGCCGCAACCAGAACGATCCCCATAAGCATCATAGAACGTAGAGCATTCATGCCACGACACTCCTTTGTGCAACGATCAATGGGCCATGGTATCACAGCCACCCTGCCTTCCGCAGGGGCAGAATTTCCGTTGACGGGTGAGGCAAGGCCTCCCTACTATACGGTCTTTCAGAACGGCTGCTTTGTAAGAACAGGACCGGTTCTATGTCTCTTCCGCTCCATCGAGGACTCCGTCATCTGGCCCTTCGGGTGACCGACCTTCCCAAGTCACGCCGGTTCTACGAAGACCTGCTCGGCATGAAGGTCGTCTGGGAGCCGGATGCCGACAATGTCTACTTCAGTTCAGGAAGCGACAATCTGGCGCTCCATCAAATTCCCCAAGACGAACTCAGCGCCTATCGCCCTCCCCAGGGCCAATTGCTGGATCACGTCGGCGTGATACTGGAACAGCCCCAAGCGGTCGACCGGATGTATGCAGAGATCTCCCCGAAGATTGCTCGGCTCGGTGGTGCGATCGTCAAACAGCCGAAGCAACACCGGGACGGCAGTTACTCATTTTACTTTTCTGATCCCGACGGCAATGTGATTCAAGCCCTCTACGAACCCACGATCAGCAAGCTCCGCTGGGAAACCGGGACATAGATCATGAGCAGTGTGTGGGACCGGCTTCCACGGCAACAATATGTGAGCCTCGCCCCCTGGTGTTGGGTGCAATTGGAAAGCGGGGAAGCGCCCGGTCCGTTTCCCTTCGTGGCCGGCATCGCTCCTGAAGTCGTGGCCGGTCTGCACGAAGCCCATAGCTTATTGTCCAGCTCCATCGATACGGCGATCAGCGACGTGTTTTCGAAACGCGCACCGCTGGATGATCCCGACCGGCAACGGCGGCTGGAAGATGCCTATGCGGAACTGGTGAACTCGCGCCCCTATCTCAAACAGCATATCCGCTGCGGACGGAAACCCGACGGCACGTTTCAGTGGGAGTTCCCGACCGATCCGACAAAATCAGCGACGGTCACCAACGGCGGCTTGCGCATTTTCCATTCGGTCAAACGACAGGCCATTCCGATCGGATTCGATCAGCGTCTCCTCGGCCCGGCAGTGGGAAAAGTCCTCGGCATGTTGGACGGCACTCATCAAGCCGAGGAAATCAAAACGGTCATCATGGCTGCACCGCGTGAATCCCAACCAGTCTTGCTCAAGCTGATTGAGTCGCTGCACCAGTATGAGTGTCTGCTCGGCACCGCCCAGCCGACCGTCCGGCAGCGCTGGCTCGATGTCGTGCAGGACCGGGATCTCGTGCATCTCGGACATGCGGCGCTGCTCTACCGTCAGCAATCGCAGATGCTGCTCTTCGATCCCTGGCTGCTTCCCTGGTTTGCAGAATCGTCGGTGCCGTCTTTGTGGGGCGCGTTACTGCCGAAACCGGCGGCCGTGTTTCTCACACACGACCACGACGATCATGTAGATCCACGGACACTCCTGCATCTTCCCAAAGAAACGCCGATCGTCGTACCCAGCCGGCGCAATCGCAAGAAACTGCATTACGATTATCTCGGGCTCTTACGGGAGATGGGATTCGGACGAGTGGTTGAACTGGCGCACGGCGAGCGCTGGGACTTCGACGGCGGATCCGTCGTGTCGGTGCCGTTTTACGGAGAAGACCCCTGCGACCTCGAGATGCCGAGAAACTGCTACCTGATCCACGACCGCGGGCAGAATATCCTCGTGCATGCGGACAGCGGCCCCACCAACAACGGACGGTCCGCGCTCAAGGAACAGATCATCCAGCAACTGGTTGCGAAATACGGACCGATCTCGCTCGTGCTCGCCTCACAACAACAACTGCTGGAGGTACGGAGTTATGCCGCCCACGCCTCGCTGTCCCATCCCGGGAAATGGCTGGACGTGGGTGAAAACGGCTACCTCACCAATGCCTACCTGTCGGATCTCTGCGCCGCAGCGCAGGCCAACCTGTTCGTCTCCTACGCCACCGGGGGAGCGGATTGGTACCCGGACCACCTCTCCTTCATGTTCAGTCAGCGGAATCCTGCCAGGACTGCACTGCTCACGGCCCATTGGGAACGTCCGGAAAAGCTGAAAGACCTTCTCACCTCTCAGGGTTGCGGGTATCATTACGCTCGAGCGCTCGATATCTATCGGGCCAACCAGGACGGTCGTGTGGGAGTGGTGTCGTCAGGAGAATCCTTGACCCCTCTGGCCTTACACCGCTTGGACCACGGCGATCCCCCGTTCATGAAGTCAGCCGGACGGACGTAAACACCATCGTTTTATCTACATGTAAAGGAGTGCATGCGAATGGCTGGAGCGCAATCCCCGATTCTTGTCACCGGCGTGGCAGGATTCATCGGCTTCCACGTGGCCCAGCGCTTACTGGCGCGCGGCGAACAGGTCATCGGCCTGGACATCGTCAATGACTACTATGATGTCCGCTTGAAGGAAGCACGGCTGGCCCAACTGGCCAATGCCAGCGGCCATCGCTTTCTCAAGCTGAATCTGGCTGATCGCGCAGGCATGAAAGCACTCTTTGCCGATCACGGAATCAAACGCGTGGTGCATCTGGCCGCCCAGGCCGGCGTGCGCTATTCACTGATCAACCCCCACGCATATACGGAGAGCAACATTGAAGGCTTCATGAACATTCTGGAAGGATGCCGGCACGCCAAGGTCGACCATCTGGTGTATGCCTCCTCCAGTTCCGTCTACGGCGGGAACACCCATATGCCGTTTTCGATCCACGATAACGTGGACCATCCGGTCTCCCTCTATGCCGCAAGCAAGAAAGCCAACGAGCTCATGGCCCATTGCTACGCGCATCTCTATCGCATCCCCTGCACCGGCCTGCGCTTTTTTACTGTGTATGGTCCCTGGGGACGCCCGGACATGGCTCTGTTCATTTTCACGAAGGCAATTCTGGAAGGAAAACCGATCGAGGTCTTCAACCACGGCAAGATGAAGCGAGACTTCACCTACGTGGACGATATCGTCGAGGGGATCATTCGCACCCTCGATCACCCGGCGACGCCGAATCCGGCTTGGAACGGCGAACAACCGGACCCCGGCACGAGTTCCGCTCCGGCGCGGGTCTATAACATCGGCAACCATCAGCCGGTAGAGCTGCTCCATTTTATCGACGTATTAGAGAACGCTCTGGGGAAGAAAGCTGAAAAGAAGCTCATGCCCCTGCAGCCTGGTGATGTGCCGGCGACCTATGCAGACATTGACGACCTGGCCAATGATGTCGGGTTCAAACCGGCGACGCCAATCGAAGAAGGCATTCCGCGCTTCGTGAAGTGGTATCGGGAGTTCTATAAAGCCTAAGCCGGGCGATGTCCCGCCGGTACGGGATGATCACGAAAGGACTGACGATGCCGCTCTCACCCGACGAGATTCGCGACCGCGTCGATCGTTATTTTGCCGCCTGGCGCGCGCTTGATCCCACGGCCTGGACGGCCTGTTTCGCCCACGATGCCATCAGCCATGAACCCTATGGCGCGACGCCGGTTCAAGGGCATGCCGCGCTCAAGACCCTCTTTCACTCCATCGCCGGCGCGCTGCAGGAAGTGACCATCCGCGCACAGGAAACACACATCTCTCACAACCGGGCAGCGGTCCTGTTTCATGGACGGGGAATCGGGAAAAACGGGAAACCTGTCGAAGTGAAAGGGATTGATGTGTTCGAATTCAATGAAGCCAGCGAGATCCAGACCTTCTGGGCCTACTGGGACCCCGCCACCGTTCTGGCTAAATTGCGCGGCTAAGTCGCCCTGCTCTTACTGGCAGCCGATGGGAATAAACCCCGTCGCAAAAATCCGATTCAATGCGATGTAACGAGCATTGTCATAGAACGAATAGCTCGCCCCCCGCTGGTTCCGCCCGGTCGGATCGCCGCCGTACGACGGGTCAGATCCGAAAAAGAAGCCGCCCCGCGTTTTTTCATTCAACCGGACCCACTCCCAGTACATCCCGCAGATGTCGCCCCGGCTCCCGGTAGCTGAGGCCTGCCAGTCCTTCGCCCAATCGGGAATCTGCTGCGTTCCACTGGTTGGTCCATATTCTTGAGAATTGGGAGCGTGGTAGGGCGGATTGCCGATCGTGCGAGGAATGAGCGGCATGTTGTCCAATGAAGGAACCACCGACAATGGCTTCAACGTCATCGCCCGACAACCGGGTTTTTCTTTGTTCGTATAGACCGATGTTCCGTCGGCTTGCGGACATTCCCACGTATGTGACGGTTCCGACGGAGGCGGGGTATCGCTGTGTGCAGGACTCACCGCAGTCAACGCGACCAGCGTGATGACCAAACGCATCTGGCTCAGGCCCATAAAGCACCTCCGGGGAAATTGTGACCACGCACCCGAAACCCTTCTGCATCAGCAGGCAAATCGCGTCGCGATGGCCATACCCTACGCAATAGAGGTCGCGGGAGTCTATGCCACTTTGGAGGGGGAATGACAGAGCAGGAGCGGGTTTTCCGTGATTGAGCGCGCGAGATTGTACGCCTGCGGCGCTTAGTGAAACCGGCGAAGAAGCTCTCCCGGATCGACCGCGACCAACGTGGGCATGACGCAATCAGCCTCACGCAATTCATGGCTGGGGTAGGTCGTCGCCAAGGCGAGCACTGGCATTCCGGCGGCCCGAGCCGCTCGAATACCCGCCTTCGAGTCCTCAATGACCAGACACTCGTCGGCCCTCAAGAGAGACCGCCCGACGTCGTTCAATCGCTTCAAGGTCAAGAGATAGACGGCAGGGTCAGGTTTGCCGATCAGACAATCGTCAGCCGACACGATGAGCTCCATGGCCCGCTCAATCGCCGTCCCGCGCAGCGCCCGATCAATCTGCTCGCGACGGCCACCGGAGGCGATCGCCATACGACACAACGGCCGGGCGGCTTGCACAAACTCGATCACACCGGGAAACAATTCCGGTTGCTGTGCGCCTGGATGGAGCCGGAATAACTCGGCCTTCCGGTCCTGAATCTGCTGAACTAACCCGACGTCGCTCTTCCCGTCACGCGCCGTGAGGAGAAGTGTCGTACAGGTCCGCTCATCCATCCCCAGATACGTCCCGTAGTATTCGTCTTCGGACAGGGCCAGACCGAACTCGTGGAGAGCCCGACAGAAGCATGCCACATGCGCGGTCTCATCGTCCGCAATGACTCCATTGAAATCGAACAGGATGGCGCGGATCATTCAGGTTCCTTTCCTTTCCTTTCCTTTCCTTTCCTTTCCTTTCCTTTCATTCCAGTCCACTCTAGGCATGTCCGGTAAGTCCGACAAGAATCTTTACCTTGTTCAGAACCGGCCGCTGAGGTATTCTCCGCTCTACACCATGTGAATCGTGAGGCGCGACCTGCACGGGATGAACCGGTCTCCCCGCCTGACCTTTCACACCTAATTCCGATATCCTTTCGCATGACCGACTACAACGTCCTCAGCAATCTGCTCGTCATCTTCACGGTGTCCATTGCCGTCGTGTTTGTGTTTCATCAATTCCGGCTGCCCTCGATCGCAGGGTTTCTGGTGGCCGGAGCGCTCATCGGCCCCCACGGGTTCAATCTGATCGCCGACTCCAGCACGGTTCAAGTCCTGGCCGAAATCGGCGTGGTCCTGTTGCTCTTCACGATCGGCATCGAATTTTCACTCGTCCAGCTGGCCTCACTGCGACGCCTGCTCTTCATCGCCGCGCCGATTCAAGTCGGAGGAGTCGTCGCCATCGTCTGGGCCGGAGCGATGCTCGCCGGAGTGCCATGGCAACAAGGTATCTTCTGGGGTTTTCTCCTCTCCCTCAGCAGCACCGCGATCGTCTTAAAAGCCCTCGCAGCGAACGGTGAAAGCGAATCGCTCCACGGACGCGCGGCGATCGGCATTCTCGTTTTCCAAGATCTCGCCGTGGTCCCGATGATCCTCCTCGCGCCGATTCTGTCCAGTCCCAGTGAAGGAGCCGCGCTCTCCATCCTCCTCACGCTGGGAAAATCTGTGGTGGTCGTCGGTCTCGTCGTGGCTGCCGCCTGGTATCTCGTACCGAAACTCCTTGAGCACATTGTCCGGAGCCGCAGCCGCGAGCTGTTCCTCCTCACGATCATCGTGCTCTGCCTCGGTATTGCCTGGCTGACGTCGCTCGGCGGCCTCTCGCTGGCGCTGGGCGCCTTCATTGCGGGACTCATCATTTCCGAATCAGAATTCAGTCACCAGGCCATGGCAGAAGTGTTGCCGTTTCGGGATAGTTTCAACAGTCTGTTCTTTGTGTCCATCGGCATTCTTATGGACTGGCGAATCTTGCTTGAATATCCTGCCGTAGTGACCGGCCTGCTCGCCGCCATCCTCGTAATCAAGTTTGTGACCGGAGCCGGGGCCGTCCTCGCCGTCGCCATTCCTCCACGTTCAGCCGTCATGGCCGGCGTGGCCCTCGCACAGGTCGGCGAATTCAGTTTCATCCTCGCGCAAGTCGGACAAGAAAATAAATTGCTGACCGGGGCCCCCTATCAAGTGTTCCTGGCCGTTTCGGTGTGTTCGATGATCATTACCCCGTTCCTCATGCAGTGGTCCCCACACCTTGCGCGCCGGGCTGAAGCGATGCAGCGACTCCGCCACTGGTTTCCCGGTCGAACGACCGCCCATGTTCTCGAAACGGAAGGACGGCATCTCCGGATCAAAGATCACGTGATCATCGTGGGATATGGGCTGAACGGGCGAAACCTCGCCCGGGTGCTGGGTGAAACAGAAGTGCCCTATATTGCGCTGGATCTCGATGGCGATACGGTCCAACGAGAAACCCGGCATGGGCTTCCGCTGTACTACGGCGACGCGACGAATCCAAACGTGCTCCGCCATGTAAAGATCGAAGATGCGCGCGTGCTGGTCGTGGCGATTTCCGATCCCTTCATGGCCAGACGCACCGTGCAAGTTGCCAGAGGCTTGAATCCGAAACTCCATATCGTGGTCCGGACCCGCTACCTGCGGGAACTGGAAGAACTCCATCAACTCGGCGCCGATGACGTGGTGCCGGAGGAGTTTGAGACGTCGATTGAAATCTTTGCGCTGGTGCTCCGCACATACAACATGCCGCAGGAATTCGTCATGCGGAAGGCCGAGCAGGTGCGCCGGGAAGGCTATGCTCTGTTGCGCCGGAGCGACCTACCCGAGCTCGCGCATCATCTTCGCGGCGGAACGCTCAGCGATGTGGAAGTAGAAACCTGCCGAATTGAAGAAGGCTCACCGGCAGCCGGGAAACTGCTCTCCCAACTGTCGCTGCGGCCGCGCACCGGAGCCTCGGTCATTGCCTGGACCAGAGCGGGGGTGACCGAGTCAAACCCGTCGGAAAAAACCAAACTGCTCCCCGGCGATATCGTGGTTCTGCTCGGCTCCCGAGACCAGATTCGGCGGGCGATGGAATTAATCCTGCCTACAAAATCGCAAGAACGTTAGCGCCCGCCCCCGGTCATGGCCTCGTAGGCCTCCGCCAACGTGCGGACCTGAATCAGCGCGACACGCAAACGAGCCGCCGCCTCTTCCCCCTGAGGCCAGTCCGAGGTGTAGGGTTGATGACGTGAAATCACCAGCGATCGATACTGTCCCCCGGCAGCCGCCTCAAGTTTGCTTGGCAAACCGCCCACCACATCAATCCGCCCATCCGGCGTAATCACCCCGGACACCGCGATATCCGATCTCAGCGCATCGCCCTTATAGGCAGCCAGAATGCCGACCGCAATGGCACCGCTCGAACTTCGGCCGTCCGTCACAGCAGTCACGGCCCGATTCTTCAGTGTGATCCGCCAATCATGTCCATCCTCTCCCACGAGCCTGGCGACGGCCTGCACGGCATGGCGCACACCGTCTTTCCACTCCTCGCCCACCAAAGAGCCGCCACCGAGGTTGATTTCATTGAAGTCAATGACCGGCCCGTGCTGAGCAGGGATTCGCTCAAATTGAATCAACACCTGATTGATCACACCGGGCAAGCCATCGGTACGCACACCCAGCGTCGGGACCGATACAACCCGCGAAACTTGGGCCGTGACCAGAAACGGAGAACACAGCGGGGCGAGACTGAGGGATAGTGCGAGATAAGCGAGAAAGAACCTTAGCTTCGCCATCGCAACGTGACAGGGCCTTTGAGCGGGTGATCGAACGGCTGCCCGGTCTGAAGCGAGGCGACATGGGCGGCTTTCAACTTGTGATACCACTTCGCCTGCTGATCGGCGTCACCGACGAGGCGGAACGGCGGCTTGTGCTTGAGTCCGATCGACTGGCGGTCCATCGCCACCTTATCTTGCGCCAGAAAACCCTTGGCGAAATATCTAAAAATCGACTTGCCGAACGGCAGCCAACGGAAGGCATTCCATGCCGCACAGAAATCCATGCGGGTTTCATGTTCCGTAATCGGTGTCATCAGGACCCTGATCGAGACCCACAGCGAGCCGCACTGGATCAATTCATATCGCTGATTCGGCAACACGAAGTCGATGGTCGTGGTGAGCTCGCCCCCGGAGACCCACTTCAATAATTGATAGGGAGGGCTGTTCTTGGACGGAGCATGGCCGATCATCCGGAATCCGTTCGGAATCGGTTCAAACGTCTTCGCCTTGTCGTGCTGGCTGGCAGGCTTCCGCCACAGACTGCTCTGATGGACATACGGGCCATGCGCCGGATCCATCAACCCGACCACGCCGTCATCGAGGGTGCTGGACAACGTCTGTGAATGCTGGAACATCAGATAGGGGCTCGACGGAAGCGGATGTCGCATCAGCGAAGGAACCGGTCGATCCGGATAGCGGCTGTCCGCCATGTACACCCAGATATAACCGTCCTGGTCCTGACAGGGGTAGGAGGTGACGCAGATCTTCTTCGGATCGATCGGTGAATCGCTTACCAGGGACGGAATCGCCGTGCACCGTCCATCCATACCGAATTGCCAGCCATGATAGTAACACTCCACCTGATCCCCATCCATCCGCCCAAAGGACAGAGGCATCCCCCGATGGGGACACAGGTCGAGCATCGCAGAGACACGGCCATCCTTGTTGCGACAGAGAAGAATCGGCGTGCTGAGCAGCACCACGCCCTTCATGGCGCCCGGGGCCACATCGGAACTGGTCGCGGCCGCATACCAGAAACCCAACAGCGGAGGACTGCGTAACGGTGCGGTATCCTGTTCGAGAACGGTGCTCATGCGGCTGAAGCATCCAACATCTTGTCAAAATATATTCGGCTGGGACTATAGCCAGCCTCGCGAGTGCGGTCAAGCTCGTTGCCTTGACAAGAAAAAGATACGGAGACTATAGTCAAAACACCTTGAAAATAGCGGCCGTTCGCACCGCGCAATCAAATTGCGCAGATTGAGGCACCTATGCAGATGACGCAGATAGAACCGTCAGCCACATTGGCTCAGTTACAGGAGTCGAAACCGGACAAGGTCACGATTGTCCTGCTGAGCGGCGATCTGGATCGCGCGATGGCCGCTTTTATCATCGCCACCGGCGCCGCCGCGATGGGTATGCAGGTCACGGTCTTCTTCACCTTCTGGGGATTGAATACGATCCGCAAGAAAGGGGCCACCAGTTCGGCCAAAGACTGGCTGCGCCGCATGTTCGGCATGCTGAACAAGGGAGGAGCCGAGAATCTCCCGCTCTCACGGTTCCACTTCGGCGGACTGGGCACCAGCATGATGAAACTCGTGATGAAGCAGAACCGGATGCCGGGAGTCCCCGAACTGATGGAGACGGCGCTCGATCTGGGCGTGCGGTTCATCGCCTGCACCACAACGATGGGACTCATGGGCATTACCAAGGACACATTGATCGACGGGATCGATCAATTCGCCGGGGTCACGACCTATCTGGCGGAAGCCAAGCAGGGCAGCGTGAACCTCTTCATATAAATCGATCACAGACGGAGATACCGACGATGCAGGCTGATGTGAAGCTCGACACACTCGGATACTTTTGCCCCATGCCGATTATTCTGACCTCCAAAAAGATCAAGGAACTTACCCTCGGGCAAGTGCTCGAAGTGGTGTCCGACGACGAGGGGATCAAGAAAGACATGCCCGCCTGGTGCGACACAACGGGACATCAACTGGTCGGCATGGAAGAAGAACAGGCCGCCTCAGGCCGGATTTACAAAACCTTCGTCAAGAAGACCAAGTAACGCCACGACGGCTTCGCACCTGAAGCCTCAGAAAGCCGGAGGGAGATCGAAGACCCCTTCCGGCTTTTTCATTTCCGGACGATGAGATCGGTGATGAAAAAGATAGTCGAGTGCATCCCCAATTTCAGCGAGGGTCGGAATCCCGCCACCATTCAAGCGCTGATCGCGGCAGTGGAATCGGTCCCGGGCGTCTGGCTGTTGGATCGAACCAGCGATCCCGATCACCATCGGTCCGTCCTGACGTTTGCCGGCGATCCCGATGCTGTCCTGGAAGCCGCGTTTCAAGCAATACAGATCGCCACGAAGCTAATCGATCTGCGCAACCACACCGGAGTCCATCCACGCATCGGGGCAACCGATGTCGTTCCCTTTGTCCCGATCCAGGGCTCCACGATGGAAGACTGCATCCGGCTCGCCCAGCGGCTCGGTGAACGCGTGGGGGCCGAACTGCAAATCCCGGTGTTTCTCTATGAGCAGGCGGCCGGTCATCCAGATCGAACCAGGCTGGAGACGATCCGGCAGGGAGGATTGTCCGGGCTGGGGGCGAGAATGGCGGCCGGACTGAATTGGCGGCCGGACTTCGGACCCGCTCATCTTCATGAGACGGCAGGAGCCATTGCCATCGGCGCCCGGCCCCCACTGATCGCTTTCAATGTGAATCTGAACAGTCCTGATCTCAATATCGCCAAAACGATCGCTCGCACGATCAGGCAGTCCAATGGCGGCCTGCCCTGTGTGAAAGCCATCGGGGTGGCGCTGGCCAGCCGCGGGATCGTGCAAGTTTCCATGAATCTCACCGACTACCGCGTTACCTCAATGGCCACAGCTTTCCGTGCAGTTCAGACCGAATCCTCCAAAGTCGGGGTGGGGATTGCCGAGAGCGAAGTGATCGGTCTCGTTCCTCAAGCGGCATTAGACCAAGCCGCTTCGGCGCTCTTACAGCTCAGGCGCTTCGACTCCACCCAAATTCTGGAAACGAGATTGGCCGGAGCCGGATCGATTCAGTCCCACGCCGATGCCACGCCGACTATTGCCGCCTATCTTCATACCCTCGCTTCGGCCACACCGACACCAGCGGGTGGAAGTGCTGCGGCATTGGCGGGAGCTCTCGCTGCATCATTGGGCACGATGGGAGCTCGAATCGGGAAGCAGTCAGAGCCCGAACAATCACTCAGCAGCCTCAGTCAAAGACTTGCTGCCTTGATGCAGCAGGACTGCGAGGCCTATGAAGCAGTCTCAAGCGCCCGACGTCTCCCTGTGGATCACGCAGACCGTCCCCTGCTTCTCGCAACTGCACTTGAGAAGGCAACAGAGGTTCCGCTCAAGATAGCGGAGCTTGCCTGCGAGGCAGGGCACATCATCACAACCGTTCGAAAGGTTCTGTCGACGGCGGTGCAATCCGATCTAACCGTTGGAATGATCCTGGCGCTCGCCGCAATCGAAGCCGGTCTGCACACAGCCAAAACGAATGTAAAACTACAACGAAATCAGTCAGTTGTTGCCAATCAGACCAGGCAGATCACCAAGATCGCCAACAGTCTTGAGGAACTTAAGGGGCTATGCTACACTCCGCCGCCTAGTACGTAGTGTCATGGGTGCAGCCAGGCACGGCCTGAGAAAGTGGAAAGTCGGACCGGATGGAAATTAAAGTTTTCAATAACAACGTTGAAAAAGCTCTGAAGGTTGCCAA
>JABFSU010000051.1 GCA_013140455.1 Nitrospira sp. | reverse complement strand
GCAACAGGCCCTCGATAAAGAATCGTTCGCTATCCTCGATCCCGCAGGCTTTGGCGATTTTGCCGGCCAGCAAGGCGCATAACACACTTTTACGCCAGTAGGCCGGGAGATCCATCAAGTCCGGGGTCATGCCCGAGAACGTACGGCCGATGGTGGTGGCCGCGACCAGGTCACTGACGGCTTGCATTCCGATAAGATTCACCGCGCGGGTCATAGTATCAATCTGTTTGGGAAATCCGTAGAGCGGGCTGTTGACGATGCGCAGCAGCCGGGCGGAAATCGCCGGGTCGAGCTTGAGGGCGTTGGCCAGGTCATCCATGGTGGACGTCGAGTCGTCGACGACGTCCCGCACGCGAAAGTAGATTTCGGGGAGCGTGAAGATGTTGGAGCAGGATTGGACCAGTTCTTGTGCCGACGACATCACCGTGCATCCTCCCTACGTCTTGTACGTACGACCGGTTCGAAGAGGCTCTCGGCTATCTCTATCGGTTGTGACCCGGTCGAACTAAAGGGGGAGGCAGAAAGAATCTGCGGAGCCAGGTTCGGACGAGGCGGGAAGGGGCGGGTGACCGAGGCTATTTCACCAGCCAGACACGATAGGTTTTGCTGCCGGCCGGTTTGGTCGCTTTGAGGACGGCGATGGCGCCGGGATTCATGACATCATCGCCGGTGACCGTGCGCCGAGCCGGGTAGCGCTCGGTCTTCATGAGCAGGCCTTGCTCATCATAAAAATCCACCATGATGTCCGCAGACTCCCGTAACCCGCCCTGATAGTGGGTGCCGAGCCAGTCCAACCGCTTGAGAGCCTGGTACTGAATCGCAATGATACCGCTCGCGTCTTCTTTCACCGTGAGCAGGCGCAACGCGCGGTTTTGATCCATCCCCTCCGTTGCCAAAGGGCCACTCGTCAGCTGTGTGCGAATGACGCGCGCACTCTCGTCGGTCTGAAGATACCCCTGCACGCGGCAGGAGACGGTCCGCCCCCGTTCCGTCTGTTCGACGATCTGGGGGTCGTGCACATGACGGTTAGCGAGGGTAGAGGACAGCTCACGTAAGAGGGGAGAGTCGATGACGGCGACGGTGTATTCCCGATAGAGCGATGAGGTCGTGACGGCCTGGCGCCAGGCTTCTCGGCAGGCGAGCGCTTTGGCATCGGCGACAGACTCTGATTCGCGGGCGGCATATCGATACTCGCCGATGATTTCAATCCGGCCGTTCATGGCCTCCGCCGCGTGCGAAGGAAGGGGAATGCCGATCAGTGCGGAGAGCAGCAGAACACCGGTCGTGGAGTGACGGACAGACATAACGCCTCCTCTACGGTGGGCAGGTGAGAAAGATTCAAAGAGTCCATACGTATAGGCATCATGCTACCACGCGGGTGACGGCCTCACAACGGCGAGTCGGTCGGTATGGCGAGCGCTTCAAGCAAGGCTTGGACGGTCAGAGGGCTGCAGCCCTCCGATCGATTATTCACGAGGACATACGAGGATCGTCCCTCCGCCGCCGCTTGCTTGACCAGCGAGATGGTCTCCTGCCGCATACGCGGTTGCGGCTGTACGATGCGATCGTAGGGGGCGTAGCGTTCGACCGCTTTTTCAAAGGCTAGTTCCAGCGGAGTCAGGAGCCGAAGGACGGTGAAGGGGGCGGTGAATGTGCCGGTCAGTTTCTGATGTTGTTCGGACAGCGGGGGCATGGCCGTCCAGTGATTGTATACATGGGCCGCCGCATGCGCGCGAAGGATGTCGTGATAGCGCGGGCCGAGGATGGCGGGATTTCTCACTTCGATCGCGTAGGCGGGTCCGGGTGGCAGCTGTTCGAGAAACCGGTCGAGCTGCTGTAGAAAGACAGCTGGATCGAGTCCCCAGCGCTGAAACTCGAAGATGAAGGGGCCGAGCTTCTGGCCCAAACCTTCCACGGCCGGTTGCAGGACGAGATCACGAAAGGCGCCGATATCGAGAAACCGCGGATTGGGCTTGCCGGCCTTCGCGCCGTAACGGGGGAGATTGGCATAGACGGGGACGGTGATTTCTTCCCACACCTTCTGGCAGAAACGGAACTCGTCAGGAACTTGCCCGGCGTAGTGCGCCAACTGCTTGGCGCTGGCCGGTCGATAAAATGAATGATCGATGCCGACGGTCGAAAAAAGTGGCGTGCTGTGCGTGCGATACGCGGCATATTCCGCGAGCGTGTCTTGGCTGAATCGACTCTTCGGATACGTTCGATGGTAGACGAGCCCTTGCCAGCCTTCGTAGGCCCATGAACTCGTGCCGAAGCGGGGGGAAGTAGTGTCCAACGGTATTCCGAATAGTCTAAAAAGTCTACGGAAACAATAGGATAGCTTGACTTACTGAAGGTCGTCCCGCACACTCTCCGACATGTACGACCTGCCGGAAGCTGAACTCCTGTATCGTCTCTCCGATCGCGCCGGTATCGCCGCAGACTACCACGACATTGCCGGGACCCGCCATGTGACGACCGATGACACTCGTCGGGCCATTCTTTCGGCCATGGGGTTTCGCGTGGCGGATCGTTCCGCGCTGATTGAAGAACTCACCGCATGGGATCAGCGGCCGTGGGTGCAGGGCTGTGACCCGGTCTGCGTGGTCAGAGTTGGCCAAGCCCCCCGTGAATGGCCGTTGCACGTGCGTTGTGACCCTTCGGATGACGGACAGCTTCACGTTCATTGGATGGTGTCCGGAGAAAATGGCGAAAAGCACGGCGAGTGGAAAGAGGGGCCGGGTCTTTCGATTCATGAGGAGCGTCTGATCCAGAGTCGTCGCTATGTGCGGCTGGCGTTCCCTCTGCCGCTGGATTTGCCGATTGGATATTACGATGTGAAGGTCTGGGTGCAGGGCGTGTCCGCGCCGGTTGAACTTCAGTTCCGTCTGATCATGGCCCCGGCGCGCTGCTATGTCCCTGAATCGTTTCATGTCGGCCGCCGGACCTGGGGGCTTGCCCTGCAATTGTACTCGCTGCGCAGTGAACGGAACTGGGGGATCGGAGATTTTGGCGACTTGTCTAGGCTCGTCGAGTGGGCGGGCACACAGTTAGGCGCCGGTGTCATCGGGTTGAACCCCTTGCACGCACTGAAGAACACCCGGCCCTATCACATCAGTCCGTACTCGCCGAGTAGTCGGCTGTATCTCAACGAGCTCTATATCGACATCGATCAGGTGGCTGAAGCCAAGACCACGCCGGATGTTCAGAAGCACTTGGCCGATCCCGTCTTTCGCGCACAACTGACGAAGGCTCGAACGAGCGAATACGTGGACTACGAAGCGGTTGCGGCGCTCAAGCGGACGGTGCTGGACCTTTGCTATCGGACCTTTCTGCGTGACAACTTTGAGGGGATGGAGCCGGATCTGAAGCCGACGACGGCTCGTGGCTGGTTTTTTCATTCGTACATTCAGCAGGAGGGGAAACCGCTTGCCGAATATGCGCTCTTCCACGCGCTCGAAGATGAGCGGCAATTCGTGCAGTCCCCCTCAGTGGTGTGGGCGGATTGGCCGGAGGCCTATCGTGTGCCCGCGAGTGACGCCGTGGCTGAGTTCAAGCGCCGGCATATGAAGCGGGTGCGGTTCTTTCAGTATGTGCAATGGCTGGCGGCTGAACAGCTGATCGCCGTGGGGGGGCACGCCGATGAGGCGGGGATGCCGTTGGGTTTGTATCACGACCTCGCGCTGGGCAGTGATCGCTACGGTGCAGACGGATGGCGATTCCAGGAGGTGTTGGCGCACCAGGCCGATTGCGGAGCTCCACCCGATGCCTTTGCGCCGGAAGGGCAGAATTGGGGACTGTCGCCGTCCGACCCTGTGAAGCTGCGCACCAGCGGCTATCAGTTCTTTATCGAGCTGCTCCGGAACAATCTCCGGTATGGCGGGGCGATTCGCATCGATCATGTGATGGCCTTATTCCGGCTCTTTTGGATTCCGCGCGGAATGCCGGCTTCCAAGGGAACCTATGTGCATTATCCGGCGGACGATCTCCTTGCGATTCTCGCGTTGGAGAGCACGAGAGCTGGAACGCTGGTCATCGGCGAAGATCTGGGGACGGTACCTGATTGGGTGCGAGATCGGTTGACCGCGGCCGGCGTGCTCTCGTATCGCGTCCTCTATTTCGAACGGAACGGGGATGGCAGTCTGAAATCCCCCTCGGCCTATCCTTCTCAATCGCTCGGGGTCGTGACGACCCATGATTTGCCGACATTGAGCGGCTACTGGGAAGGCACCGATATCGAGACGCGCGTCAACCTTGGGCTCTGTGCGACAGAGGAGGCCCGTCAGAGCGCGCTCGCTGAACGCCAAGTCGACAAGGCTCGTTTGCTTGCGGCGCTCAGATCCGAGGGCCTCTTGCCGAATGGCCTGTCGGACGATCCGGCGCAGAGTCCGGCCATGACCGCGGATTTGACGGCGGCGCTGCATCTCTATCTCGCCCGCACGCCCTCATGGGTCGTCCTCGCCAATGTAGAAGATGTTCTCGGTCAACGGGCGCAGACCAATGTGCCCGGCACCGTCGATCAGCATCCCAACTGGTCGAGGAAGTTGACGTGTACCGTCGAGCAGATGGTGCAGGATTCCCGCTTCGCGTCGCTTGCCGCACAGTTGCGTTCCGCCCGTCCACTTGTGTAAGAACGAGGGGCCGGCGCGCATCGTTCTTTCCGCCTCTTCCACCGGAGTGAGTGCTGCACGATGAAGACCCGCAATTGGCTGGTGCTGAGTATCGCAGGCGCTTGTTTCCTGACCATCGTTATTATCGAAAAGCTTGCACCGGCGAACGTGGTCGGCGCCTACGGCTATGTGCTGCCGATTCTTCTCGTGGCGATCCTGCGCAATCGTACGCTGATGCTGGTGACAGTGTTGGCCTGTGTGGTGGCGACCTATGCCGGGCTCCTCCAACCGACGAAGCCGGGACGGTTCCAATCCGCCGTGATCAATCGTACGGTCGTCGTCGGTGTATTGCTGATTGTGGCCTATATCGGCATGAGCTGGGAGGAACGGAAGGCCCGGGAAGAAGCGGCCCGCGCCGCGCTGGCCCGGCAAACGGAAAATCTGTTACGCGCCAATGCGCAGTTGGTCGACGTGAAGGATCAGCTCAACCGGTCTGAGCGGCTTGCGGCCGTCGGGCAGCTGGTGGCGTCGGTCGCGCATGAGGTGGGCACGCCGTTGCATTCGATCGCCTGGCACGTTCAGGCGTTGGCTGAAGAGCCGACGGTCACGCCGGATATGAAACGGCGGATCGATGTGATCGATGGGCAGCTGACGCGCGTGGTCGGTATTATTCAGGATCTCTTGTCCTCGACCCGACAGCGGAAGCCCGATCCCACCTGGTTGCCGGTCGATCATGTCGTGAGCCCTGTGGCGGCGTTGATGGAGCCGGCGTTTCAAGCGAAGGGGGTGGCGCTCCGGGTGGATCTCGGGGGCGCGTTGCCGCTGGTCTGGGCCGATGCCGAAAAACTGCATCAAGTACTGGTCAATCTCTTTGCCAACGCCATCGCGGCAACGTCGGAGGGCGGGACTGTCACCATCAGCGCCGGCAGCCGAGCGGCCACACCGGAAGAAATCGAGGTGGGCTTGCGTGTGGGGAATGCGACATGCACCACGATGGTTACGATCGTCGTCAGCGATACGGGCTCGGGTATGCCGGAGGAGGATCTCCAGAAAGCGTTTACGCCGTTCTTTACGACGAAGGCGATCGGGAAAGGGACCGGCTTGGGGTTATTCATTAGTCGAGAAACCGTGCAGGCGCATGGCGGGACGCTCACGCTGGAGAGCGAAGTAGGGAAAGGGACGACGGTTGTGATATCGTTGCCCGGACAAAGTGCAGGAGCCACATCACTGATCTAGGGGGCGGAATGTCGGCAGCAAAGATTCTTGTGATCGATGACGATGCCGTGGCCCGCGAACTCCTGGCCGATGCCTTGAAAAAGGACGGGCATGAGGTGGAGTCCTTTTCCAACGGGACGGACGCGCTGGCTCGCGGTCAACAGGCGTTGTTCGACCTGGTGCTCACAGATATTCGCATGGGAACTGTGGATGGCCTGACCGTCTTGCGGGAGTTCAAGCGGTTCAGCCCGGATACCTCCATCGTTCTGCTCACGGCGTTTGGATCGTTGGAAGGAGCGATCGAAGGAATCAAGCAGGGGGCGTTCGATTATCTGGCCAAGCCCTTTCGCAAAGAAGAGGTGAAGCTTGTTGTTCAGCGCGCGCTTGATCATTGCAAATTAGTAAGGGAAAACAAGCGCTTCAGAGTTGAACTGAAAGAAAAAGAAGAGTGGTCTCCGCTGGTCGGGAGCAGCCCGGCGATGTTGGATGTCTATAAGCTGGTGGCTCGAGTCTCAGAGAGCCGGAGCACTGTGTTGCTCCAGGGGGAGAGCGGGACCGGGAAAGAGCTGATCGCCAGGGCGATCCATGCCAACAGTCCGCGCCGAGACAAGCCCTTCATTCCGGTGAATTGCGGCGCCTTGCCCGATACGCTGTTGGAGTCGGAAATGTTCGGTCATGAGAAGGGGGCCTTTACCGGCGCGGTGGGACTGAAGGCCGGCTTGTTCGAAGCGGCGACGGGTGGGACGCTGTTTCTGGATGAAATCGGCGAGCTGGGGCCGGCGCTACAAGTGAAGCTGCTGCGGGTCATGCAGGATCAGGAAGTTCGACGCGTGGGAGGCACGACATCCGTCAAAGTCGACGTGCGCATCATTGCCGCGACGAATCGCGATCTGGAACAGCTCGTCAAGGAAGACAAGTTTCGGGACGATCTCTACTATCGCTTGAACGTGGTGCGGATTACCCTGCCTTCGCTGGTCGATCGCAAGGAAGACATTCCGATGCTGGCCCACCATTTTCTGCAGAAGTATGTCGGCGGGACGCCGTCGGGGGTGCGCGGATTTCTGCCGGAAACGATGGCGTTGCTCAAGGAATATCGGTGGCCGGGCAATGTGCGGGAGTTGGAGAACGCGGTGGAGCGTGCAGTGTCGTTAAGCCATGGTCCATTAGTCACGCCGGACGATTTGCCGGAAAGTATTCGGACTACCGCACCGCTGGAGTCGAAAGCCGCCTCGTCGCCGGAAGGGGACGAGGTCTGCCTGACGCTCGAAGAAGTGGAAAAGCGGCATCTGATCCGCGTTCTGAAAGAAACGAAGGGGAACAAGGTGAAGGCGGCCAAGATCTTGGGCATCGACCGCCGGACGCTCTACCGGATGGCTGAACGGTTCGGACTGGATTTGGGGGACGATGCGGAGAGTGGAGAGAGGGAAGCAGGCTAAGGCCAACGTCTGACCGAGAAGACATCCGAAAGCTTAGGCGTAACCCAGCCTCAACCTGAATTAGAGAAGTTGCAGGACGTTCTTGATGAGGCGCAATTGATTGTCGGCGCCCTGGGGCAAGGCGCTGGGCACTTGATCCCAGCTGGTAAAGATCCCATCTTTTCCCTCTGACTGAACTTCCAGTTTCAATGCCGTACTTTGGTCATCGGCGGCCTTTACCGTCGCATTCACCCGACTCTTGATCGTGCCGAATCGCCAGCGATAGAGCCAGTTCCAGGGGCCATGCATCTCTTCCCGATAGCTGGTTTCCAGCACGGAGTCATTCTTCCAGTCCACATCGTAGCCGCCGTCGGTGAGGACCTGTGTGAGGGCAGTTTTCACTGCGTCGAGCGGGGCGGCCAGGCGAGTTTCGATGAGGTCGGTCGGGAGGGGATGGGGCGCTCCGCTGCAACCGATCACCAGCGTCATGGTTGCGAAGAGGAGGCCTGTCCGTAGAGTCATTTCGCCTTGCTTTCCGTGGTGCGGTAGACGAGATGGGTATCGGTTTGTGTCACGCCTTCAATCCCATGAATCTTGCTCAGGACCAGTTGCGTCAGCGCATCCTGATCGGCCACGTCGGCGACGACAATGATGTCCGGTTTCCCCCAACAAGGATCGATGGTCTTGATCGCTTTGATCTGTCCGAGTGCTTTCACGACGCTCGAGGTCAAGCCGGGACTCACATTGATCATGATGTAGGCCCGGTCGGACATCAGTGTCGCTCCCGCACTTGGCGCGTGAATCGTAAAAGGAATAGCCGGTGGACCGGGCTGCGGCTCACCGTAGCGAACTCCCTGCGGCGGTGTCAATACGGACGTGGCGCGGGCGGATGAGGCAGCGATGGATTTTGGTTTTCTTGGCATAATCGTTTCAGTCTCACTTTGGCGCGACGAGGACATCCACAGTGAAGGAGTCGCTCACGCTAGTTAGGTCCGTTTCGAGCCGCGTCGGACTGCCGATGCGCCCTTCCGGATCGTAAATAAAACAGAACAAGTGGGCACAGGGTTTATGTGAAGCGTAGTGGGCGGTGTCTGCGGCAACCTGTTCGGCCAGTTCTTTGGTGGTGAGGCCCGAACGGGTTTTCTTGGCGACCACGGCAAGGCGGTCCCGATTCAAGAGCAAGGTTGTGTGCGTCGAGCCGCCTGCGTAGGGAGGCGTCCATTCGTCAGTGCCCACTTCATCGAATTCCAGTTTCAACAACGCGCACAGCAGATCTTGCAGATCGTAGTCGTCTTCCACTTCCAGCGTCGAGCGATAGTCTTTTCGTAAGCGGAGTTGCCGGGCTACGGCGTGAAAACGCAGACAGACTTTCCGAAGCGCATCGACTGGATCCAACGTGGGCTGTTCCCTGCTTGTCACGACGGCGGCCAGGGCTGGTGTCGGACTCGGTGATGGGATCGGTGATACAGGCGGCGCTACAACTGATGTGGCTGATAGGGTCGGAGCGCTGGGTTGATCGGGAGGTCGTTGAATCTGGTCTGTCGATGGACTCTGGACAACGGGTTTGGGTGGTGCTGTCGGCGCATCGGGTGTCTTTGCCTGCGTCTCAATTGATGGAGTTGCTTGGGGCGGCGCAGTCGGTATTGAGGCCTGGGGCGCGACAGACTCTTGCCAACTGGCCGGTGCGGCGGTATTTGCGGTCACAGGTACTGACATCGGGTCCGGTGCAGACGGTTGTGAGTCAGCAGGCATGGTGCGAAATCGAGCCGATTCAAAATGGCTCAGTGGAATCTCCGGTGTTGGGGGTTGAAGCGGCGTCGGCGGTTCTATCACTGGTGTCTGCGGGGTCGGCGTGATTGGTTGGCTCAAATTGGTCGTGATGGCGACGGACATCGTCACCGGTGGCGTATTCCCCGGGGTGGCTTGAGCCATCGTAATCTGGGCTGATGGCGTCGCGGGAGGCACTAAGGTCATCTGTGGCGGGCCGGAAGCTGCGGGATGTTGCCCGGCTTCAGGTGCCGACGCCGTAGGAGCGAGTCCTTGCAGCTCCAGTTTCTTGCGTTCCAGCGCCGTAATGAATGATTTCACCAGATGCACACTCTGCGTCGTTTCACCCGGAGTGGAGATTTTGAGCTTGTGCGCGCGGTGTGCCTGATATTCCGGAGAGCGCTCGCCGAATAACCGGCGAACGGTTTCACGGATTTGCAATTCGGCTTTGGCCCGCGCGCCGTCGCGATAGGGAAAGCCTTCCCGGCTGAAGTCTTCAATCGATGTCAGAATGTTCTGAAAAGTGGCAAGGCCCTGCGTGATCTCGTCGATCGCGGCGGTCTTCGAACGTGTGCGGGGAGACTCTGCGGAGCGTGTGCGTGCCATACGATTGACAGAAGCTTAGCCCAGGGTCCGCACCCTGGCAAGAAAACGAGGGATTCTCGCCGAGGAAGGATCGAACGAGATGAGATCGAGGCGCGTCGGAGGGAAGAATGTGGCTGCGCAATGGGACATGGCCGTGCCTTTGGGGCGCCAGGGCGGCGATGTCTTAGCGCGTTGTCTCGTCAAAAATAATCAGGAAAGGATCTTGTCCGGTCGGTCGAGCCTGTAGAATTGGTCATTGGCATTTTTGCGCGCCGCGCTTCTCGATATAGGCGTCTTTGTACGACCATTGGCAGGCGACGCCTTTGGGGTCGAATGTCATCGTGATGGTGCCGACGCTGTTGGGTGCCCACGTCACCGGCCATTCACAGGCTTCTCCACCGGATTTGAACGTATGGCAGCGTGTGGGAATGCCCTGGTCTTTCACACGGTCATCTTTGGTGGTGCCGATCCACGTATTCCACGACTCATCGGATTTTCCATATCCCGCCTCGGCGCAGCCATAGAGCGAGGTGCACATCGCAAGAATGACAAGGAATCTGCCCATCATCGATGCTCCTTCAAATTGATCAAGTGCGCGCGGGGAACAAGCATGCTTGGGTTTGGTGCCCCCGATACGAATTGAACGTACGACCTTCGGTTTAGGAATGTGAGTAAGGTGCATTTAAAAAGACTCGGTGTTTCAAATGGTTTCCCCGTTTTTCTATTTATATCGGGCTCTTGGGCGATTTTCACTGTCTCTACTGATTGTAATGAGTTTTGGCCTTTATGAAAGCTTTCAGCACAAATTTAGCACACGCTCTTGGGGTGAGCCCCTCAGCTAAGACATGGGAGCCAGCACACCATTTGGTAACGGAGCGGCTACGACAAGTGAGTAAGCGGGCGTGCTCAGTGTTTCACAACCTTTTTCGCCATAAGAGGAGCGTACCGTTTGACAAGTGAACTCCATCAAACAGGTTTTCAACATGATTGAAGAGGTAGCACTTTGGAAGGGAATGAGCGATTTTCTCCTAACGAGTTCTCTCATCCGGTCAAATACCAGTCCGAAGCGTGGCACAATGAGCCATCAAGCGGTCTCAATGAGAGTGAAGGGCAGTGGCCGGAGTCAGTTCTCGTACAGTTGTTCAGCATTCAAATCTTGGAGGGAGTGACAGCCACTGCATCCGTGCGGTGACGCTCTTCGAAGGCCTGCTATGAGGGGCCGCGAGTGCCTCAAGTTTTCCGGCTATCAGTCCGAATCCTGAACGAGGGCCGGCTTCGGGGCCTCCCCCTTCCGTGGTACCTCGATCAGGGAATGTGCCGAGTGTATCTCGCTGCTATCCTTCTTGTGACACTCGGAGGTAATTATGGTGATGAGGGAGACACAGGGGGTTAAAGCAGACCGCCATGATACTACAGCGGCGGACCGTCGAGGACGACGGATAGAGCTGTCCTGCCGCCTGTTCTTTTTTGGCGATGATGAATTCGAAGGTGAAGGGACTCTGCTGGATATTTCGACGAGCGGTTGCCGCGCCGCCTCCTCCATCGCACTACACCCTGGGACCATCTTGAAGTTGTCCGTCTTTCTCCCTGATCAGAAATGGCCGTTGCGAATGGATGAGGGGATCGTACGCTGGGTAAGCGGGAAAGAATTTGGACTGGAGTTCACCAGTATTCGACTCGCCCAACGGGAGCGGCTCCGCGCCATCGTAATGCAGGCGAAGCCCTAAGCCCCTTCCGATAACTCAATCAACTTTCAGCCGAATTTCAACTCTCTCTAAAACAGCTGACGTAGGCACACTCACATGGAGGAAAGGAACGATTTAGTTTTTGACATCGGGGGGTGGTGAAGGCTTCGGGAAGGCGCTCAACGCGCTCTCTAGTTCTTGAAGGGTATGCTGCAAGATGGGGCAATGCGCCCGTGTGAGCACGGGGATCATACGGATGCGCTCATACACTCGGCCGAACTTATCAGCGCCGAGAATGGCGGCACTTTCCCCCAGTTCTTTGAGCCGATACGCCAGGTTTGCGGAGATGGGTTCATTCGGATCCCCTTGCTCCAGGACGACGATTGGGATGGTGGCTGCCAACTGAGCCCCAAGCGTTCCTGCTAAGCTGTCATAATCCTCGTTCGAAATGCCCAGTTTGCTCATAACGGACTGCTTGCTACAAAGTACGCGTGGCTCATCGTTCACCAACTGCGAAACCTTCTTCAGGAGCAATTTCTTATCGACGGGTTTGCTCAAAAAACCAGCACATCCTATGCCCTTCGCATTTGTGACCGTCTCAAGATCCGAGTGCGCTGACGTGATCAACACTGGAATATTCTCGAACGCCGGCATCTCCTTGATCTTGGCCAGTAACTCCAATCCATTCATGTCTGGCATGGAGAAGTCGGTGATGATTAAGTCAATGGGTTCCTGCCCCTGAAGACAGGCTAGGGCCTCCAGTCCGTTTTGAGCGAGCAGGGTTTGATACCTGTTCGCCTTCAGTATCAGAGCAAGCAGTTGTGCGTTGACTGGATTGTCTTCAACAATGAGGATGGCCATGAAGCGTGTCTTTCATTCGTTGAGTCGTATGAGTGTTAACCTCAGTCACGAGGATTGATGCCCCCCTCGGTGATCCCCCCGCTCTTTCACTCACTAGTGTGATCACAAATGGAGTCTTCAAAAAGCTGGTATTGATCGCGTTGCATATGGCAACTGGCTCCTCGGATGTAAAAACTATATAGGCTAACTAGTACAATTGCACGAATTTACTTAGATAGTGTTCATTTCCTGAAGCAAGGCAGAAGATGCGATCCTCGCGAATGGTATTGACCGTCATGGCGACAATCGGTATCTAAACGTCCCCGGTCCATGAGACTCAACCGTCGATGCTGCTCTATGTGCAACGCCTTGGCTCTTGGACCGACCAAGGGGCAGACATTGCACTAGCATCTAATCCCCAGAGCGCAATTAAAACAAGCTGTAGTTTACAATCCGAAACCAGAAACAGTATTGAGAACATGCAGGCGCGTCAGGCTAATCTTGACACGTCATGCATCCTGACGTACAGTATCTGTCATGCAGTCTGACAGACACTGGAGGGCTTATGAAAACCCAAATGATGCAGTTTCGGGTGAACGAGGAAGAAAAGGCGTTGATCGAGAAATGCGCCAAGAAAGCCGGGATGACCGTTTCGGAGTACATCCGGGCCTGCATGCTCATGGAAATGGTC
>JABFSU010000006.1 GCA_013140455.1 Nitrospira sp. | reverse complement strand
TCTGCAACAGCGGAGGCAAGTCGAAGATCACAATCCGTGAGGGATAGCGGTGTTTGAATTCCTCGACCAGCGCCAGCATCTTCGGCGACGTCAGGATTTCAGTCGAATTCTGGATCGCCCTCCCTCCTGGGAGCAGCACAAATCGGCCGATTCCTGGATGGACCAACAGATTTTCGACGGGCACGTCATCGAGAAGATAATCGGCCAGACCAGGACAGTCCTTCAGTCCGAAGACGTCATGGATGCTGGGATTGCGAAGGTTGGCATCGACCAGCAAGACGGTCTGCGTGGATTCCATGGCCAGACTGATGGCCAGATTCACTGCCGTCAGCGTCTTACCCTCACCGTCGCCGGGACTCGTGATTCCGAGCACATTCCAGCCCTTTTCACGGAGCCGGTGCATCACCTGTGTGCGGAGGATCTTGAAGGCATCGACGAACGGGCCTTTGTCATAAGCCGCCATGACACGCCGCTGGCGGAGGACCGAAAGGGGCACGTCCAGCGATTTGGTCCTGGTGTAGACAATCGGCGGCGGCACTGCCTGCGGCCCACCGGATCGACCTCCCGAAGTCGTGTGTGAAGACCCGCTCTGTTGGTCCTTATAGAGTTGTACCGCAGTGCGAAATCGGTCCATGGGTTCTCCAATAAAGGAAGGTTAAGATTAAGGCTTAGGTCAAGGGGGGGACAATCCGAATCTTCACTCAACCTCGACCTTAGCCTTGCCCTCTTCCTTATTCTACTCTATGCCAAATCGCCTAAGGGCTGCAAACCAGAGCACGTCGAGCGGCACGACGAACGCGTGGAGCAGCAACAGGAGCATCGCCACCGCGCCGACGCCGGCTCCCCTGACAAGCCGCCGGCGTTTGACCGCTTTTGAGAGGTCTTGCTCGTTGGGCATGAAGGGCACCACGGCCAACGGGAACATGTGAGTCAGTTGCGCGAGTTGTTCCGGTGAACGGATGGAATGATCCAGCGATTCCGCCGCAGCGCCCGATCCGAGTCCTCCGCCGACGGCCAGAATAAATCCGAGCAGAACAATCGCAAGCCGGTTCGGTTTGTCCGGCTTTTCCGGAAGGCTGGGCGGATCGATGAGAGAAAACCGCTCACCCTTCCGTTGCACTTCCAACCCTTCCGACACCCTGGCTTCTAACAGGCGGGACCGGATGTCCTGATACTTCTGCCCGGATGTGTCGCGGTCACGGGTCAAGACGAGATAATCCGGTTCCAGTTCCGGTGTCTTCTCTAGGCGTGTGGCGTAGTCCTGAATCCTCCGCTTCACCTCGGTACGGGTCTTCTTCAGGGCGGCAAGAGAAGACGTGGCGGAATTCAGCTGGGCTTGAAGATTGATGTAGGCTGGATTCTCCGGGCGCTGCGTCGGGCTTTTCCTGGGCACGGCCCGGAGCGCGCGCACTTCCTGCTCCAGGGCAGCAATCTTTCGTTGAGCCTGCACGACATCGGGATGATCAGCTCCAAGGCGTTCTGAAATCGTCGCGAGCGACGCCCGGGCATCGATGAGTTGCTTCGACGCTTCTTCGACATCCGGGAGATGACCCGTCTCTTTCTCCAGTGACTCGATTTCCTGCTTCATCTTGATAATGTCGGGATGGTCCGGAGCGAGATTCGCTGATGCTCCAGCATATTCTGCGCGGAGACCACGGAGCCGCTCATTAGAATCGAGGATGCGCTCTCCCGTGACCGAAAGAATCGGCGTGTTCGGCTTGATCGTTGCCAATTCTCCTTCAAGATAATCTTTACGCTCTTCGAAGGTGCGAATCTGCTGGTCAACATCCATCAATTCCCGATCGGATTGATTCATGAGCTGCTGATTCAGTGGCATCAGTTCAGGCAATGCGCCCTGGGCCCGTTGCTTGAAGGCGGCAATCTGTTCATCCACCTCACCGATGTGTTTGGCAAGACTCTCCGCCTCTTGCTGGAGGAACGACGTGGCCTCCTGCGCCTGGCGTTCGCGACTCTTGAGGTTTTCTCCAAGGAACAAACTGGTCAGTTCGTTCGCCACTTTCTGTGCAAGGTCTGGAGACTTGCTCTGATAGGCGACGGTGAATGCGATAGTGGCTTTCGTCGGGCTGTGCGTCCGCTTATCGACCACGTCGGCGCTGATCACCTGGACATCGATGTCCTTGATAAACCCTTTCACGACATCTTCGGCCGGACTTGTCTTGCGCTGATCTGGGTAGAGATCAAACTGCTCAACGACTTTCCATAGGGTGGTGCGGCTCATGACATGCTGTTTGATGGTTTCTATCCGCTGATCGGCATAGCTGGTAATAGTTGAATGGACCAAGTCTGAGGGAATCTCCTGTTCCTCAATGAGAATGGTTGCCATGGACTTATAAGTGGCGGGCCAGAGAAATGCCGCGGTCAGGCTGAGGCCCAATAAAGCGCCGCCGGTCAGGAGGATGAGCGTCCGTCGTCGATGAAACATAGCCACGTAGTCCTGAAGAGTCTGGACTTGTTCGGATTGGAGCGTGTGAGGTTGGGTAATCATAGAGTGACCATCCTAGTTGGAAAATGCGAGTTTCGGAGGATAGTACGTGAGCATGAACATCGTGGCATTGGATATCGCAGGATCTGGAAATCCGGCTACTTCACGCCGCCCATAGGTATAGGATAGCTCAAGCTTCCACCACTCCAAAAACTTCCAGGCAATCATTGGGGTGGCAGAGAAGTAGCGGTTCTCCGGGAAGGTGATGCCCGGTGCGTTCTTTGTGATGCCTGAGATGAGGTAACCAGCTCCGGCGAAAGAAGCCGTGAGGGTTTCGGAAAGATCATGAGAAACCGTCACACCTGCCTGGTCTGTTTGAAACAGCAAACCGAAGCCACTCGGAACAATATTTCTGGCCATATTGACTTGGATTGTCGTGCTCTCAAACTTTTTGGTGAGATTGGCTCCGAATAACCATACGGTATTCTGAGCTTTAATATTGACGCCGGCTGCTTGGGTCGTTGAAGTCATAAAACTGGGGCCACCGTATGCCGTTGCTGTTAGAGTTTCGGTGAAGGTATGGGTCAAGCTCAGATTCGCGCTAGGGTAACTGGCGCGGAATGGTGAGGGTGCGTTGGCTGTACGGAAGCTAACGTATGAACCCGATAATTGGATTTGATTCTGTTCGGTTATTTGATAGAGCAAGCCGCTGGAGCCACCGAGCAGTTGATAGTCCACCAGGCCAAGTTTTAAACCATTCTCGTAAGTGGTGTCGGAGAATTGAAAGCTTGATTGGAAAGACAGTTTTTCCGTCAAGCTGCGAGTCCATGTCGGAGTCGTATTCCACTGGTTCCGCTGTGTAAATCGCAAGACAATGCCGGTCGCCAGAAGCTCAGACATTAAGGTATTATCGCGAGTAAATCCACCTGTGAATCCAAATAGATCCTTCTCTGTCTTATAGCTCATGGTCAATGGAAGAAAGGTATTGGTAAAGCGACGTTCTTCCCCGCCGTAGTAGGAGACAAAATCAGCGGCAATCCGGCCGCTGACCTCAAGGCGTTCAGTTTTCCCCGCAAACTCAGC
>JABFSU010000133.1 GCA_013140455.1 Nitrospira sp. | reverse complement strand
TCACCCACCTCATCCAACAACAGCGTGCCGCCGTTGGCCAGTTCGAACCGCCCGACTTTGGTCGCCATTGCGCCGGTAAAGGCCCCTTTTTCATAGCCGAACAACTCGCTTTCGAAGAGATTGTCGGGCAGGGCTCCGCAATTCATCGTGATGAACGGGCCGCCGGCTCTGGGGCTCTTATGGTGAATCGCTCGGGAGATCAATTCTTTGCCGGTTCCGCTTTCTCCTGTGAGCAGCACGGTGACGTCGCTGTCTGCCACCATTTCCACCAGTTGGTAGACCCGCTGCATCGGTTCGCTGTCCCCGACCATTTGATCGAAACGCATCCTGGTTTCGAGACGGTCTCGCAGGTGTTTGTTTTCCGTGGCGAGGACGTGCCGCTCGAGCGCTTTGTCGACCACGACGGGAAAACGCTCGCGATCAATGGGTTTGGTGAGGTAGTCATAGGCCCCGTAGCGCATGGCTTCGACCGCTGTATCGATCGAGCCATAGGCCGTCATGACCACGACTTCCGTATCAGGCCATTTCGCTTTGAGGCGGCGAATGAATTCGATACCGCCGATCCCCGGCATTTTAAGATCAGTCAATACTAAATCCGCGGCGGCGGCTGCGAGCTGTTCAAGGGCCTCCTCTCCCGTTCCCGCTCCGCGCACCTGATACCCCTTCTTCTCAAGGAGGGTCACCAAGGCTCCGCGAATGTTCACTTCGTCGTCCACGATGAGGATGCGGGCAGATGTCGTCATGACGCCATTCCGATAGTCTGAAACCGGCCGACTCCGGCAGGGAATCCTATCACCACCGTCGTGCCGTGACCCGGAGCGCTCGATATCGTAATCGTTCCCCCATGATCCTGCATGATCCGGTAGGCGATCGCGAGGCCAAGCCCGGTTCCGTTCGGGTTGGTCGTGTAGAAGGGCTCGAATAAGCGGGGTAAGGCCTCCTCCTGAATGCCGAGGCCTGTGTCTTTCACCGAAATCTCCACCCAGTGTTTCCCGTCCGCGACTCGATCATCAGCGGTGATGTGGCATCGGCCGCCGTCCGGCATGGCATGGAACGCGTTGACCACGATGTTCAATAACACCTGGCCGATTTGAGTCTCATCGCCGAGGATGGGAGGCAAGGCTGCTCCGACTGTGCGCGTGAAGAGAATCTTGCGTTCTTCCGCTTCGAACTGCATCAGCGCCATAATATGCTCGATGGCGGCAAGCACATTCACTTCATGGAGTCCCGTAGGGCCGGATCGTGCGAACTTCATGAAGTTATCGAGAATCACCGACAACCGGCGACATTCGGCGTTCAGTACGTGGATGTAATGGATGGATTGCTTTCCCAGGACGCCCTGCTCTTTCAATTCTTCTTCGAGTAAATGGAGATTCAAATCCACCGCGCTCAAGGGATTACGCAACTCGTGCGCAACGCCTGCTGAGAGGGTGTGCAGTCCCGCCAGTTTGTCCGCGACCCGCACGCGCCGCTCCAAATTCAGCAGCTCTGTGACATCCTTCAGCAGCACAATGACGCCGGCCGATCGGCCGTCATCTCCGGCCAGGTCCGCTGTCGTGACGCGGATCGTGCGGGGCTGGCCGTTGGTGTCATAGGGCATATCGTGATGATCCACGTGGCGGTGGTTCTGGAGTGCGCCGTCGAGCACAAGACGGATCATGTCCCCTTCGATAAACACGTCTTCGTAAGATTGTCCGAGAAGGGTTTCCGTTGATCGCTTGAGTGTGACCGTTGCCGCGGGGTTCACGGCTGTGATCTGGCCGCTACGGTTGACCGTAATGACGCCGGTGGGAATGCTTTCGAGGATGTTTCGGGCAAGGCCTTTGACTTCTTCAAGCGTCCGTCGCGTGCTGCTGTAATGCTGAAAGGTAATGACGGCGGCGATCCCAATGCTGCCAAGCAGGAAGAGCAACAGGGTCATCACGAGCATGTCGTAACGGGATTGCCACAGTCCCGACAGGAACCCGGTGGGAAGATCTTTTCCCTCTGAGAGCCCCTGGACAACGACCTTTTCGTGTTCAAGGCTGAACAACAGCAGAACGGAGACCACCAGTGCCAAAATCAGAAGTACGGTGCTAATGAGGCGGACGGGAAGATCTTGAAAGAGGCTGGTCTTAGGAGAAGGGCGAAACATGGTGAATGAGGCCTCACTCGCACAGAATGACGTGATGCTACCACGGTGATCTATCGCTGTACACCACGCCGGATCCCGGGGATTCGGATATCAGAAGGCCTCTGGGTCACGCGATGACTCGTCGATCCACATAGCTCTCGACTGCGGGATCATTGGTCACGAAGATCGCAGTCCACGATTCCTCCTTTGAGCACAGTCTGCGAAGGAGGATTTGCCGCAGGGGAGGTTCCATATTATGCAAGGTGCCATCGAAAATCAGTAAGGGCGGTCGTGTCAGGATGGCGCGCGCCACCAGGATGCGAAGAATCTGACTCTTGGTAAACTGGGTGCCTCCTGCTTCAACCGGTGACTCAAGGCCGTGAGGCATCCGGTCGATCTCGTCTTGCAGCTCCACAAGTTTAATCGCCCACTGGAGATCCGCAAAACGAACCGCTTGTCGTCCGAGTGTGATGTTCTCTTCCAACGTGCCGCTGAATAATGTGGGCTGAGAGTCCAGCACCAATCCACGGGCTCCGTTCAGGTAGTCCATCGGCACGTCGCGGAGGTCGACATCGTTGTATCGAACGACTCCGGATGCCGGCCGGTAGAGACCCGCCAACACCAGCGCCAGCGCGGTCTTTTCAGTGCTCGACCGAACCAGTACCGAGAGTTTTTCCCCCGGCGCAACCTCCAGGTCGATGTGCTCGAACAGCAAGGGGGCATTCGGATAGGCAAATGTCACGTTTTTGCAGGTCAGATGGAGCCCGCACAGCGCAGGATCCGGCAAGCTGAGGCTCGTGCTCATGTCAAACGCGTCATGTTTGGGCAAGGCAAAGAAGCGATCCAATTCTCTTAGAGACGTCAGGACATAGGTCATCGCGTAGATTCGGCGGGTCACTGTGTCCAAATTGAGGAGGAGGGTGCCGACGATTACTTCCGCGGCGACAAACTGCCCGAGCGTGATTTGCCCGTCCGACAGAAGCCAGCCCCCCAACGCAATCATGCCACTGTGACAGACGGCCTCCCACACGACGATGCTCCGGTACTGACTCCAGGTGAGAATATTCGATCGGGCCCGGCGACCGGCGAGATACTCGTCTAGCAACTGATCGGTCTTTTCCACCAAGAAGGGGGTACTGCGGCTGGCCTTGAAATGCAGCCGGTTATTCGCAATATCTTGAATCCAGGTCATGACTTGATAGTGCTTTTCCGAAACGGCGGCAGTTGCCACTACGCCGCCCTGTCCGGAGATGACTGCCACAAGCAGGAACCCGCCGACAAGAAACGCATTGAAGACGAGAAAATTCGGGTGATAGAGCACCAAGATCGTCATGCCGGTTATTCCCGAGACCAATACATTGATCATGTCGACCAGGACGACCACGACGGCCCGAGGGAGCATCTCTGCTTCCATAAA
>JABFSU010000075.1 GCA_013140455.1 Nitrospira sp. | reverse complement strand
GTGGGGCGGGCGGTGGGGTGCTGTTCTTTGCTCGCTCACCGCGCATGCGGGATTCAATCGTACTTCTAAATTGTGGGCGATGCTCGGTGAATGCGCGCAGGAGAACACCACATCGTCGCCCGCTTGTAAGAGAAGGAAGAAAGGATGACGCTCCGAGAATGCGTTGCGGTGATGGAGAGGATCACCGTTGCTTGATAGGGGGGTAGCTTCAGCGATCAGCTCTTCGGTGAGTTAGAAGGGACTTCGTCGATTTGGATGGTCTTCTGCCATTCGGCGGAGACGGTGTCGCGTTCTTCCATCGTCATGGCGGCGTATTTCAGAAACATCTGCGGGCCGCGGCGGCGGCGCCAGGTGAGGAAATTCAGGAAATGGTCCTTGCACAGGGACTTGGTGCCCGCAGGTGCATAGGGGTTGGATTGACAGTTTGGTGCGCAGCAGTTGACATCATGCATAGTGTGCCTCGTGTAATGGAGCTCAGTATGCCGGTGGGCGCCTCTCATTTTCAAGGCCTCAGTGCCTGACTTGACCCCTCAAACTCCATAGCGTAAGGACTGTCCGATGCGATTCATCACACCGCTGATTGCCACGATTCTGCTGTCCCTTATTTCGACCGGTTGCACGTCTGCTTCACGAGAGGGGCTACCGCCGGGTAGTCCGTTTCTGGCCGTGGGGGTGGTGAAGCCGGAGGTTCTTCCGCAAGGGGTGACGGTGGGGGAGGTGACGTCGCGTGGGGCGTTGCTCTGGGTGCGTACGGAAGGGCCGGCGCTGGTGCAGGTGGAATGGGCTCCGCCGTCCGTCTGGGAGGTCACGTCGAAGATGGCTTCGGCAGTGGCTCCGGTCGCGAGAACAGCCCGTATGAGTACCGGTCCCGAGGCGGACTTTACAGTGACGATTCCTCTTGAAGGTGCGGTCCCGACGACGCGCTATCGCTATCATGTGCTGGTCGGACGGATCGGAGATGGTGCCTCTCCAATCGATGCGACGTTGGCGGCGCAGGGTGAATTTACGACCTTGCCTGAGGCGCAGAGTTCGACGCCGGTAGCTTTTGCCTGGAGCGGCGATCTGGGCGGGCAGCAGCGTTGCCGGCAGGGAGCCGGCGGCTATCCGATCTTCGACGTCTTGCGGAAACAGGGTCTCGACTTCTTCTTGTTCTTGGGCGACACGATCTACAGCGACGATACCTGTCCCTCGCCGCCGAACGAACCGGGCGCTGATTTCAAAGCCTCTACATTGACGGAGTATCGGGCACGCCATCGCTATCAGCGCGGGGCTGATTCGTTGCGGCGGTTTCTGGAGTCTGTGCCGGTCTATGTGATCTGGGACGACCACGAGGTGCGGAACAATTTCGCCGGGCCGTTCGACGACCAGATGCCGGCTGGCCGGCAGGCCTTGCGCGAGTACTGGCCGATCGCCTCGCCGCCGGGTGATCCGAACCGGATGTATCGCTCCGTTCGCTATGGAGCCGATCTCGAACTCTTTATTCTGGATACGCGGCAGTATCGCAGCCGCAATGCCGATCAGGATGGTCCGGCCAAGACCATGCTGGGGGCGGCGCAATTGCAATGGCTGCTCGATGGAGTGACCCATTCGACGGCCACCTGGAAAGTGATTGCCACGTCGGTGCCGCTCTCAATTCCTAAGGGCGGCGGCGCCAGCGTCCCGGGGTATGACGGCTGGGCCGGCGGCCCGGATGGCACGGGGTTCGAACGTGAACGGCAGGTGATTGTCGATGCGATTCTCGAACAGAAGCTTAAGAATGTCGTATTCATCGGCGGCGACGTGCATTGGGTGCAGGCGAATGCCTATGACCCAAATCAGGACGGCGTCATCGACTTCCATGAGTTCATTGCAGGGCCGCTCTCGGCCCGTCCTGGAAGGTTGACGGTGGCGAGTGAAACGTTGCATCCCACCCGTCTGATTAACGAAGACGGGTACTATAATTTCGGTCTTGCTCGCATCACCAAGGCGTCGTTCGAGCTTACCGTGGTCGATGACGCCGGGAAGACGCGCTTTTCCCACCGCCTGACAGCCCGGTAAGCTACTGGGTTTGCTCTGAACCCCCTTGCAATCGTGCCCAGAGGCCGGTTACCGTACCAGCTTGTTCCATGCCGGTTTCCAGAGGTGTTCCTTCTATGCTGTTCCAGGTCTTGTCGGTCGTCGGCGCGCTCATGGTGCTGACCGCCTACGCGCTGATCCAAAGCGGGATCTGGCGTGAGTTGGATGCAGGCTATCTGGCTTTGAACATCATCGGGTCGCTGTTGTTGGGCGTGGTGGCGATCGAGGATCAACGGGTGGGCTTCATCTTATTGGAATTTGCCTGGGCTGGGCTCGGGTGTATCGGGGTGGTGCGGGCGATCAAGGCACGGAAAACAGCGGACGCAGTCTTATAAATCACGTCGGATAGCACGACACAGAGGGGAGATCACGTCATGGCAGGGTTGATGTCAGCAGATGAAGTGTTTAAGAAGGCAGAAGATGCAGCGGCAGCGGCGACGAGCCCGGATGAAAAAGCGTTGCAGATCGATTATCAGGCGCTGAAGGAAAAATTCCGCGCCGCTCTCGGCGATCGCAAAGTGGCCTTGTGCCATATCAATAAGTTTCTTCCGGAAGGCTACGAAGATCAGGGCCGGTTCAATCTCGTGCTGCTCACCGCCGGCAATGTCGTGTTCGACATGGTCATCGGCGATTCCTACTTCCGGTACGACGTGGTGTCGGTGGGTCAGTTGGATAAAGTGCAGGTGATCGATGCGATGTGGGACAACAAGGAAAAGCGCAAGGAAGAGCCGTTCCTGAGCCTGCGTTTGATGCACGGCGAAGAAGCGCATCTCTTGCTGGCGTTGGAAGATGAAGAGCGGGCGAGCCTGCTCAAGTTTGCCGGTGCGGTGTCAGCGGCGAGAAATCCTGAGAAGTAAGTATTCTGTTAGGCGCGGCGGTAGAAGGGCAAATCCGCTACCGTCGCGTCGTGCTTCTTGCCTTCGACCTCGATCGATAGTGCCGTGCCTGCCGTACTGAAGTCTCTTAGCGGAAATCCAAGCGCGATGATGCCATTCTGATGCGGTGACGTCGTGGCGCTGCTCATCCAGCCCACTTCACGATCTCCGCTGAACAGCTTGGCCCCTTTAGGTGGAATCGTCGCATCGCGTAACACGAGACCGACGAGCTTTCGCCGCACATTGCCGTAAGTGTCCATCCGTGCCACGACTTCCTGGCCCGGATAGCAGCCTTTCGTGAGGCTGAACGCCTTGCCTTCCAGGTTTGCTTCCGGCGGAACGATTTCTTCGTTCAGTTCGGAACCGGCTTTCGGGATGCCGGCTTCCATGCGAAGGGCTTCACGGGCCTGGCTGCCGACGGCCTTGATGCCGATGGCCGCGCCGGTTTCCATGAGGCTGGTCCAGGCGGTCGCGACTGCATCTGCGGGAAGCAGAATCTCCAGATCGACTTCTCCGGTTTCTTCCGTCCGGATGACGAGGGCCTGGTGCCCGCCGATCTGGGCTGTGACGAAGTTCACCGGCTGCAAGTCGCTGCAATCGACGCCAAAAGCTGACTTTACGGTCTGTGCCGCTTTGGGCCCGCTGACCAGCAGCAACCCCCAGCTCTCTGCACAGTTTTCCATCTTGGCTTTCGTGCCGTAGAGGAGAAACTTCTTGAGCGCGGCATGGGTCGCGTCGCCGATTTCCCCGACGTCTTCGAGCATGACCGCGTCGGTCTGCACGTAGCAGCGGAAGTAGGTGAGCATCTTCCCCTTGTGTGTCAGAAAGCTGGAATAGCGGCCTTGGCCGGGTTGGAGGGGCAGGATGTCGTTGCTGATGACGCTCTGCAGCCACTTTACACGGTCGTCGCCGGTGACTCTGACCTTGCCACGATGGGAAAAGTCGGCGACTCCGACGGTCTGACGGACTGCCCGGTATTCCGCGTGCCAGTCTCCGTAGTGGGCGGGCATCTCCCAGCCGGTGACCTCTTCAAACGTCGCGCCGAGTTGGACATGCTGTGCATGCAGACGGGATTGTTTCATCGGACGCCCTTTTGTACTTCATCGACCAGATCTTTGGTTCGGGCCGAGAATTCATTGCGAGAGACGATTTTCGTCACTCCCAGCGCCTTGGCCCTGTTCCAGGTATCCACTTCTTCATGATTGGCATAGGCGAGAATGGGAATGGACTTCGACCGGGAATCGGACTTCAGCGTCTCGATGGCCTGAAAGGCATCGATGGTCAGATCGTTCATATCCAGAATCACGGCTGCCGGAGCAGTGGCGGCGGTTTTTTCTGCGATGTCCTGTTGGGCTCGGGCCTTCTCGATGCGATAGCCGCCGGTGCGCAAGGCGTCGCGGACTTTGGTGTAAAAGAAGATATCGGTGACGGCGACGAGGATGGTGTGTTCGGTGTGGTCCATGCAATCCTAATTTAAGGAGCTGATCAGTCGCCCCAGCGATTTCTTTGCGAGCGCATAGTTGGGGTTGAGCGTGAGCGCTTTCTTGTAGGCCTCGATTGCTTCGGTCCAACGGCCTTTTTTCTCGTAGACCCGGCCGATGTTCAGGTGTGGGAAGGCCGGGCTTTCATAGCGCCTGGCCTGTATGGCTTTCTGAAACCAGACGATCGCTTCATCGAAATCGCCTTTTTCGATCAGATAGGCGCCGATGTCATTGTAGGGGTTGCCGAAGTCGGGGTCCTGCGCGATGGCTTTGTGGCATTCCTCGATGGCGTCATCAAGCCGTCCCATGAAGCTGTAGGTCCATCCGAGAAACGTATAGGCTTCGGCCGTGGGATGAACGGCCAGCGATTTCTTATAGAGATTGACGGCTTCTTCCAGGTCGCCCTTCATCTGGCGTTCATACGCCTGCTGAAAGAGGTGCCAGGCTTCGCGCTTGTCCTCTTCACGGCCTTGGCCCTGCTCTAAAAAATCTTGTACATCCATGATCGGCTTCTCAAAAACGCCTCCAGCGGCGTTCTCGGTCGTTCAATCGACTCGACGTACCAGAAACGTACGCCTCGTCGATTGTACTCCCTGCGGCCTTGCTGGAGACGTTTTTGAGAAGCCGCGGGAGACTGGTGTGGTTATTCGTTCTTGAGTTTCTTCTTAATCAGTTCTGCTCCGTAACGTCCCGAGAGCAGCATCGAGCCGAAGGCCGGGCCCATGCGTGGGGTGCCGTACACGGCTGCGACGGCCAGTCCGATGACAAAGCAGTTCGGGTAGACCTCGCCGGTCCGGTCCATCACTTCCTGCTCGGACCGCGAGACCCACATGGCGCCGTTGCCCGGCACAGGTTTGTAAAGGCCACGCTTGTGCAGCAGGTCGACGACGATCGCATCGTGTCCGGTGGCATCCACCACGATCTTGCTTTCCAATGCGATGGGATCGACGTGGATGATGTCGTGGCCGGCCATCTCGGCGGTGGTGTTGTTCACGACGATGCCTTCGAGGATGCCGTCTTTCCTCAAGATCAAATCGACGACACGGGTGAGGTTTAAGACCTTTGCCCCGCCACGATAGGCGGCGGCGACGAGTGCGCCCGTCGCATGCGGGGGATCGACCATATACATCCCCTCGCACTCATTGATCTTCTTGCAGGGCACGCCGATCTCTTCCAGGATTTCATTGGCCGGCTCGCAGATGGTGGCTTTGTTCATCAGATAGCCCCCATGCCAGAAGCCGCCGCCGAGCGCGAGGCTCTGTTCGACAACGAGCGTCCGGAAGCCCATCTTCGCCAGGTCGTGGGCACAAATCAGACCGGAGGGGCCGGCGCCGACGATGATGACGTCGCTCTCAATGAGTGAATCGAACTCTTTATAGTATTCCCGCGCAATCTGCCGGGTGATATCTCGTTCTCTTAACGGGGCTGGTGTAGGCTTCGCCATGGGCTGCTCCTATCGATAAATCTCGGATCCGGACTTTTTGAACTCTTCGGATTTTTCCTTCATGCCGATCTGGATCGCTTTCTGCTCATCCACTTGTAACTGCGCGGCATAGTCCCGGACGTCCTGGGTGATCTTCATCGAACAGAAATGCGGCCCGCACATGCTGCAGAAGTGCGAGACCTTTGCGGCGTTGTCCGGGAGTGTTTCGTCGTGGAAATTCTTGGCGGTGTCAGGATCGAGTGAGAGATGGAACTGGTCTTCCCATCTGAACTCGAAGCGAGCCTTCGAGAGGGCGTTATCCCTGATCTGGGCGCCGGGATGGCCTTTGGCCAAGTCCGCCGCATGAGCCGCGATTTTGTAAGTGATGACGCCGGTCTTCACGTCTTCGCGATCCGGCAGGCCCAGATGCTCTTTCGGTGTCACGTAGCAGAGCATCGCGCAACCGTACCAGCCGATCATCGCTGCGCCGATCCCTGACGTAATGTGGTCATAGCCCGGCGCAATGTCCGTCGTCAGCGGGCCGAGCGTATAGAAAGGCGCTTCGTGACATTCCTTCAGCTGCTTCTCCATGTTGACCTGGATCATATGCATCGGAACGTGGCCGGGCCCCTCGATCATCACCTGCACATCGTGCTTCCAGGCGACCTTGGTGAGTTCGCCCAGCGTTTCCAGTTCGGCGAACTGCCCTTCGTCGTTGGCGTCGGCGATGGAGCCGGGGCGTAACCCGTCGCCCAGGCTGAACGACACGTCATAGGCCTTCATGATATCGCAAATTTCTTCGAAGTGGGTGTAGGCGAAGTTCTCCTGGTGATGGGCCAGGCACCACTTGGCGTGGATCGATCCGCCGCGGGAGACGATGCCGGTCATGCGCTTGGCAGTCATCGGCACATAGGCGAGGCGGACGCCGGCGTGGATCGTGAAATAATCGACGCCTTGCTCGGCTTGTTCGATGAGGGTGTCGCGGAAGATCTCCCAGGTCAGGTCTTCGGCTTTGCCGTTTACTTTTTCGAGGGCCTGATAGATCGGGACGGTGCCGATGGGGACCGGTGAATTGCGAATGATCCATTCCCGGGTCTCGTGGATGTTCTTGCCGGTGGAAAGATCCATCACGGTGTCGGCGCCCCAGCGGATCGACCAGATCATCTTCTCGACTTCCTCCTCGATCGACGAGGCGACGGCGGAGTTGCCGATGTTCGAGTTAATCTTCACCAGAAAGTTGCGGCCGATGATCATCGGTTCGGTTTCCGGATGGTTGATGTTAGCGGGAATGATCGCGCGGCCCCGCGCCACTTCTTCGCGCACAAATTCCGGCGTGATGACCTTCGGGATGTTGGCGCCCCAGGCCTGTCCGGGGTGTTGCGCGATGCCGCCGCCATGCCCGTTGCGGGAGGCAAGTTCTCGCGCCACTTCGCGGGACTGGTTTTCTCTGATGGCGATGAATTCCATCTCAGGGGTGACGATGCCTTTGCGGGCATAGTGAATCTGGGTCACGTTTTGTCCGGCATTGGCGCGGAGCGGGTTGCGGATATGCTGGAACCGCAGCTCGTCGAGTTTCGAATCGGCCTTGCGCATCCGGCCATATTGCGAGGAGACGTCCGAAAGCTCTTCGACATCCGCCCGGTCCAGCACCCATTGGCGGCGGAGCGGGGCGAGCCCGGCGCGCGCGTCGATGGTGACGGAAGGATCGGTATAGGGACCGGAGGTGTCGTAGATCGTGATGGGTTCGTTGGGAGTCGGCGCGCCGCCGTTCATGGACTTGGTCGGGCTGAGGCTGATTTCCCTCATCGGCACGCGCACGCCGGGATGGGCGCCGCTGACGTGGATTTTGCGCGATGCCGGGAAGGGCGCGGTCGTCAATGTGGCTGCGCTGTCCGTTTTATTCTGGCCGTTCGATCCATTCATATTACCCATGGGGATCCCCTTCCTTTTGCCTCTTGCCTCTCGTCTACGGCGGAGCATGTGATGCAAAAAAAAACCGCACCTGCCAGGAGGGGTGCGGCTGAAAGTCGTCCCGGTGGTCCGGCGACATGTCCGCTTCCCTACGCTGGTATTACCCAGGTCAGGTTGTGAGGGTCGTCCGATCATTCGGACTCTCAGCCTGATGGCCCCCCTAGCTATGAAAAGATCGTATGCTCGGCCCCGGTCGTTGTCAACGGGCTAATAGACCTACCGGGCCGCTAGGCCTTCTTCACGAAGCGGGTTCGTTGATTGTGGGGTGGGGCTAACGTAGAATCCAGTACTCTGGATCATTGTTGAGGTGTGTGTGAAGGCGACGATAACCGTACCCAGACCCATCACTGACTACCAAGGGCTTTCGTCCGAGGAACTCTTTCGCCGAACGGCCGAGGCGAAGCGCGTCTTGGGTGATCGGGTCATGATCCTGGGGCATAACTACCAACGGGACGAAGTCATTGAGCATGCTGATTTTCGCGGCGATTCGTTGTTGCTGTCGAAGCTGGCAGCGGAGCGTTCCGAGCGGCCCCATATCGTGTTTTGCGGTGTCCATTTTATGGCGGAGACGGCAGATATTCTGAGCCGGTCGAAGCAAACGGTGATTCTTCCTGACATGGCTGCCGGCTGCTCTATGGCGGATATGGCGGCGATCGAGCAGGTCGATCAATGTTGGGAAACGTTGGGGCGCATCCTGCCGGTGGAAGAAGCTGTGATGCCGGCTGTGTACGTGAACTCCGCTGCGGTTCTCAAAGCATTTTGCGGCGAGCATGGCGGGATTACCTGCACATCATCCAATGCCCGAGCGGTCATCGAATGGTGTTGGGCCAGACGCGAGAAGATTCTCTTCTTTCCCGATGAGCATTTGGGCCGCAATACGGCCAATAAGATGGGGCTGCCGCGCGAGCAGATGATCGTCTGGGATCCATTTCAGCCCAACGGCGGCAATACTCGCGAAGCCATACATCGAGCGAAACTGATTCTCTGGAAGGGGCACTGCAGCGTGCACCAGATGTTTCAGCCGGTCCATATCGACAATTTCCGGAAGCAGTTTCCTGACGGCAAGGTGATCGTTCATCCTGAATGTCATGAGGACGTGGTGAACAAGGCGGATCTCTCCGGATCCACCGAGTTCATCATCAAGACTGTGACGGCGGCGCCGGCCGGCACCGCCTGGGCTGTGGGCACCGAGCTGAATCTGGTGAACCGCTTGAAGCGCGACCTGACCGATAAGAAGGTGTTCTTTCTCTCCTCGACCGTCTGCCAATGCGCCACGATGTTTCGCATCGACGGCGCGCATCTCTGTTGGGCCATGGAAAATCTCGCCGACGGTCATGTCGTAAATCACATCGTGGTGCCCGACGAAGACAAGCGTTGGGCGAAGATCGCATTAGATAGAATGATGTCTGTCAGCTAGTTAGCACTGGTACCGTCCCCCTTCCTTCCGGTATATTCACCCGTCAATTCACTTGGAACGACCCGGCGTTTGCTCTATTGCTATGGATTACAAAGCCACACTGAATCTGCCGAAGACCGATTTTCCGATGAAGGCCAATCTGCCCCAGCGGGAGCCGGAGATGCTGGCCTGGTGGGCGCAGGAGAAGCTCTACGAGCAGATCCAGGCGGCCGGCGAGGGGCGCCCGCGCTACGTGTTGCACGATGGCCCTCCCTATGCGAACGGGCGCATTCACATCGGCCATGCGCTGAACAAGATTCTCAAAGACATCATCGTGAAGTCCAAGACGATGGCGGGCTTCCAGGCGCCCTATGTGCCGGGCTGGGATTGTCACGGTCTGCCGATCGAGCATCAGGTGATGAAGGAGCTGGGCGATAAGAAAAAAGATCTGGACACGCCGGCTATTCGCAAACTCTGTCGTGAATATGCCGAGAAGTACGTTGCGATTCAGCGCGAGGAGTTTCAGCGGCTCGGCGTATTGGGCGAGTGGCAGCAGCCCTATCTCACCATGACGCCGGCCTATGAAGCGTCGATCATTCGCGAGTTCGGAAAGTTTGTCGAGCGCGGCGGGGTCTATAAAGGCCTCAAGCCGGTGTTGTGGTGCACGCAGGATCAAACGGCCTTAGCGGAAGCGGAAGTCGAGTACGACAACCATACTTCGCCGTGGGTCTATGTGAAATTTCCGATCGTGACCTCGCCGGCGGTGCTCAGCGCCACATTCCCCGGTGTCGCGTTCCCCGACGGCATCAAGTCGGTGTCTGTCGTCATCTGGACCACCACGCCTTGGACACTTCCGGCCAATCAAGCGGTCTGTCTCCATCGCGATTTCGACTATGCCTTTGCCCAGGTCGGCGACGAACTGCTGATCGTGGCCGAGAAGCTCTTAGAGAGCGTAGCGAAGGAGTGCAATCTCGAAGGCTATCGCGTCATAGGGGTGAAGAAGGGTGGAGACGGCTTCGAAGGACTGGAAACGCAGCGCCCGCTGACGACCGGTTTGTCCCCGATTCTGCTCGGCGACTTTGTGACGTTAGAACAGGGAACCGGCTGCGTGCATATCGCGCCGGGCCACGGCATGGAGGACTATATTCTGGTCCTCAACCATAACGCGACTGCGTCGGTCGGCGAGAAGCTGGAGATCCTGGCGCCGGTCGATAACGGCGGGAAGTTTACGGACGTCGTGAAGGAGTTCGCCGGCCAGCATGTCTTCAAGGCCAATCCGAAAATTGTGGAGTTCCTCCAGGCCAATGGGCGGCTGCTGGGCCATGGCTCGCTCAATCATTCCTATCCGCATTGCTGGCGCTGCAAGAGTCCGGTCATTTTCCGGGCCACCGAACAATGGTTTGTGTCGATGGAGACGAACGATCTGCGCAAGGAAGCCCTGGCGGAGATCGAACGGGTCCAGTGGATTCCGGCCTATGGCCGTGACCGGATCAACGGCATGATTCAGAACCGGCCGGACTGGTGTCTCTCACGCCAGCGCGTGTGGGGCGTGCCGATTCCCGGCTTCACGTGTGTTGCTTGCCGCGATGTACTGGCTGATCCAAAGATTATCGATCACGTCGCCGGTCTCATGGAGTCCAAGGGCGCGGATGTGTGGTTCGAGCGATCGGCGGCAGAACTGCTTCCGGCCGGGACCGCCTGCGCCAAATGCGGCGGGACCGCGTTTGAAAAAGAGCGGGACATTCTCGATGTCTGGTTTGAGTCCGGCGTGAGCTTTGCCGCTGTGCTCAAGCCCAGAAAGTGGTGGCCGGCCGATCTCTATCTCGAAGGGTCTGACCAGCATCGGGGTTGGTTCCATAGCGCGCTGCTGGCCGGTGTGACGACCGATCGCCGCGCGCCCTACAAGGCTGTGCTGACCCACGGATTTGTCCTCGATGGGCAGGGCAAGAAGATGTCCAAGTCGGCGGGCAATGTCGTGGCTCCGCAGGATGTGATCAAACAATCCGGCGCAGAAGTTCTCCGCCTATGGGTTGCGGCGCAAGACTACAAAGATGATCTTAGGATCTCTCCGACTATTCTGAGTCAACAAATCGAGGTTTACCGGAAACTCAGAAATACCTGCCGATTTATACTGAGCAACCTCTATGATTTTGATCCAGCGCTCCATCGCGTAGGTTTCGACCAATTGCCAGAGCTGGATCGCTGGGCGTTGTTTAAACTTCATAGGCTCGTGGGTGTCGTGAAGGAAAGTTACGAGAAGTTCGACTTTCGCCAGATCATCCACGAGCTGGATTACTTCTGCACAGTGAATATGAGTGCCATCTATTTGGATATCCTGAAAGATCGGCTGTATACCTTCCATAAGGATTCTCAGGTTCGCAGAAGTTCTCAGACTGTATTGTGTGATGTTCTGGTGATGTTCTCCAGACTCATGGCGCCGATTTTGAGCTTCACGGCTGATGAAATCTGGCGCATGTTGCCTGAGGGAGTCCGGAAAGAAGCTGGTACGAAGAGTGTGCATCTTGCAGCGTTTCCAGAAGTTGATCCAGCTTGGGCTGATGCTGAGTTGTCTGCACGCTGGGAAACGTTGCTGGAGTATCGCAGCCAGGTGCAGGGTGTGCTTGAGGCGAGCCGCCGCGACAAGGTAATCGGATCGTCGCTTGAAGCCCATGTTCAGCTTGAGGCGGATGCCAAGGCCTATCAGTTTTTGAAACCCTACGAGAAGGATCTCGGTACGATCTTCATCGTCTCAAAAGTGACGCTCTCGCAGAGCTCTGCCGGACAGACGGGTATTCAGGTATCGGTGGCGAAGTCATCGGCTGCCAAGTGCGAGCGTTGTTGGAATTATCGCGAGGCAGTCGGTGCGGATACGGAACACCCGACGCTCTGTGACCGTTGCCTGGAGGCAATCCGTTGAGCGCCTCAATCCTGCGTAATCTGGTCCTGGCATCGCTGACGGGCAGCGTGATCGTGACCGATCAGCTGTCGAAGATGCATATCGTGCAGACCATGCGATTGCATGAGTCCATTCCGATTATTCCCAATCTGTTCAGCCTGACCTATATTCGCAACCCGGGCGCAGCGTTCGGATTGTTGGCAGGGAGCAGCAATGCCTTTCGGATGGTGTTCTTCGGACTCACGTCGATTTTTGCCCTGGTGCTGCTCGGCACGATTCTCTACCGCATGCCGGAGCGCGACTGGATGGGGCGGTTAAGCGTGTCGGCGATTCTCGGTGGGGCGGTGGGTAATCTCATCGACCGGCTGCGTTTCGGCGAGGTGATCGACTTTCTGGACGTCTATATCGACAACTATCACTGGCCGGCGTTCAACGTGGCGGATTCCGCGATCACGGTCGGCGTGATCTTTCTGATCATTCACTTCATGTTTGAAAAGCCGGATGTCTCGCCGGCGTCGCCGGAGACTCCCTCAGTTCAGACCCCCGGCACGTAGCGGGTCATTCTTCTTCGTCTCCTGCAGTCTTTCCGTCACCACGAAACATCCTTGTAGGGCCTCGTTCCCGATTCACACGAAACGATTTCCAGGATGCCGCGTGCTAGCGCACGACGACGAATACGAGGATGCCGAGCGCGATCCGATAATAGGCGAACACCCGCAAGGTGTGCCGCTGGACGTAGGTCAAAAAGGCTGCGATGACGGCCCAGGCCACGAGGAACGAGACGAGCATCCCGATGCCGAGTGCTACATAGTCGGCCTGATCAAACGTGGCTTTCGCTTTCAGCATTTGATAGGCGGTGGCGGCAATGATTGTCGGTAAGGCGAGAAAGAAGGAGTACTCGGTTGCCACTTTGCGATCGAGTCCGGCGAGAAGGCCGCCGATGATCGTTGAGCCGGATCGGGACATCCCGGGAATCAACGAGGCGCACTGCGCCACGCCGATCCAGAAGGCGGACGTGATCGAGACCCGGTCCAATTGGGTGGTCTGGACTTTCGGCTGCCGGGCTTCGACCGCGAGAATGATCAGTCCGCCGATGATCGAGGTGGCGGCGACGGTCTGTGGAGTGAACAGCACGGATTTGATCCACCCGTGAGCGAGGAAGCCGACGCTCGCGGCCGGGAGAAAGGCGAGCCCTAACCCAATCACAAACCATAAGTGAGGATGGGACTGCATGGACGCCCGGATCAGTGCGTTCCAGGTCGAATGCTGGCCGCTTCGCTGCAAGGTCTGCAACGCGGCCTGTTCCTGCCATGCGCCGGTGAGCAGGCGGCGGATTTTCTCTCGCTCAAAGACGATGACGGCAAGAATAGCCCCGAGCTGAATCGAGATTTCGGCATTGGCCGCAGCATCGCCTGTGAACCCGAGTGCATGGCCTACGAGGATCAGATGCCCGGTCGAGGAGACCGGCAGAAATTCCGTCAGCCCTTCCACAATGCCAAGGATAACCGCTAATGCAGGTCCCCATTCAGTCATGACGTTCCTGTATTGAAAAGTGTGCGTGTGGAGATGACGTATTGTCGCGATCATCACAGAGCTATCCGCTGCCGTCAAGTTCACAGAGGCTTCTTGCCGGGTGCTCCTGAGCGATGTGGATCCACGGCGCCAGCTGCAAATAAGTTGACAAAGAGGGACTGTTGGCATACACACAAATTGAATATGTATCGTATGGATGGAAGCTACGGGTGTGTTCTGTTCGTAGCGCACCGGTCGATCACACTAATACTCGGTCACTAGTAAGAGGGGGAGGTTCGTATGAGACGTGAGTGGATTTTGTCAGTGCTGGTGGTCGTGGCCATGATGACCAGCGGTTGCGTAGTCTCGAATAAGAAATATCAGGATGCGCTGGCAGAGGCTGATAGCGCGAAGATGGAACTGGAAAAGACGCGCCAGCAGAAGAACGCAATGGAACAGCAGGTGAAGACGCTGAAGGAGCTGAACGTCAAGTTCGGCGGCGAGGCGCAAGCGGCTCGTGACGAACTGCAGCGCATTGAGCATGGTCGGGATAAAGAGCGCGGCTCGCTCGACACGCGCACGAAAGAATTGGAAGATAAGTTGAAAGCCGTCTCTTCCCAGAATCGGAACGTGCGGGCGGAGTATGAAGATGTGAAGCGTCACAATGAGACGCTGAAGTCGCTGGTGGCCCGTTATCAGAAGGAGCTCAAAGACCGTTCCCGTTCGGTGACCGGTTCGCTGACGCCGTCCGCGTCACTCCCTCCGCTTCCGGGGGCGGCAGCGACGGCATCGGCGCCGAGTGCTCCTGCGGCCGGCTCGGCGGCGATGAATGTGAACAAGGCATCTGCGAGCGATATGGTGTTGTTCCTGGGGTTGAAGAAGGACGAAGCCGATCGGATCGTCACGAATCGCCCCTATCGTGTGAAGGGCGAGTTGGTGGCCAAGAGTGTGGTCCCCAAGGAGACGTTCGACATGATCAAGGATCGCATTTCCGTCAGCCCGTAACTGTCTCCTGGGCGATGCCGTGTTCGCTGAGGGCCGTTCTCCCATAAGGGGGAACGGCCCTCGTGCTTTCGGGGTCTGTCGCGGGATGATTCGCCGCGTAGCTTCCTGATATGATAGTTTCACTTCTGGTCAGATAAGGATCTCCCTATGCGGCGACTCGGTATTGTCCTCGGCATTTTGGCGGTGGGACTTGCCATCGGCGGGTATGTGTTCTTCACTGGAGAACGGAAGGCGCCGGTGCGTTACCGGACCGCCGCCGTCGAGCGGGGCTCCGTCGTCTCTATCGTGAGCGCAACGGGTACCATCAACCCGGTGGTGTCGGTGCAAGTCGGCTCCCAAGTTTCCGGGATGATCAAGAGTCTCCATGCGGACTTCAATTCGCGGGTGAAGGCCGGAGATATCGTCGCCATTATTGATCCGGAGCCGTTCAAGGCCCGCCGGGATCAGGCTGCGAGTAACCTCGAAATGGCGAGGGCGAATGTGGCCCGCGCCAAGACGGACGGGGCGCAGCGTAAACGCGAGCTTGAACGGGTTCGTTCTCTGATCGATCAGAACTTTGTATCGCAGAATGATGTGGATGTGGCCGTGACCAACGCGCAGGGCGCGGAAGCGCAGGTGCATGTGGCCGAGGCGCAAGTCAGACAGGCTGAAGCGGCGTTGAACTCGGCTGAGCTGGAGCTGAAATACACCACGATTCGTTCACCCGTCGATGGCATTGTGGTGGCCAGAAATATTGAAGTGGGTCAGACGGTCGCGGCCAGTTTCGCCACACCGAATCTGTTTCTCATCGCCCTCGATCTGACGAAAATGCAAGTGGATACCAATGTGAGCGAGTCGGATATCGGCGGGATCAGCGAGGGAAAGGATGCGACGTTTTCCGTCGATGCCTATCCCGGTGTGCGGTTCTCGGGATCGATCCGCCAGGTCCGGCTGGCTCCGATCAATGTGCAGAATGTGGTGACGTATAACGTCGTGGTGGCCGTCGACAATCAGGATTTGCGCCTGAAGCCCGGGATGACGGCGAATGTCTCCATTATCGTCGCGCAAAAAGAACAGGCCCTCAAGGTGCCGAATGCGGCGTTGCGCTTTTCACCGCCTAAGAGTGACCGTGCGGAAGGCGGATCGGCTGAAGGGAAACCGGCCAAGGCCGAAGGCCGACCGGCTGCAAATCGGTCGTCGTCCGGCTCTGTGGAGTCCGGAAATCCTACACGCAAGGTGTGGACGCAGGATGAGTCCGGTGAGCCGGTGTCCGTGTCTGTTCAGACAGGAATTTCAGACGGTGTTTGGACAGAGATCGTCGGCGGATCGCTGGGGGAGCAGGATGCGGTGATTGTGGGACTGGATGTGCCACGAGCGAATCGCCAAGGGAGTGAGCTGCCTCCCGGCTTCGGTGGTGGCGGCGGACAGCGTCGTACGCGTGACCGTGGCATGTAGTCCTCATCGCCCGCTCCGCGTCGTTCTTGTCCGAAGGCCGGTGAAGAGACAGGATGCTCATGACTCGTGGTAACGGACAGCCGGTCTCATTGATTCAATGCCAAGACTTGTGGAAAGTGTATCGCCTGGGCGATGTAGAGGTGCAGGCGCTTCGCGGGTTGAATCTGACGATCGAGCAAGGCGAGTTTGTCGCGATCATGGGCTCGTCGGGGTCAGGGAAGTCGACTCTGATGAACATGTTGGGTTGTCTGGATCAGCCGACCAAAGGCCATTATTGGCTGAATGGAGTCGATGTCGCGGCGCTTCGCGCCGATGAGCTGGCCGAGATTCGGAATCGACAGATCGGGTTCGTCTTTCAAAGTTTCAATCTGATTCCCCGTACCAGCGCGCTGGAGAATGCGCAGCTTCCCCTCTTTTACCGGGGCCTGCCGCTTCGCGAGCAGCGGGCGCTGGCGGCAGCGGCGCTCGAGCGTGTCGGATTAAAGGGGCGGGAACAGCATTACCCGACGCAATTGTCCGGCGGGCAGCAACAGAGAGTCGCGATTGCGCGCGCGTTGGTCACGACGCCATCCTTGTTGCTGGCTGATGAACCGACCGGAAATCTGGATACGGAATCGAGCCGGGAAATCATGATGATTCTCGATCGGTTGAACAAGGAAGAAGGCATCACGGTCATTTTGGTGACCCATGAATCCGACATTGCAGCGTATGCCGCTCGCGAGATTGTGATCAAAGACGGCCAAGTGCTCACGGATCGCCGCACTAAGCCCAAGCACCCCTCATCCCTGGTTGGACGCTGATGCCGGCATTTCTACTTCTCACGCTCATGACGGCGATCCGTATTCTCAGCCGCAACCGGCTGAGGGCCGGGCTGACGATGTTGGGGATCGTCATCGGAGTCGGCGCCGTGATTGCCATGGTCAGCATCGGGGAGGGGGCCAAGGCCGCGGTGCAGGCGCAAGTTGCCAGTATGGGCACCAATGTCATCATCGTGCTGCCGGGGTCCACGACGGTCAGCGGCGTTCGAGGCGGGCAGGGTGGTGCGGTCACGCTGAATGTGTCCGATGCGCTGGAGATGAAGAAGCGTATTCCGCTGCTGCAAGATACCGGGTGGGCGAAACGCGATGTCATGCAGATTGTGAACGGAAATAAGAATTGGAATGGGCCCGTGAATGGAGTTTCTCCAAGCTATCTGACGATCCGCGACTGGTCGTTTACCAGCGGTGGCCCATTTATCCAGGCGGATCTGGATGCCGCGGTGCGTGTGGCGTTGGTCGGACAAACTGTGGTGGAGAATTTATTTGAAGCGGGAGAAGAGCCGGTCGGGTCCGTCATTCGGATCAAGAATGTGCCGTTTCGCGTGATCGGCGTGCTCGCGCCGAAAGGCCAATCGGCCCAGGGGTCGGATCAGGACGACATCGTGTTTATCCCGTTCAGCACGGCTGAGCGGAAAGTCTTCGGGACGCAGTTCATCGGATCGGTCGGCGCGTTGTTTGCCATGACGGAACGGCAAGAAGATCTCTTTGCCGCGGTCGACCAGATTCGTGAATTCCTGCGGGTCCGGCACCGTCTCCAGACCGAGCAAGGTGATGATTTTACCATTCGGACGCAGGTCGATATCGGTAAGGTCCAGGAAGGCACGAGCCAGACGCTGACGGTGATGTTGCTGTCGATTGCGGCCGTCTCACTTCTTGTCGGCGGCATCGGCATCATGAACATTCTGTTGGTGTCGGTGACCGAGCGGACGCGGGAAATCGGCGTTCGGATGGCGGTCGGTGCCAAGCGGCGGCATATTCTCATGCAGTTTTTGATCGAAGCGATGGCCTTGAGTGTGGTCGGCGGGACGCTCGGCATTCTTTTCGGTGTTGTGGGAGCCCGTTTAACTACGGTCATTGCGGGATGGCCGACGATTATCTCCGGTAATACGGTCGTGGCCGCGTTTCTCTTCTCGCTCGCGGTTGGTCTCTTCTTCGGTCTCTATCCGGCCCATAAAGCGGCACGCCTCAATCCGATCGACGCGTTACGCTACGAGTAGCAATCGGTTCAAGTCGTCCATCGTCTTCATGTGCAGGTTGTACCCGGCGACATTGCGGGGGGCGTGCTCTGTCGTGGGCTAGGCGGCTTGTGAAGAGGGGGCGGGATGGACGAGTTCCGGGGAATCCAGCACCCTGTCGATGGCCCGTTCCGGCGTGACATTCACTTGGTTTGACAGGTCGATGACGAGAAGGTTTGGAGTCTCATGCCCGCTGGGGGTATGAGTGATCGTGACGACGGGTTGGTGCAGCGTTGATGGATTCAGCTCAGTCACAACCGCTTGCTCTTTGGTGTTCAGCTGCACACGGCTGTGAACCGGGTAGATGCCGATCAGTTTGATGAATCGCGAGAGAATCACCTGGTCGAACGCTCTATCCTGGGCCTCCCGAAAAATCCGTTGGAGCGCTTGATGGGGCGCAAGCGGTGACGCTCCGCCGAACCCGGTAATCAGCTCGTCGTAGTAATCCGCAATCATCAGGATGCGTGAGCGCTCCGAGGTAAACTCGCCTTTGGCGCCTTGGGGATAGCCGGAGTCATCGAGGCGGAGGTGATGTTCCCTGATCATCTGCAAGACTTTGGTTTCAAATCCTCCTTGCCGTTCGAGCGCGAGGATGCCTAATTGGGGATGCGATTGGAGCAGCTGACGATCCTGCCTTGAGAGCGGATGAGAGGTATTGGCGCTTCGCTGGATGATGGGTGCAGGAACCTGGAGCAGGCCGATATCGTGAAGCAGCGCCGCCAAGGCCAGTTCCTGGAGTTCGAGCGGATTGTAGCCGAACGATTGCCCCACCACGAGGGCTAAGGTACAGGTGGACAGGGCATGCTGGCTGAGCGACGAATCGCCTGCCCGCTGCTGGCTAAGAGCCATGAAGATGGCCGAGTTGGGGAGAGTCCTGGTGACGATGGAGACTTCTTGAACGGCTTCTGCTGCCAGCTGGGGATCGACGGATCCCTGTTCTGAAATCGACGAGAAGACCGAGTGAACGGCTTGCTCCAGTTGTTTCCTGGCCACACGCGCTTGGGCGTATTCTTCATTCAGTTGGGTCAATGGCTTGGGGACGGGTTTCGATAGAGGTGTATTTGGCGTCAGCGTGATCTCTTGGGAAGAGATGGGCCGGTCGAGGGTCGTTGATGTTGCAACATCAACCCCGCGGGACAGATCAATGACGAGGTGTTGTGCTCCGGCGCGGCGCAGTTTCTCAATTTGAGTCGCGTGTTCGATGAGCAGCGAGCGCCGGAGGAACGGTGATTGGAACCAGGACAGGTCGATTTTGGCGACGTACATCCCGGTGCGTAGTTGATCGATCGAAATCGTCTTTGTGGCCATGGCTACGGACAAGGTAAATAGTTAAAAGAGTTCACACCCTTATCGGTCGAGTGTGTCGGAATCTAAAGAGGGCTGCTGGATGTATTGGGATTGCTATGGGGCGGCTGGGGAGAGGGAAATCCGGATGCGGGGATTGGTTCGATCGACATCCTTATAGAGATGTGTTTCCACAATACGATTGTCATTGAGGCCGATTCCCTCACAGAGGGCGTCCTGGGCAATTTTGAGCCCGCCATCGACATCACGGCGGAGTGGTGAGGTGAAATAAAAGCGGATGGAGAGGGCCAGGGGTTCCGATTGAATCCGATGCATCAGAGCTCGTTTGTGGGGGGATTGCGACAAGGCCAGCCAGAGCTGTTGGCCGACATGCTGCTTATAGGTTCGGCCGGCCGAAGACAGGACCCGACGGCCCTGGACCGTGGCGTACTGATGATTGATGCTGGGAGGAACCGGCAGCGTGATGTCGATGGATTCAGCGGTGACGACTGCAGCGGGCGCAGGGATATGAAGTGGCGCTTGGGGACGTGACGGTCTAACGGCTGGGTGTAGATTGGGTTCAGACGGTTGCTTCGATAGTGGTTTAGCTTTGGCCGTCGTTCGATAGGAGACAACGCGAACGGGGACTTTGGTATGATGGGAGCCTGTGCGACGTCGTCCGGCAGGCATGGAGCGAACTTATAGGAGGTTCTGAATCTTCGACATGTTCTGTTCGTAGCGGTCTTCGGTGCGGGCAATGTAGCGGCGCCACTCGCTGGGATTCCAAACTTCCATCCGGTGATACATCCCGACCAGAATAATTTCGAGATCTTCATCCAAGGGGATCTGTTTCCGCAAACGGCCAGGAATGAGGATGCGGCCGGTCTTGTCGATTTCTGACGTGCCTGCCTCGGAAACGACAAAGTGCATAAAGAGACGGCTCTGGTCTTCGTCGAGCGTCGTCTTGGTCCGGTCCAAGACCTTTTCCCATTCCTTCAATGAATAGATGAGGAGGGATTGTTCCGGGCCTTTGAGGAACGTGACAGCCTGGCCGTCGGCTTCGATCTGCTCGCGGATCGGAGAGGGCACGATGAAACGCCCCTTCTCATCGACTTTGCAGAGATACTCGCCAGCGAACATAGATCGATCCTAATTTATGACGGGAGGGCGGTTCTGGTCCGGTCGCGGATCCACTGTTCCAGATCCGAACGAACGAATCGCCATTCTTTCCCAAGCTTGAAGGCTGGAATCTGTCTGTTCTGTATATAGCGATAGAGGGTGCGGGTCGTAATCTTCAGGTACAGACACGTCTCCGACACCGTCATCAATTCGCTCTTCGGGGCTGTCCCCATTGTCCCACCTGTTCTGAGAAGGTCTGTTTTTCATAAGACTCCAGAAGGTAAGGGCCATTTTAGAGAGTGAGGGCGGATTGTCAAGTAAAAATACATGACAATGCCTGTCATAGACTGTCAGTGCTACCGTCATCGGAGGCCCCGCTATCGGCCGAATCCATCATGGCCTCGACATCCTGTTCGACATCCTCACCCATCTCATCCCCCATGTGCTTCATAAAGCGGGATACTGACTCCGGATCATTTTCATCCAGCCCATCGAGGTTGTCTGGGGCTGAAAGGGATTCAAGCCGAGCCTCCTCGGACTTGGGGGAGGAGAATCGGGACAGGAGACGGTCCATAGACTGGCTCCCACACTGTTTGCAGACCGGCGCGGTCGAACTGGACAGACTCAGCACAAGCAAAGTGCTCCGCTTGCGACAATTGCGGCAGAGGTACTCATAGATCGGCATGGCTATCCTCTCAAGACTCCGAGTAGACCGTTGGCGCGTTGGGCCAGGATTCGGTCAGGCACGACACTCGATTCGATCGTTCGTGCCAGTGTGAGGACGAAGACGGCTTCTGCTCCGGCTTTTCGCAGCACCTTGGCACATTCGTTTACGGTCGTGCCAGTCGTAAAGACATCGTCGATGAGCAGAATGCGTTTCTGCGCGATCGACTCCGGGTGGCGGACGGCAAAGGCCCGGCGGAGATTTTTCAGTCGTTCTTTGCGCGACAAGGTGCTTTGAGGTTCTGACGGTGCGGTGCGAACGAGATTGGTGAATGAGAGCGGGCGGCCGACATGTTTGGCTACCTGGTCGGCGAGCAGCAGCGATTGGTTGAATTCACGCTCTCTCAAGCGGGTCGGATGCAACGGGACGGGAATGACGAGGTCTATATCCAGCGAAGCAGGGAGAGCCTTGAGCATTAAGCGTCCCAGCGGCTTGGCCAGCGACACTTTCCCCCGGTACTTGAACAGGCAGATGGCGTCCTGCAAAGGCGGCAGATAGGGATAGAGCGTCCAGGCTTTTGCATAGGCGGGAGGGCGAACCGTACAGCGGTGGCAGCGATGGGTGGGGCTGTAGGTGAGTGCGACGGGCGAGGGCAACGGACGGTCGCATTGCGAGCAGCGAGCCAGCCTGAGCGGAGCGATAGTTTCCCAACAGGTCGTACAAAACAACGGAACGGGATCGGTCGTGAGCGGTACTCCACAGGCGGCGCAGTCAGCGGGCAGGAAAAACCGGACGCTGTGCCGTATCAGACCCGGCAGTTTCTGAGGCCACGATCCCGTCACGTGTTACCCCTCAAGACATGGGAGATGCGGCAGGTTGTAGGCGAGGAGCGGTCGACTGTCAAGGTTGTGGGGCTCTAAATGGTTGTGTTATACGAGGACGACCGTTGCACCAGGAATCACAGAAACTGAGGTTTCCCGGGGACATGGTAAAGCTGGTCCAGTTGTCCAAGACCTATGAGCGTGGCGAGGCCGCTGTGGCGGCGTTGCATGAGGTGAGTCTCGATGTCGGCCGCGGCGAGTTCTGCGCGTTCGTCGGGCCCAGCGGATGCGGGAAGAGTACGTTGCTGAATCTGGTGGGAGGACTCGATCGGCCTTCATCCGGAGAGTTCTATCTCGACGGGCGGGCGACCACCACATTTGCCAGTAACGATTGGACGATGGCGCGGCGGGAGTTGATCGGGATTGTGTTTCAAGCCTTTCACTTGGTCCCAGGGCTGACGGCCCTGGAGAATGTGGCGCTGCCATTGATGTTGCGTGGAGACGGCGGTCGGTCCGTCGCACAACGGGTCGAGGAAGTGTTGGAGCTGGTCCATATGGGTCACCGGAAGCATCACCGTCCCGGAGAACTATCGGGCGGCGAGCAACAGCGGATCGCGATCGCCCGGGCGCTTGCGCACCGGCCGAAATTACTGCTGGCTGATGAACCGACCGGGAACCTCGATTCGCATCAAGGAACAGAGATCATGACGTTGATTCGATCACTGACGAAAGCAGGCGACGTCACCGTCTTGCTGGTGACGCATAGCCAGACGGCCGCGCAATGCGCCGACTATATCTGGACGATGCAGGATGGGCGGCTTGTTTCGCGCGCGCCGTCGCCGGCCTTAACGGGGGTAGCATGACCGATCTTTCCACGACGATCGCAGGGGTGAAGTTTCCCAGCTGTTTTATGAACGCAGCGGGTGCGCTGTGTGTGACGCGTGACGAACTGGTGGCGCTGGGCAGGTCCCGCGCGGGAGCCATTGTCACCAAGTCGATGACCGTCGAGGCGCGCCAGGGTAATCCGGAGCCTCGCTATTACGGATTCCCCGGCGGCTCGATCAACTCGATGGGATTGCCCAACCTCGGCTATCGGGCCTATGCCGAACTCATTCCTGAATTGAAGCAGTTCGGCAAGCCGGTGATCGCGAGTGTGGCGGGACTGTGCGAAGACGATTTCCCGACGATCGCGGCCACGATCAACGCGGCGAAGCCCGACTTGATCGAAGTGAATCTCTCCTGCCCGAATATTCCCGGCAAGCCGCAGATCGGTTATGACCCGGAAGCGTCCGAACGCTTGCTCAAGCGGGTGCGCAAGGTCATCACCGTTCCGATGGGCGTGAAGCTGCCGCCTTATTTCGATCCGGCGCACCATGAGGTCATGGGCAAGGTGATCGGCCGTTGCGAGGTCGACTTTCTCAATATGATTAATTCGGTCGGCAACGGGCTGGTGGTGGACCCGGACCGTGAAGAAGTCGTGATCAAGCCGAAGGGCGGATTTGGCGGGTTGGGCGGCACTATCATCAAGGCCGTGGCGCTCGCGAACGTGCGCGCCTTCTACAAAATCTTTCAGGGAAAGATTCCCATTATCGGCACCGGCGGCGTCATGAACGGGGTCGATGCCTTCGAGCACTTCCTCTGCGGAGCCTCGGCGGTGCAGGTCGGCACCGTTCTGGTTGAAGAGGGGCTGGGAGCCTTCGGACGGTTGGAAACGGAACTCGCGGCGCAGCTGAAGAAGAAAGGCTACGGATCGATTGCGGATTGTAAGGGGAAGGTCAAAGAACTCTGACGCTACTTGAGGCCGAAGTTGCGAGGCAGTAATCCCTGCTGAAGGCCCTGGCGAAGTAACTGCGCCACGTTCCGGACATTCAGCCGCCGCATCAGATTGAAGCGATGCACCTCGACGGTGCGGATGCTGATGGCCAGGGACTCCCCAATTTCCCGATTCGTATGGCCCAGGGCGACCATCTTGAGAATTTCCCGTTGCCGAGGGGTAATGGAGAACTCGGCCTTCGGGCTCCGGTCTATCTGAAGTGCGTTGTTCCCTCGACTACGTGCCATGTGTGACTCCCGATCAAATGTTCTTCGTCAATCTAGCAAAGGGTCGGCGACCTGTAAACGAAACGGCCATTCTGTGCAGCCCGTAAATCCTTCGTGTGTGCAGGTATTCCCAATCACCGCATTGCTACGTAGGTGTCTGTTATGTGTTCACCGCCGGGAGCCTTAAGATGGCGTGGCTGAAGGTCATCGCGCTTCTGCTCTTGTCCCACATGACCCAGAGGCCCTTCAGGACCGGGCTCACTATTGTGGGTGTGGCGCTGGGGGTGGCTGCTTCGGTAGCGGTGCGGACGGCCAATGTGGAGGTGCTGCATTCATTTGAACAGGCAGTGCTCACTGTCGCCGGTCCGACCACCTTAGAAGTGTCAGGTGGAGACTTCGGGCTGGATGAACAACTGATCGTGAAGGTGCGGGAAGTACCGGGCTTGGCTTCTGCAGCACCGGTAATCGTGCAGACGGCGGTGCGGCTCGATGCCGGGCAACCGGGTGGGGCGCTGCAAGTGATCGGTCTGGATCTGCTGGCGGAGTTTGACTCCCGCGGTTTTCGAGTAATGCAGGGGCAGGATGACAATCCCCTCGCTGACTTATTGAAAGCCGACAGCCTCTACCTTGGAAGAAAGTTGGCGGCTGAGTGGCACCTTGAGCGGGGGAGTACGATCCAGCTCCAAGTCGGGGCTCGGCAGGTGCAAGCGCGGATTGCGGGCGTGATTCAGGACCGATCCGACCGGGTCTCATCCTGGGATCATGTGGCGATCATGGACATTGCCGCTGCCCAAGTCCTCTTTGGCATGGTCGGGAAGCTGGACCGGATCGATCTGGTGACAAGCCCTGAGGTCGAAATTGAAGCAGCGGCGCAGGCCGTGCGCGCAGTCGTGCCGCCGCATGTCGCGGTCGAGCGGCCGGCGAGCCGGACGCGTCAGGTCGAGCAGATGGTACGGGCATTCCGGTTGAACCTCACGGTCTTGAGCTGGGTCGGGCTGCTCGTCGGCATGTTTCTCATCTACAACACGATGGCGTTCGCTGTGGCGCAGCGCCGACGCGAGATCGGCATCTACCGCGCGATCGGCATGACGGAGTCGCGTGTGGCCTGGCTGTTTCTCGCTGAGGCAGTCTTATTCGGGCTGCTGGGCGGGATCGTCGGGAGCGTGGGCGGCATCCTGCTGGCACAGAAGTTAGTCACATTGGTCAGCCGGACGATCTCGGATCTCTATACCCCGGTGAGTCAAGGTTCTGCATCCTGGTTCGACTCAGCGGAACTCTGGCAGGCGTCCGTTGAAGGGATTCTCATCGGCTGTCTCGTCTCCATGATCGGAGCGATCGGACCGAGCCTGGATGCCAGCCGCACCGCTACCGTGCGAGCGTTGGCTCCCGGCGATTACGAGAGCAGCCGACAACTGCGGGTAGGGGGATTGGCGGCTGGCGGGATCGGGTTGCTCGTTTTGGCCGGGCTGCTTGCCTTTGCCGGACCGCTGGGCGGCGTGCCGATTCTGGGCTATCTCGCCACATTCTGTTTATTGGCCGGGCTGTCCTGCCTTGCGCCATTCTGTATTACTGGTTGGAAAAAACGGACGTTACAAGGCGAACGACCCGCCGGTATTCAGGGCGCGATGCGAGAGATCGCGGTGGAGCATGCGGCCAGAAACCCAGGCCGGAACGGCGTGACGGTCTCGGCGCTGATGGTGGGGCTGGCGATCATGATCGGCGTGCTCATCATGGTGCGCAGTTTCCGGCACACGGTCGAAGTCTGGATCAACGAGACCGTGATCGCCGACATCGTCGTGGCTCCCTCGACCTGGCTGCGGGAAGCGAATAGCGGGAGCGGCGCGAAGAGCCTCCCGGCGGGCTGGCGCGATGTGCTGACTACCATCCCCGGCGTGGCGGAGGTGGATACCTATCGGGATGTGCGGGTTGAGGTGAAGGGGCAGCGTGTGGCGATTGTCTCACGCGATCTGCGCCTCCATGCCAGGCGCAGTCAGTATCTCGTCCGGCAGGGGAACTCCACCGATCTCTTGAACCAGGCCGTCGACAGTGGCGGGGTTGTCGTATCCGAAGTGTTGGCCAACCGGCTCGGCATTCGCGAAGGCCAATCGTTGGAGATCATGACGCGGCAAGGAGCGAAATCATTTCCGGTCGTAGGGGTGTTCTACGACTATGCCACCGACGGCGGGAAGCTGGTCATGGATCGAGGGCTCTATCAGTCGCTCTGGCAGGATGAACTCGTGACGGTCTTTCCGATCTATCTGAACGACGGGGCGGATAGGGAGCAGGTCCGGCAGGCGATAGCCGGCGGATTGGAGCAAGCGCAGGATCGGACGCTTCCACCGCTGATCATCAGCAACGGCGAGTTGAGGAAGGAGATTCTTGACATCTTCGACCGGACGTTCCTCCTGACCTACGTGCTCGAAGCGATCGCCGTGATCATCGCCATGCTCGGCATCGTGAACACACTGGTGACCTCGGTGCTGGAACGGCGCAGAGAGTTTGCCACGCTGCGCGCCATCGGCGGCAGTGAGGGGCAAATCAGACAGTTGGTCTTGTGGGAAGCGGCCTATCTGGGTGTGGTTGGCATCGCGCTGGGGCTAGTCGGCGGCGGGCTGCTGTCATTGCTGCTGATCAAAGTGATCAACAAGCAGTCCTTCGGCTGGACGATTCAGATGATCCTTCCCTTCGGTGCCCTAGCCCAAGCCGTCGGTCTGGCGGCGGTTGCGACGCTGGTTGCCGGCTATTTCCCTGCTCGCTGGGCGGCGCAACAGCCGGTGGTAGAGGGGTTAAGAGAAGAATGAAGAGGAAAAGCTGTCTATAGAAGTATTCTTATTGATGAGCGATATTAATTGGGCTTTGAATAGGTTTTCAATGTAATTGGCTCCAGGCTATCGAACTTAGCAACTATTATGGTCTTATTTTCTACTGGCATTAAGAAAACATAGTTGTTCATGAAGCCAATAAATTTCAAAGTTCTATGCTCTTTCCTGTCAGCTTTATCACTGTGGACATCGTCAAGTTTATTCGATTCGACTTCAATATACTTATAGCTAATTCCGGTTATGATCTTTTCTGCGCTGAGTATTCCATGACCATATGCATAAAATGGAAGCACACAAAAAAGGAGGAGAGTTATCCTGTTAGTGCCATCGTGGGGAATCAAGTCCTTCAGGAATCCTTGATTGCGCAGAATTGTTGTTATAGGCAAAGAAATAATCATTGGGAGGATATACCACTTTTGAATTGACCCAAAATAATAGACTGCGAACGTAATTGCCAAATACAACTGTAGTAAAAGTGACTTATGCTTATTGAGGAAAATGCCCGTTGGTGTATTAGCTCCTCCACCATGAGGAAGTGCTTCGCCAGCCAATAACTCCCCAAGGATCACCCCTGATGCAAAGACGAGAAACGAGGAGATGATTGGAATCAGGGTCACCTTCGCGATGTCAGTTAAAGAAATATATTCCAATATATTGATCTCAAAGCGTGACCAGTAGCCCCAAAGATAAAGAACTCCGACTGCGATGAAATAGAATGAGGCTATAAAGCCATATTCCCGAAATTTCTCACCGCTGGTCACCATCTTCTCTCTTTTCTGCTTGTCCTTCTGGCCAACTCTGTGAATTCGTAAGTCCTGTTTGGTTAGTGTGTACGAATGCTACTTCTTGACTCGGTAGAACGATACCCCAATTGAATCAAAAAGACGATAATGAACATGTGTAGAAGATATGGAATGTGGCTAGCGGCGCTGGGCGTTCAGTAGTAGATATAGTAAGGCCCAAGACAGGATGTACCTGTGATGCACGCTAATTGTGCATTCCAGGAGGTTCACGCAACTGAAAACGAAACTAGAGGCCTGTTTCAGCCCGCCACCGGCTGCTGGTAATCCACTTCGATTTTAAAACCCAGATCTTCGATCATGCCCCAGACTTCGGGGGCGGGAGAGCCCGGTGTCGTCAGGTAGTTGTTTACGAAGACTGAGTCCGCCGGGTAGAGAGAGAGGGGTTGGAGGCTGCGGAGGTTGTGCTCGCGGCCGCCGGCGATGCGGAGTTCCGTGCGCGGGTGTAGGAAGCGGAAGAGGCAGAGGACTTTGAGGCAGCGCTGGGGTGTGAGGGCGTCGATGTTCTCCAACGGAGTGCCTTCTACCGGATTGAGCATGTTCAATGGAATAGAATCCGGTTTCACGTCGCGCAGCGCGGTAGCCAGGTCGATGAGGTCTTCGTTGCTTTCCCCCATGCCGACGATTCCGCCCGAGCAGATTTCCAATCCGGCCGCCCGCGCATTCTTGATGGTCGAGAGGCGGTCCTGGAACGTGTGGGTTGTGCAAATCGACTCGTGGAAGGCCTCGCTGGTGTTCAGGTTGTGGTTCACGCGATCCACGCCGGCGGCTTTCAACCGCTTGGCCTGTTCATCGCTCATCAAGCCGAGCGAGCAGCAGATCTGAATCGGAATTTCCTGCTTGATTGACCGGACGGCTCCGGCGATCTCGTCGATTTCCCGATCCAACGGGCTGCGTCCGCTGATGACGATGCAATAGCGCTGGGCCTTCGAGGCGGCGGCTTCGCGCGCGCCTTGGATCATCTGTTTCTGCGGGAGCAGGTTGTAGCGTTCGATCGGCGCCTTCGAGACGGCCGATTGCGAGCAATAGTGGCAGTCTTCCATGCAGGCGCCGCTCTTGGCGTTCTGCAGCATCTGCAGGCGGACGGTCCGGCCGAAGTATTTCGAGCGAACTTGAAAGGCGGCATGCAACAGCGCGAGGAGGTCGTCGTCGGGGCTGTTCAAGACCGACAGCGATTCCGCTCTCGTGAGGGGCTCGTCGTTGAGCGCTTTGTTCGCCAGTTGCATGTAATCGGTCATGACAGACACCTTTCAGTCGTACGTGCGGAAAACGGATGTGATCAATACGGGTTGTACGGTATCGAGACGGGAGAAAACCTACACGGTTTCAAACGGAGAAGCAATGCCCTGATAGGGGACGGTGCGGGCGGAGGATGCGTCGCTCTCTGCGCCTGCAGCCGGTTGCCCGGCTTCGAGCCAGGGGAGCGCGGTGAGAGTATTCCAGCGTGCACAACGGCGGCAGCGGCCCGACCATTCCAACGATTCCTGCTGGCACTGGGTGCAGATGTAGGGGACGATCACGCGCTTCTTGAAGCTGAGCGCTTTCTTGAGTTCGACGATGGCCTGCTCGAAGTGCTGCTTGCGCAGGTACAGGTTGGCCATGATCTTGTGATAGTCCAACAGATGGTCCTGCGGCCCTTCGATGGTGGAGAGCACGTCGAACGCTTCGTCGACCATTTCAAGGCGATAGTAGAGCTTGCCCAGATAGAATTGCAGTACAGGATTCTGCGGGTCTTGCTGCAGGGCTTCCTGATACACGCGGATGATCTCGCTCGGTTCGCCTTGCTCCAGGAACAATTCTTCTAAGCGATGAAGGATGATGACGCTTCTGGTTCGGTTGTAGACCTTTTTCAGAATCTCAACGGCGTCTTTCGTCTTGCCTTCATGGATCAGGATCTCGCCGATGCCGATGTAGGCCGGCAGGAAGCTGCGATCTTTCTTGATGGCGCCGCGGAAATACCGGCGGGCCTTGTCGGGGTGGCCGCGCTCCAGCAGCTGGCGGCCGACTTCGTACATGCAGCCGACGAGAAGGTCCGCTTCGGCCTGCTTTTCCGATTCAGGCAGATTCGCTTTCAACAGGCGATGTTGAATTTCCAGCGCATCGCTCCACTTCTCCAACCGGATCAGCAGGTCGCGCTTCCGAATGAGTGCGGTCAGGTTATCCGGTTCGATCTTGAGAATCTTCTGCAACGCCTGCAGCGCGTCTTCATAGCGCTTGGCGCCCTCGAGATCTTTGCCCAGCTCCAGCAGGACTTCGATATTTCTATCATCGACGCGATGGGCATGCTGGTGCAGCCGGATGGCTTCGGCATAGTTGAGTTCGGAGCGGTAGATATTGCCAAGCCACAGCAGAGAGTCCACGCGATTGGGGTCCATCGCCAGTGCTTTCTCAAAGAGGCTCATGGCCTCGACCGTGCGCTTGGACATGAAGGCGTGGGTGCCTTCGCGATGCAGGGCGTCCACTTTTTCTTTCCGTCGTGCCAGGCGGCTGCTTTGCCAAGTGATGATGGCATGCGCGGTTTGTTGCAAGCCCACCACGAAGGTGACGACCACGGCGCCGATCGCCATAGAAATGAGCACCAGCGTCACCGGGCTGAGCTCAAATTCCACGGCAGAGCTGGTACGGACCATCACCATGCCGGGGTTCAGCTCACGGAAATAGCTATAGATGAAGACGCCGGCGCTGATGAGGAAGATGGTGAGCAGCAGTCTGAACATGGTCTAGACCGATTTTCGTGCTTTGGGGGTCCTGACGATAATACGGCGTTTGGGCGCGATGGGCTCTTCTGCAGGCTTCTCTTCGGGAATGCTCAGGGGTTTGGCGTCACTCCATAGACGCTCCAGCGCGTAGTGCTCGCGGGCATCCTGCCTGAAAATATGCACGACGACATCGCCGAAATCCATCAAGACCCACTGGCCTGACGTGGTGCCTTCGATGCTGATCGGCCGGTCGCCCTTGTCGGTCAGGATGTCGCTGACATGGTCTGCAATGGCGCGCGTTTGCCGGTCCGACTCTGCCGATCCAATGACGAGGTAATCTGCTATCGAGGTTAACGGACCGACGTGGAGGATCTGGACATCCAGGGCCTTCTTGTCGAGCATCGCTCGACCGATATCAATAGCTGTGACCTTAGATGTGCGTGCGATGCTGATCCTCCCGATATAACTGTTGTCGAAGTATATAAGATTCCACAGGGGGCGGCAACAAATTTGCCAGCATTGCCCCTCGCTGAATGCGGTGTCTGATGTCGGAGGCAGAAATTGGCGAAGGTGGAAGTGGTAAGCAGATGATCGTGTGCCCGGACGGGAGTGGCAGGTCAAGCCGATCGAGTGCCCCGGTATCCAATGGTGCCAGCTGGTTGGGGCTGATGTGTCGAAGGAAGGGCAGTATGGTCAAGTTCTGGAACGACTGCCCCGGCCTGGAGATGACCACGAACGAGCAGGCGGCCAGCAGCGCATCGGGTTCTCGCCAACTGGGTAAATCGAGGAAGGCATCCAGGCCGATCAGGAAATACAGCAGGGTTTCAGATCCGTACCGGCGCTGAAGTTCACGGACGGTATCGATCGAGTAGGATTTTCCCTGGCGTGAGATTTCGATATCGGAGAGCTCGAATCCTGGCGTGTCCGCGATGGCGAGACGCGCCATTTCATATCGGTGGTGGGCCGGGGCGAGGGCTCTGTCTTGCTTGTGTGGAGGATCTCCCGTTGGAATGAACAGGGTCCGGTCGAGGGCTAGGATCTCATGCGCCTTCCGGGCGATGGCCAGATGGCCGTTGTGAATGGGATTGAAGCTGCCGCCGAAGAGGCCAAGGCGCATAGGTCGTGCTAAGTGCTGAGTGCTGAGTCCTGGGGGGCTGAATTCTGAATCGGATGAACGCATAACTCAGTATTCAGGACCCAGTACTAGAGAATGACCAGGTTGTCGCGATGGATCACTTCGTCATATTCCTGCGGCCCGATCTGTTGCTGGATGTCCTGCGTCTTCAGCCCTTTCATGCGGCCCAGCAGTTCTGAGGAGAAATTCACGAGACCCCTGGCAAATTCTTTTCCGTCCTGATTGATACAGCTGATCGGATCGCCCGAGTCGAATTGCCCGGTGACCTCAATAATTCCTGACGCGAGCAGACTCTTTCCGCGGAGGGTCAGGGCGTCGACGGCGCCCTGATCGACCCGGACGTGTCCGCGCGGGCGAAGGGTAAAGGCGATCCAATGCTTGCGGCTGTTCAGGCGGCGTTCTTTCGCGAGGAACAGGCTCCCGCCGGGCTCCCCTTTCAAGACCTTCGGGAGCAACCCGGGCTGTTGGCCGTTGACGATCAACGTGGCGACGCCGTACTCACCGACCTTCTTGGCCGCTCGGACTTTCGTGGCCATGCCTCCGGTGCCCTCGAAGGTGCTGGAGGCGCCGGCTTTGCGTTCGACTTCTTCGGTGATCTCGGTAATGAGGGGAATCAGCGTGGCGTCGGGATTTTTTCGCGGATCATCCGTGAACATGCCGTCGACATCCGACAGGATCACGAGCAGGTCGGCGTCAACCAACTGTGCGACTTGTGCGGCGAGCGTATCGTTGTCGCCGACGCGGATTTCTTCGACGGCCACGGTATCGTTTTCGTTGATGATCGGCAGCACGCCGAATCCGATGAGGGCCGTGAGGGTATAGCGGGCGTTGAGAAATCGGCGGCGGTCGGCGAGGTCTTCGTGGGTCAGTAAAATCTGGGCGACGTGAATGCCGAGCGGCTCAAACGCTTTTTCATAGGCCCACATCAGCCGGCTCTGTCCGATGGCGGCGGCGGCCTGTTTGATGGGGAGGCTCTTCGGATATTCTTTGAGCTGCAGTTTTTTGATGCCGGAAATGATGGCGCCGGACGAGACGACCAGGACTTCTCGTCCGTCTGCGCGTAAGGCGGCGATTTCGCCGGCCAATCGCTCAATCTGTTCAGGCCGCAATCCGGTCGATCGGGACGCGATCAGGCTGCTCCCGACTTTCACGACTATGCGTGTGGCTTGCTTTAGGAGTTCGTCTCGCACGGCGTCGTCCTCAGGGAGTCGACTTGTTTCCCGACATACGCGATGAGTTCGGTGAGCCCTTCCCGGGTGGCGGCCGACACGGGAAAGCACTTGTACTTGCGCTTTTTGCAGTAGGCTTGGAGCTGGCTCAGGCGGTCGGATGTTCCGCTGATATCAATTTTAGTGGCCACGATCGCACAGGGGCGGTGGTTCAGCGATTCGTCGTAGGCGTCTAATTCCTGACGCATGACCTCCAGGCTCTGGACCGGTTCATCCGGCGCCCATTCGGACACGTCTACAAGGTGGAGGATCATCGCGGTGCGCTCGATGTGCCGGAGAAACTGAAAGCCGAGGCCCTTGCCTTCGGAGGCGCCTTCGATCAATCCGGGAATATCCGCGACGACAAAGCTGCGGTCTGTCCCCCAGCGGACGACGCCGAGGTTCGGAATCAGCGTGGTGAAGGGATAGTCGGCGATCTTTGGACGCGCGGATGAAATAGCGGCGATGAGGGTCGATTTACCGGCGTTCGGAAAGCCGACGAGCCCGACGTCTGCGAGAAGCTTGAGCTCGAGGCGGAGGTGCTTCTCTTCGCCCTCGGTGCCGTGTTCGAAGTGGGTCGGCACGCGGTTCGTGGGAGTGGCAAAGTGGCTATTGCCGCGTCCGCCGCGTCCGCCATGGGCAATGACAACGCTCTCTCCGTTGGCGACCAGATCGGCTAAAACTTCGCCGGTCTCCTGATCGTAAATCACGGTGCCGACGGGGAGGGCGACAGTGACGGGCTTGCCGCGGCGTCCGCTGCAATGGGAGGCGCCGCCGTGCCGGCCGTCTTCTGCTTCGTAATGTTTCTGGTAGCGGAGGTCGAGTAGGGTCGTGAGTCGATGCGAGGCCGTGAAGATGACGTCGCCGCCGTTTCCGCCGTCGCCGCCGTCCGGCCCGCCACGCGGAACAAACATTTCGCGGCGAAAGCTGCCTGAGCCGTCTCCGCCTCGCCCGGCTTTTACAAAAACCTTCACTTCATCGACAAACATGGCATGTCCCCGTTCAGAGTCGAGAGTATACCTGACCCTGCCCCCGATAGGGGAGGGTCAGGGTGGTTTTTGAGCCGAGTCGTGATCGCGAAAGAAAAGAGAGCTAGGCTTTGGCAGGGGCAGGGTAGACACTGACTTTTCGTCGGTCTTCTCCACCTTCGAACTTCACAACGCCGGTTACTCGCGCGAACAATGTGTGATCCCGTCCGAGATCGACATTAAACCCGGGGAAAAACTTCGTTCCACGTTGACGGACGATGATGCTGCCTGCCTTGACGGTTTCCCCGCCGTAGGCTTTCACGCCCAAATACTGTGGGCTACTGTCCCGTCCGTTCCGTGATGATCCGCCGCCTTTGTTTGTTGCCATGGCAGGTCCTTCTCAATAAAGTGCTTATGCCGTTGCAATACCGGTGATGCGCAGGCTCGTAAAGCCCTGACGATGTCCGCGGGTACGCCGGTAGTTTTTCCGTCGCTTCTTCTTAAACACGGTGATCGAGCGGGTTCGTCCGTGCCGGACGATTTCCGCTGTGACCTTCGCGCCCTTCACCAGCGGTTGTCCGACAACGACCCCGCCGTCTCCATGCACGAGCCGGACTTGGTCGAGCTCAATCGTTGATCCCACATCGCCTTCAAGTGTAGCCACCTGCAACAGTGACCCAGACTCGACTCGATACTGTTTCCCGCCTGTTTCAATAATCGCGTACATGTCCTATGTCTCCTCCAAAGCAGAACGGCTCATATAACAGAGGGTTGATCCGAGTGTCAAGCGAATGACCGGGACTTCCCTCATAACCTGTTCATTGTTGTGGCCGGTGCAGGCTCCTTCCTTCCCCCTTTTGGGGGCTAGGAGGGCGTCAGCCATTGGCAGTACTCTGAGGCTCTCCCAAACAGCCGTACGACCGGCTATGTATACCAGATTTTTACCTGGCGAGGTGAACGACATGCCCCAAGCGACACGATTTGTCATTCGAACCTACCATCGTATTCCAGTCCGGTGTCTCCTCTATTACATGGGAGGAGAGTTTCTCGGTAAAGGGACGGTGGTGAATATGTCGCGGAACGGGATGCGTGTCCTGGGTGATCACCAGGTGGTGCCTGGTATGGAACTCGTCCTGCGTCTCTCGCTTCCCGATAAAGACGAGCCTGTGGAGATTCAGCGTGTAGTGGTCCGATGGGTGCGCGGCCTGCTCTTCGGAGCCAAGATCGTGACGCTGGCTCCTGATGGCGAGGAGCGAGTGGGGAGCTTCTTGAGCGCCCGACTGCGGTCTTACTGCGCCTCGTCCTAGCCATCCTTTCTACGGCAGGGTATTTCCCCGAACAATGCGCACGAGGAGGCCGGGGTTTGCTTGACCCGTATCAAGGCCCAGGCTATAGTCAGCGCACGTTTTCGCCGCCAGTGGTGATCCGTTTACAGAGGAGTGCTCGTCGATGTTAGAGCCCGTTGACAAGATCTGGATGGACGGCAAGTTGGTTCCATGGGCAGAGGCTAATGTCCATATTCTGACGCATTCCCTGCACTATGGATTGGCAGCCTTCGAAGGAATTCGTTGCTACAAAGGCAAATCGGGGTCTGCGATTTTCCGGCTCCAAGAGCATGTCGACCGCCTGTTTGATTCTGCGCATATCGGGATGATGGAGATGCCCTACGATCGCAAGCAGATTGCTGAGGCGATTGTGGAGACGGTACGGGCGAACCGCTTGGATGCTTGCTACATTCGGCCCTTGGTCTATATCGGTTATGGGGCAATGGGCGTGCATCCCGGCAGCAATCCGATCAGAGTGGCGGTGGCCGCCTGGCGATGGGGATCCTACCTTGGGGACGAGGCCTTGGCCAACGGGATGCGTGCGCGGGTGTCGTCCTTCACGCGGCATCATGTCAACGTATCGATGACGCGGGGGAAAATCTCCGGGTATTACGTCAACTCGATTCTTGCCAAGCGCGAGGCCAAAGTGGATGGGTACGATGAAGCGATCATGCTCGATCCTGAGGGTTACGTGGCCGAAGGCACGGGGGAGAATATTTTCATTGTGCGTCGTGGGAAGATCAAAACCACGCCCTTGACGTCCATCCTTGAAGGCATTACGCGAAACTCGATTATCGACATGGCGAGGGAACGCAATATTCCTGTGACGGAAGAACGGTTTACCCGCGACGAAATGTATTTGGCCGACGAAGTGTTCGTCACCGGTACCGCGGCCGAACTGACGCCGGTGCGGGAAATAGACAATCGACGGATCGGAACGGGCAAGCCCGGCCCTATCACCCTCGCCTTACAGAAGGCCTTCTTTGCCATCGTACGCGGGGAAGATCCTGCGCACGAGTCCTGGATTACCCGCATCTGACAATTCTGTCGAGCCCTGCAATGGCACAGTCGGTAGCCCGCCTGGTGGGCGTATCTGAGCGTTGATCTACCGCAGCGTCATTGTATGAGAACAATAGAGTGAGGCCCGCCTGCGAGTCTTCGCAGGCGGGCCTCACTCTATCGATTGAAGGTAAGAACTGTCTGAAGACGTTGGATTAATGCGCTGCTGCCGGAGCATCTCCCGCCGGATGCGATTCTGTCGTGGGGACCGGAGGAGCTGCAGGGGCAGACGAAGTTTCTTTTGGCTTGAGATCGATCACGGTTGACGCGAAGTTCCGCTGCTTGGCGAGAATGGCCAGGCTGAACGACGTCAGCATAAATACGGCGGCCACGCCGACGGTCAGTTTGCTCAAGAAGTTTGCCGGACCGCGACTCCCGAAGACGGTCTGGCTTGAGCCGCCGAAGGACGCGCCGATTTCTGCTCCCTTTCCAGATTGCAGCAGAATTGCGCCGATCATCAGGAAGCAGACAAACACATGAAGAATGACTACCAGCGTATACAACATGCTTAATGCCCCGTTCGTTTTTGTGCGAGAGCAACAATACTAGCAAAGGACTCGACCTGGAGGCAAGCCCCACCGACCAATGCTCCGTCGATTTCATCGGAGGCAAGAAAACTGGCCACGTTTTGCGGGGTGACGCTTCCGCCATAAAGAATTCTGGTCCCCTGCGCGATAGCGGAAGACCAATTCTGTCGCAAAAACTGTCTGATCGTCTGATGCACTGGAATCGCCTGTTCCGGAGATGCGGCTTTCCCCGTGCCGATAGCCCAGACCGGCTCGTAGGCAATGGTGAGTTCGGTCAGTTGTGTGGCGTCGAATCCTGCCAGGCTTCCCTTGAGCTGTCCGGTGATGATCTCTGTCGTGCGTCCCGCTTCACGTTGGTCTAACGATTCACCAACGCAGAGGATTGGCTTGAGCCCGTGCCGGAAGGCTGCGGCGAGTTTTTTCTGTATGACGTCGTCACCTTCGCCAAACAGGGCGCGCCGCTCAGAATGTCCGAGAATGACGTATTGGCAGCCCAGATTTTTCAGCATCGGCGCAGAGACTTCGCCGGTATACGCGCCGTGGTCCTCCCAGTGGAGGTTTTGACCAGCCAGTCGAATAGATGGCTCGCCTTTCAGTGCCTGGCGAACGGAATCTAACGCGGTAAACGGTGGAGCGATGACAATCTCGACGGCCGACGAGGTCATATTCTGCTGGACTAACTCGTGCGCAAATACCGCCGCCTCTGAGGCGGTCTTGTTCATTTTCCAATTGCCGGCGATCAGGGGTGTACGCACGGTATCCTTTGGTCTGGCTTGCTCTGGGAACGGATCCAGCGGTCTAGATCGCTCGATCCGGCAGCGCAACCAGGCCGGGGAGTTGTTTGCCTTCCAGGAGTTCGAGGGCCGCACCACCGCCGGTTGAAATGAAGGAGATGCTGTCCGATTCTCCTGCACGGTGAACGGCCATGGCGGTTTCACCGCCGCCGACGATCGTCAGTGCGTAGGCGTTGCCGACGGCATGAGCGATTGAAAGAGTGCCGCGGGCGAAGGCATCGATTTCGAACATTCCCATCGGACCGTTCCAGAGAATCGTTTTGGCATCCTGCAGCGCCTCGCTGAACAACTTCACAGAGGCCGGACCGATATCCAGGCCATACCAGCCTTTGGGGATTTCCTGCACGGGAACAATCTTCGTTTCGGCCCCCGGCTCACGGCTGGCAGCGACGACGCAATCGACGGGAAGATAGAATTTCACTCCACGGGAAAGGGCATGCTCCTCAATACCTCTTGCAAAGTCGAGCATGTCTTTTTCGACGAGGGAGTTGCCGATTTCCAGGCCCTTGGCCTTCAAGAAGGTGAAGGCCATGCCGCCGCCGATGATGACCTTGTCGACGCGTTTTCCCAGGTTTTCAATGACGCCGATTTTCCCGGATACCTTGGCGCCGCCGAGGATGGCGACAAACGGTCGCACGGGGTTTGCCACGGCGCCTTCCAGGTACTCGATTTCTTTCTTCAGGAGCGCGCCGGCAGCCGAGGCCTTGATGAACTTGGTAATACCGACCGTCGAGGCATGTGCTCGGTGGGCGGCTCCGAAGGCGTCGTTCACAAAGACATCGGCTAGAGATGCCAGGGCTTTTGCGAAGGCGTCATCATTCTGTTCTTCACCGGGGTGAAAGCGAAGATTCTCCAGCAGCATCACGTCGCCGGGATTCATTTTGGCGACCAGCTTCTCGACGGCGTGACCGATGCAATCCGGGGCAAAAATCACGTCTTTGCCGAGCAGCCGGCTCAATCGCTTCGCCACCGGGGCCAAACTGTATTTGGGGTCAAAGGCGCCCTTGGGGCGCCCCAGGTGCGAACAGAGAATGACCCTGGCGCCTTCGTCGACGACGCGGTTGATCGTCGGGAGTGTCGAACGGATGCGGGTGTCATCGGTGATTTGGAGCGACTCGTCGAGGGGGACGTTGAAGTCAGCGCGGATGATGACGCGCTTTCCGCGAAGCTTCACGTCGTCGATGGTTTGCTTCCGCAAGTTCATGAGAACTCCTTCACTGGCCTCCGCCGCAGTTCGCGCTCAGATGTGCATCCCGCGTGAACGCCGAATCGCCCGATGGCTACTTCCCCTTGGCCCGTTCCGCCGTGACCTTGATCAAGTCCCGCACGCGGCAGGAATAGCCCCACTCGTTGTCGTACCAGGCGGTGACCTTGACCATCCGTTTGTCGATCACATTGGTGAGCGGGGCGTCCAACGTTGCTGAGTGTGGGTCGCCCTTCTTGTCAATCGAAACGATAGGGTCTTCCGAATAGAGCAAGATGTTTTTGAGTGGACCTTCGGCGGCTTTCTTGAAGGCCGCGTTCACTTCGGCAATCGTGCAGTCTTTCTCGGTTTCCACTGTCAGATCGACCAGTGAGACGTTCGGGGTTGGGACGCGAATGGCCAATCCATCCAACTTGCCTTTCAACTGGGGGATGACCAGATGGAGCGCCTTGGCTGCGCCGGTGCTGGTTGGAATCATCGACATCCCGGCCGCGCGTGCGCGTCGCAGATCCTTGTGCGGGAGATCGAGCAATTGCTGATCGTTCGTATAAGAGTGGATGGTCGTCATGACGCCATGCTTGATGCCGAAATTTTCCAGCAACACTTTGGCGACCGGCGCGAGGCAGTTGGTCGTGCAGGAGGCATTGGAAATAATGTGATGGGCCTTCGGGTCAAACGTACTATCGTTCACGCCGAGCACGATGGTCACATCCGGATCCGTTGCGGGCGCCGAGATGATCACTTGCTTGGCTCCGGCCGACAAATGCTTGCCGGCGCCTTCGCGATCAGTGAAGCGCCCCGTCGATTCGATGACTACGTCGACATTGAGCTCCTTCCACGGGAGTTCCTTCGGATCCTTGATGGCCAGCACCTTGATCGGCTTGCCATCGACGAAAATCTGATCCCCTTTGGCTTCCACACTGACGCCGAGCGTGCCATGTACCGAGTCGTACTTCAAAAGATAGGCGAGCGTTTTCGCATCCGTGAGGTCGTTGATGGCGACAAATTCCAGGGCCGGATCTCCCAGGGAAGCCCGCAACACATTTCGTCCGATACGTCCAAATCCATTGATTCCTATGCGAATAGCCATGTCGTCATGTCCTTTACTGAATAGCAAACCGGTCGCAGATCACCGGCAATCGTGTTCGCGATAGTATCGGCGGTCTGAACCCTTGTCAAGCTATACGAAGGTAGGAATACGTGAAGAAACCCCAGTAATTGAGGCGCTTTTTCGAGAATCGACCTCAGTAGAAACAAGGGGGTGCGCTGTGCAAGTCGGGTTGCTTCTCCGGATCTCTCTTCGCTAGAGTTCCGACTGGAAAGATTGATGTTTGGGAGGCGAGGTGGGGATGGTGGATTCGCTGTCAGAGAAAGCCGCGCAGGCGTTGGAGTGGCCGAAGGTCCTTGAGTCTTTGGCGCGAGGAGCTCAATCCGTGCTGGGGGCTGCACGTTGCCGGGGGATGGCCCTGGACAACGATCTGGAGATGTTGGTGAGGCGTCAGCAGGAGACGACGGAGTGGTTGCGCCTGAGCGATGGGAACGATCCGGCCCCGGTGTTGTCGTTTCCGGATACGCGCGAGTTAGTCGAACGGGCCAGCAAGGGGGGCGTGCTGGAGGCGCTGGAGTTGCGGGACTGCGGACTCGTTTTGACGCGGATGGACGAGGTCGCGCGCTTTTGCGCCCGCCATGCGCATGAAGCTCCGATGGTGGTGGCTGTGGCGGATGGCCTCCAGTCGACTCGGGAGCTTCAGAATATTACGCGGGCGCTCGATGCCGCGATTCAGCCCGATGGGGCGATCAAAGAATCGGCCACGCCGGAGTTGCGACGCCTCACACACGCGGCGCAGGAGCTGAAACAGCGTATGCGTGAGCAGCTGGATCGGATTCTGCACTCCAGTCGATATGAGGACGTTCTTCAGGAATCGTATTTCGCGCAGCGGGAAGGCCGCTATGTGCTGCCGGTGAAGGCGGACATGCGAGGGCGTATGCCGGGGATTGTGCACGATGTGTCGGCCAGCGGCGCGACGGTATTTCTGGAACCACGCGAACTGGTGGAATTGAACAACTCGATCAAGGTCGCCGATCTTGAAATCGAGCGGGAAGTGCGGCGAATCCTGCGTGAACTTACGCTCCTGGTTGCCGGGCAGGCGGACGCATTGCAGGCCGGGATGGACGTGCTGGCGGAGCTGGATTCCGTGCAGGCGAAGGCGGCGCTCAGTCGGCGGCTCAAGGCCAATCCCGTGACGCTGAATGAACAGGGACGTGTCATGCTGAAGCAGGCGCGTCATCCGTTGTTGATGTTGGCGAAAGATGATGTCGTGGCGAACGATATTCTGCTCGATGAGTCGATTCGCGTCCTAGTCATTTCCGGTCCCAATACCGGCGGTAAAACGGTCACACTGAAGATTGTCGGACTGTTCTCGCTGATGGTGCGGGCGGGCTTGCATCTCCCCTGTGCTCCTGAGTCGGAGATGGCGATTTTCCCTGAGCTCTACGCCGACATCGGCGATGCGCAGGATCTGAGCCGCGACCTTTCGAGTTTCTCCGCCCACATGTCGCAGATGGTGCAGTTACTCGCAGAGTCGGCTCGCTCGGTGAGCAGCGGGGCGGATATCGGACAGTCGCTGGTATTGCTTGACGAACCGGTGACGTCGACGGATCCGCAGGAAGGGGCGGCGCTGGCCGAAGCGCTGTTGTGCCATCTGGCGTCGCTGAACATGAAGGTCGTGGTGACGACCCATTATGGACCGTTGAAAGAATTGGCTCAGACGATGCCGGGGTTTGCTAATGCCAGCGTTGAGTTTGACGTGACGCGTCTGGCGCCCACGTACCGGCTGTTTCTCGGCGTGCCCGGAGGCTCGTCGGCATTGGAGATAGCCGGCCGTCTGGGGATGGATGAGAAGATTTTGGACGATGCACGTCAGCGCTTGCCTAAGGATGACCGGCGCTTGGAAGATCTCATGGTCGATCTCCAGCAGAAACAGCGGCAGTTAGCCGATGATGTGGAACGGGCGGCACAGGCGAGGGCCGAGGCCGAACGGGCCGCTGTTGAAGCGAAGGCGTTGCAGACACGCTTGGAAGAGGCAGAACTGGAAGCGCGCAAGGGATTGAAGAAAAAACTTGGCGAGCAGTTTCAACGGGCACGGGTGGAGGTGCAGGCGACGGTCGATGCTCTCAAGCGCGAGCAGAAACTCATCAAGGCAAAAGAGACGACGCAACGTCTCAGCGAATTAGAAATCCAGACCAAGCAAGAACTGCTGCCTGCCGGCGAACCGATTCCGGTCGAGCATCTTCGGATCGGTGATCAAGTGGAAATCGCCGCGTTGGGTATGACCGGCAGTCTGCTCGAAGACCCCCAGGGAAAGAAGCGTGTTCGCGTGAAAGTGGGGGAGGGTGAAGTGCTGGCCACGGTGGCGAATCTCATTGGCGTCGCATCCGGAGCGGCTGCGCCAACACCGCTGTCGCCCGCGTCCACATCAACTCCGCGCAAGTTTTCAACCGGCGGCGGGCTGGGTCTAGACGAGCAGACGGTGGTCGATGTGCGGGGACAGGCCGCCGACGAAGCGCTCGATCTGGTGATTGCCGCGTTGGATCGGGCGACGCTGGAGGGCGCGCCGCTTCTGCGCATCATTCATGGACATGGGACAGGACGTTTGAAATCCGCATTACGTAAGTATCTGTCAGAGTCACCCTATGTTGCAGAGTTCCGTCCGGGTGATCGGGCTGAAGGGGGAGATGGGGTGTCGATCGCCACGCTTCGATAGAGGGACAGGTGAAATGGGGAATCACTCTTAGGGCTTGGGTGCTTCACCAGTGAGTTCTTGAAACGCTTGGGTGACAGAACTAACGGGGGTGACCTGTATAAGATCACGCGCCGGTTGGTCGCGTTCGGCGAGGGGCTGTTCTTTTGAGACGACGACCCGCCGCAACCGTGCTCGTCCTGGCGCGGGCACCTGTAGGGGAGCAGATCCCACTGGTCCAATCTGACCTTCTTGAGTAATCCTGCCTGTCACGAGGAGTCCCGTGTCTATCGTGCGTCCTGTTGCCATTGCGGCAACACTTAGGCCCACCATTCCAGACAAGTGGCCACCGGAGACCACAATATCCGAATAGGGAACAGTCAGCACGACCGTCCAGGAATCAGTCGAGAGTTTTAGCGAGTGGGCGGTGCGGCGAATGGCCTCTCCGATGGAGGCCTGGGCTGAACGAGAAAAGCGTCCCGGCGCGGTATTAAATTGGATAGCTAAACCCGACGCGTCCGACCGCCGGTCGAACGTGATGTGCACATACCCCACCGTCCCTCGTGCGCTTGCTTCCCCCACATGACTTAAGACTGGAATCATCTGTTCGCGTGGGGCTGCGGTAGCGGGAGTGGCAGAGAGCGTGCCGATGAGCGACATAATCAGGAGGAATATTGGGATCATTGCACGACACGCAGGGAGATCAATCCTGGATTGACGTCGATTGTTTGACATATGACGCCTTTCAGGAGTCTGCGGCGGGTTAGATGGCGTGTCTTACCTATCGGCGCTCCAGTCTGAGGCTTGAGTCTTGTGAAAGGCCGGACAGTATTGAGTCTGACCTGTCAGTACTCAGTCGCAATGAGCAGGTAGGATTTCGGAGGATAGGGCCGTTCTCTGAGACGGGTACTGAAAGATAGAGTTGTGTCGGGTGTGATGGCGGGAGTGGGCGAGGAATCAGGACATGTGATACTTGGCCATGCGATAGCGCAGGGTATTGCGGGTGATTTTGAGGAGCCGGCTGGCTTCGGAGACGTTCCCACCTGATTTGCGGAGGGCTTCCTCCAGCATTTTCTTTTCCATGTCTTGAAACGATAGACCGAAGGCGAGCAGGGACGGCTTGAGTTCGCCGCTCGGCTGATCGGGAGCTTTTCCGGTCTTGACGGAGGCCGGGAGGTGCTGGGGTTCGATCTGATTGGCCTTGCAGGTAATCGTGAGCCACTCGACCACATTGTGAAGTTCTCGGACGTTGCCCGGCCAATGATGACGCTGGAGTACGGCTAAGGCCTCCGGGCTGATGCCGGTGATGCGGCAGCCGTAGTCACGGCGCGCCTGCGCCAGGAAGTGCTGAAGAATTGGTTCGATGTCGTCGATCCGTTCCCGGAGCGAGGGAATGCGGAGTTGATACACATTGAGCCGGTAGTACAGGTCGAGACGGAATCGTCCGGTCTTGATATGAGCCGGGAGGTCTTCGTTGGTCGCGGCGATGACCCGGATATTGACCTTGTGGCTGTGGGTGTCGCCGAGAGGATCGACGCGATGATCTTCGAGGACCCGCAGCAGTTTCGCCTGTGCCGAGGCGCTCATCTCGCCGATTTCGTCGAGGAACAGCGTGCCGCCTTCGGCGAGTTGGAAACGCCCGAGCTTCGTGTGTTTCGCATCGGTGAATGCACCCTGGTGATAGCCGAAGAGCTCTGATTCGAGCAGGTGTTCAGGAATGCCGGCGCAGTTCAATGCCACCAGCGGACCGAGGGCTCGCGGGCTGGCGTAGTGAATGGCCTGGGCAAAGAGTTCCTTGCCGGTGCCGCTTTCTCCGGTGATCAAGACGGTGGCGTCCGTCAGCGCGACTTCACGGGCCAATTGTTTGATGAGCTGCATCTGCGGGGAAACGCTGATAATGAGATCGAAGCGCCCTGTTGGTTGCTTGGCAGTGAGAGTCGGATTCGGTGCCGACAGGGCGCGGCGAACGGCGGTATCAAGCTCAGTCATGGTGATGGGTGTGGTCAGATAGTCGGCAGCGCCGGCACGCATGGCTTCGACTGCATCTTGCGTCGAGTTACGTGATCCGATCAGAATGACGGAGGGGGAGCCTGGATGCAGGTTGGTGTGGTGCAACAGGGGTTGGCTGGTTTCCGGGCTGCCCTCGCACAGAATGAGCGCGAGGTTTGCGCGGGAGAGTTCCCTGATTCCCGATGCCACATCGGTTACGGTGAGAATGGTGGTATGGGAAGGGACGACCTGCTCAAAGGCATGCCGTATCTGAGGGTCACGTGAAATCAGAAGAACTGTCGTAGGGTTCATTCGGAGAGCTCCTTAGTCGGACTCCTGGCGAACCACCGATCGACTAGTGATAGCCTACTCCTGCAAATGGCAGAATAAAAGGGGGGACCGTCATTCCTGGGGCGCTGCAGAGCACGAAGTTACTGGTTTGATCGGGCAATCGCCACATTCCGTTGGAGTCCGACAAGCTTCGTCCTGCGGATCGGGCTGTGTTGAAAGGATGATCGGAAAGTCGCTTCATCCATGTGGGCTAGGTTTTCCAGAGAGGGGGCTAGCGTGAGAGGTGAGGGGGTGAAGGCTGGTTCGCGCGTGAAGCCCGCCCGCAGATTGAACGGACAGACATCGAGACAATCGTCGCAGCCAAAAATATGATTGCCGAATTGCCGCTGCAGGTCGTTCGGTATCGTGGCGGCTTCTCCGCGATGTTCGATCGTCAGATAGGAGAGGCAGCGATTGGCATCCACGACGTAGGGTTCTGTGATGGCCTGCGTGGGGCAGGCCTGAATACAGAGGGTGCAGCTTCCGCAGAGATCCGTCGCTGGTTCGTCCATCTCCAATTCTAACGTCGTGAGAATCTCGCCCAATAGCAACCAGGATCCATGGTCCGGCGACACGAGATTGGAGTGCTTGCCGATCCAGCCCAGCCCGGCCTGCTCTGCCCAGGCCTTTTCCATGATCGGTCCGGTATCAACGTAGGATCTGGTAATCGCCTGAGGGGCCAATGTGGCGATTCTTTGTTCCAACTGTTTGAGTTTCGCGCCGAGCACGTCGTGATAGTCCCGACCCCAGGCATAGCGGGCTATGCGGCCGTGTCCGGGCCGTTCATCGGCGCGCTCATCGGTCAGGTAGTTCAATCCAACGCAAATGATGGAGCGACAGCCCGGCAAGACAATACGTGGATCGGCCCGCTTCTCCGGCGCTCGCTCCATCCAAGCCATGGTGGCGTGGTAGCCTTGCCGGAGCCAGTGGGTCAGCCGTGTCGCGAGCGTAGGTTGTGGAGACGAAGGGCTGTCAACGCGGGTGATCCCAACGACGTCGAATCCGAGCGCGAGGGCTTCTTGTTTGATCGCCCGAGTGAGGGGCATAGGGTTACTGCTGAGGAGAACAATCGTAGCGGACGCTGAACTGGGCGGAGCAATGACCAGATTGGCAACGATTGCAAGCGCCGGTGATCTTGGTCTTCCAGTCGGTTTGTTTTTCATCGAACCGGCACAATAGCCGGCCGCCGGTTGAAATTGTCGTCCAGGGTTTGGATGAGCCGGGAGCTTGGGCTACGCGACAGCCCGGGGGGAATGGCACCGTGCAACTGTGAGAGGGCTCGCCTTTTCCCATGCCGAAGCTGCAGGACTGTTCGGTGGTCGCGGTCGATTCCTGCATCAGCTGCGCGGAGGCGGTTTCGGCCAGGAAAAACTGGAGTCCGGCCATCAGGAACAGGAGCAGTATGAGTGAGTGGGCGCGGGACATGGCACATCCTAGCATACAGTGATTTGTCCCGGTCAATTGCGATTCCTGCTCGCGGGCGTTGGGATCGATCAGTATAATCGCGCTATGTTAAAACGACTGGCCTCATGTATCGCCGTGATATGTGTGTTGAGCCCGATCTGGTGCTGGGCCGGCGATCCTGTTTTGCTTGAAGTGAAGACGCAGCCGACCGGCGGGGTGAAGGCCTCAGCCACGGTGCTTTTTCCGGTCGAGCCGGGGATCATCCAACAGTTGCTGACTGACTATGCCCACTGGCCGGAGCTATTTGATGTGCGAATGCGGATTGCTGAACTGCGGGAGCAGAACGGCTCGGTTTATACGGATATTCGAATCGACCATTCCTTATTGCCTGGTGAGCGGCGGTTGATCTGTGAGTCTCGTTCTCTCCCCGGAGGCGGTTTGCTCACGGAGCTTAGAGGCGGGGATTTCAAACACTATCGCCGTGTGTGGACCTTGACCTCCGCAGAGGGGGGCACGCAGACGAAAGCTGAGTTTGAGTTGCTCGTTGAGATTGAGACGATTGTGCCGGATTGGGTAATTGCCGTGGCCATGCGGCAGGAATTGGAAACGCATTTTCGGATCGTCAAAGAAAAAGCATTGGCACGGGCTACGCAGGGAAGATGAATTCCGACAGCTCGGCTTTCTCGACTCCCTGTTTCACCAGGCGGGGGATATCCAGTGCGCGTTCGACGTTGAGGAGTTCCTCAAGGCGTGTTTTGGTGCTGGGGTGCGGCGGGGTGAAAAGTTTACAGCAGTCCTGGTCCGGCTCGATCGATGTTTCGTACGTACCGATGCGTTTCGCGTCGTCTGTAATCTCCAATTTATCCATGCCAATGAGTGGCCGGAGGATCGGCAGGTCTGCCGCCTCTTCGACCACCGAAAGATTCTCAGGGGTCTGAGACGCCACCTGGCCTAGGCTGTCTCCAGTGACCAGTCCCCAACACTGTTCCCGCCTCGCGAGTTCCTCCGTAATCCGGAGCATCATGCGTCGATAGAGCACCACGCGAAACGGCGCCGGGGTATTCAGTACGATCTCCCGTTGAATTTCTCCGAACGGAATCACATAGAGCTGGGATTTGTGTAGGTAGGCGGTGAGCGTCTGCACGAGATCGCGGACCTTATCCTCCGAGTCGCGGCTCACGAGTGGCCGGCCCGAGAAGTGGACGAAGAGGGCGCGGCAGCCGCGCTTGATCATGCGGTAGCTGGCTACGGGTGAATCAATTCCGCCGGAGATGAGGCAGGCGACCTTGCCGCTGACCCCCACCGGCATGCCTCCGGGGCCTGAAATCTTTTCGACTGCGAAATAGACGTCGCGGGAAAGCATTTCAAGATAGACGGTGATGTCGGGATTTCTGAGGTTGACGGCCGTGCCCGTCTGCTCGTGGATGGCAGCGCCGACGATGCGTTCCGCGTCCATCGAGGTCAACGGCAGGCGCTTATCGGCGCGCTTCGCCGTCACGCGGAAGGTTGAATAGGATTTCGTTCGAAGCTCGTCAATGATGGCCGCACTGAGAGCTTTGAAGTTGGGATTAGCCAGATCGAGAGGCACGGAGTCGGCCAGTGAAAAATTTGCAATGCCGCAGACGCGGGATAGCCGCTGGCGAATGATGTCAGGGTTGGCTTCTGACGGAAGGATCACTCTGATGCGGCTGCGAAGATTTTCAACTTGCCTGACTCCAAGATCGCTGAGGGCCAACTGGATGTTGCGAACCAAGCGATCCTCAAAGTAGTCGCGATTGCGGCCTTTGAGGGCAAGCTCGTGATAGTGGACGATGGCGCAGCGCATGTTGCTAGTGGGATGCTGAAAACCGCGGCCTTCTCACCCGCCCGACCCAGGCGCGCCAAGACGCGCCTTTCCTCTGGCTTCGTTCCCGGCCCGTCAAAATCCTCAACGTACCCCTGAGGGTACGCCTCCGGTGTTTGTCTCGCCTGCGGCCTCGTTGGACGACTGTTTTGAGCATCCCGTGGAAATTCAGAGGTTATGGCCAGTTGTTTCTAAAAAGCGCTCCGCGTCGATGGCGGCCATGCAGCCGGAGCCGGCTGCGGTGACGGCTTGGCGATAGGTCGAGTCCTGTACGTCGCCGGCCGCGAAGACCCCGGGGACATTGGTAGCCGTGCCGCTGTGCGTTCGGATATAGCCCTTCTCGTCCATGTCGATCTGCCCTGCAAAGAGCGAGGTGTTGGGTCGATGGCCGATGGCGACAAAGACGCCGGCACAGGGGACGTCCGCGATCTTACCGGTTACCACGTTCTTGAGCCGCGCACCGGTGACGACCTCCGAACCCAGGATGTCTTCGATGACGGTGTTCCAGATGAAGCTGATCTTCTCATTGTGTAGAGCCCGGTTTTGCATGATCTTTGAGGCGCGCAGTTTGTCCCGTCGATGGACGACCGAGACTTTCGTGGCAAATTTCGTGAGGAAGTTCGCTTCCTCCAGTGCGCTGTCGCCTCCGCCGACGACGAGGAGTTCCTTCCCCTTGAAGAAAAAGCCATCGCAGGTCGCGCAAGTGGAGACGCCGTGGCCGGTTAGTCTTGACTCGTTCTTGATGCCGATCGGAATGGCCGAGGCGCCGGTCGCAATGATGACAGTCTGGGTTTGGATGGTTTGCTCCCCATCGACGGTGATGGTGAAGGGGCGCTTTCTAACATCCACGGCAGTCACATCACCGGTAAGAAATTCGGTGCCGAACCGCTCGGCCTGCGCCCGCATGTCTTTCATCAGTTCAGGCCCCATGACGCCCTTGGCGAAGCCGGGATAGTTCTCAACTTCAGTGGTGGTCGTGAGTTGACCGCCGGATTGCCAGCCTTCAACGAGGAGCGGCGACAGATTGGCCCGTGCCGCATAGATAGCGGCGGTCAATCCGGCCGGTCCTGAGCCGATGATGACGACGTGACGCATGGGAATGGAATCTAACACAGTGAGAAAAGAGAATGCATGGGCCTGGAAGTCAGGTCGATGCACGCAGCGATTGGTACAGCAACCGGACCTGTTGCTTGAGTTGAAGAAGCGGGAGTGTGCCATCGAGCGTGTAGTCTGCGCGGCGGCGTTTCTCTGCCAGCGGCATCTGGCTTTTGATCCGGCGGAGGGCTTCGGCGCGGGAGAGCCCGTTGCGCTTCTTGAGGCGGGCGATCTGGGTTTCACGACCAACGGTCACGACGATAGTTGTGTCCACGCGTGTGTCGATGCCGGCTTCGAAGAGCAGGGGAACATCGTAGATCACGATTGCGCGAGGATCGTTCCTGGCAGCTTGTTTTGTCCGTCTGGCTTGCTCGCGCGCCACGCGGGGGTGAATGATGCGTTCAAGCTGGCGCAGCTTGGCGGGATGCCCAAAAACCATCGTGCCCAAGGCCTGGCGATTCAGCGTGTGATCAGGGTTCAGCACAGTCTTGCCAAAGGTGCTCACGATTTCTCGCCAGGCTGGTTTGCCGGGGAGGACGACTTCCCGAGCAAGCGCGTCGGCATCGATCACCGTGGCGCCGCATCGCTTGAACATGCCGGCGACTGTACTCTTGCCGGTGGCGATGCCGCCTGTGAGTCCAACCAGGATCATGGCGGCGGAGCTTATCACGGGGGTGCCGACCTCACAAGAAAGCCGGTTGACAGGCTGCCTCGCCCGCCTGTAATACCTAGCGCATGCGTAATTTGCTGTTCGTCATAGCGTGTCTGGTTGGGCTGAGCGGGATGTCCCGGGCGGAAGCGCCTCAGGTCGCGGCTCCTCGAACCATTACGGTCGCGCTCGATGGCAGCGGAGACTTTACCTCGATTCAAGAAGCCGTGGATTCCGCTAAGAAGGGCGATACGGTGTTTTTAAAGCCCGGCGCCTATCCTCAGGATCTCACGATCCATAGCAAAGACAAGATCAAGTTGATCGGGGCCGGAGTGGACAAGGTCACGATGTTAGGCCGCGAGGACCTTGTGGGCGTGTTGCACGTGGGGAAGTGGCCATATGGTGCCACAGATATCGAAATCAGCGGGTTGACGATCAACGAACATGGCGGTCATGCCCTCGGTATTTTTAATGGCAAGGGCATCACATTGCGCAATCTTCACGTGAAGGGGATGCTCTTCGGGCAGCAGGTGCAGGATGTGCGTATTGAAGACTGTGTGATCGGCGGCAGCGAGACGACCGGTGTGCAGTTTTCCGATTCCCAGGCTGTCCTGGTCGGCAATGTGATTCATGATAACGATCATGGTGTGAATATCGCCGGCAAGTCTGACGTGAGGTTAGAGCGGAATGTCATTATCCGGAGCCTGTTTGAAGCCGTCGTGGTGAATGACAAGGCGAAGGCTTCGCTGGTCGGCAATACGCTGGTGAAGAACGGCGGCGGGGCGGCTTTCCTCGGTGCATCCCAGAGTGATGCGTCCGCGAATGTCATCGGCCTGAATAGGGTCGGTTTTCTGGTCTCACCATCCAGCCGGGTCACGACCGCGTTCAACGCGTTGTTTAACAGCGAAAGCGACTACATGCGGGCCGGGTCTCCGAATACCCCTGCGCCCGATCTGAAACAGGATTCGGATGTTGTCGGGGATCCCCGCTTTGTGGATGCCGAGCACGATGATTTCCGGCTTCGTTCAGATAGTGGGCTCCTCAATAAAGGGCAGTTCCCGTTTCTCGGTGCGCTTCCTCCCGTTCAAAAGCTTTCTTCCAATCGATAGCCCAAGTTGTTGAAACAACACGTAGTGATCGCTGTCGCCTGACAGAATGAAACCGTATGGTATGCTTTCACCACGGCGACTTCCTTTCGACACAGACTCAAGAAAATCTGAGGAAGGGCCGAAAAGAGTTTACTAGGAGGTTTCCTTTGGCCAGCTTCCGACAAGACGTCGATACCAGATCCGGTGACGGAATCCCTTCACTGGAAGATATGGAGTCAGGGAAACTCGTTGGAGCGGTGCTGCCGATGTCCGATAAGGCTCAGACTCAGATGCGTGAAAGCATCGAGGTTATCGACTATCTGCTAAATCAGGAACGCGTTGTCTGGATGTAGTGATGCGCTTCATCCGTTCTTCCCTTCCCCGTTAGGATTTCCTTCCAGCTGCTTTTGTGAGTGATCTCCGTGAGAGGTTCGAGGACGCATATACAATGATGCGTACTTGACAGTCTCCGGCCGCATTACTACTCTCCTTAGTAATTCTCTCTTGCTCTCATTGTTCGAACACAAAGGAGTGTCGTATGGATAAAGTATTGCTGCGGCATGTTGTCCTCGTTGGAAGTCTGCTGTTTGGATCGGCGGTCGCTGTAGCCCAGGAGATGCCGAAGGAATCTGTCTTGTCCTTGAGCCTTGCCCAACGGGCAACACAGGCCGCGATCGATGCCTGCAAGAAAGACGGTTACCGCGTCAGTGTGTCGGTGGTCGATCGTGCTGGTTTGCTGCGCACAATGGGACGTGCCGATGGAGCCGGTCCCCATACGATCGATAGCAGTCGGAAGAAGGCCTACACCGCGGTGAGTCTGCGCCGTGCGACGAGCGAATTGGCTGATCTCATGAATCGTACGCCGACGCTACAGGCGTTGCGGGATATGAATGAGCAGATTCTGATGCTGGGGGGTGGATTACCGATCGAGATCGGCGGAGAGGTGGTTGGTGCGATCGGTGTCGGCGGTGCGCCCGGGACTCACCTTGACGATGCGTGTGCCGAAGCGGGTCTGGATGCAATTGGCGCTGCTCCGAAGATTCCGGCGGCGAAGTAATGCGACTCCTGCGGCGGTGTATGTTCGTCGCTGCGATTGGTCTGTTGAGCGCGTGTAATAGCGGTGTGCCGGAGCCTGCCTCTACCGAGATTCCAGGGACCGGTCTCCGGCTGATGATCGTGCGAGTAGCCACCGATCCGTTTCTGTCCCGGCATAACCTGGCCATGACGATTGAGCGTGCAGGTGGTTGTGCGCAAACGATAGACCTGTTTCCCGATACCGGACACACCAGCCGCCGCAATGTGTATGTCACGGCCAAGGCCCAGATCTATGTTGTCGGACAATTCGATGCCCGTGTGATCGATGTTCGCCAGTGCAGCATTACACTCGCGGAGTTCCGGCACCTCGACAGAGAAGTCATTTTCGTCGGAAGTTTTGACGAAGATGCTGAAGAGCATTGGGGATTTGTGTCGGCCGCTGAACGTCCGGAGCGTCCGTTTGAGAAGCGATAGCCTGCATTCACCGGCGAATATGGAATGGCTGGTGACGGACTCGCTGCCTGGTGTAGGACCATGAACCAACCGATCGTCGGTTACCATCTGGATGAGCACGGAGACTGGGTCGCTGAGCTGGCCTGTGGTCATGGTCAACATGTGCGTCATCAACCGCCGTTCTTCTCTCGCCCCTGGGTGCTTACATCAGAAGGCCGGGAGTGCCAGCGTGGCCAGCTGCTATTTTGTAAACGCTGCCACGAGCCGGACATAGTTCCCCCGGTCGTGTGATCCCTCATGCCAATCGCAGGGCTGTCTTCCCTTCACCCAAACAGCTGATTTACTTGGTCCCCCTACCTTCTGGTGGTAGCCTTCCCGGTAAGTGCCTGGAATCCGGAGTTGATCTCTGCCGGGAGGTTCGAAGGGGGAGGGGCTATGCCTACCGCAACAATGACAGTGCCGTCCTCACAGGAGCATCGGAAGGTGTTTTTTCTGCATCGCGTGCAAAAGGGGTATGCAGCCTGGGTTGGGCTCATTCTCTTTTTGTATTCCACCTTGTTTTTCACGGTGGCCTTTTACGGACCGCATCTTGGACCGATGATGACGCTGTATGGCGGTGGCTCACTTGACGAGCGTCAGGCCGCCGCCAGCGAGATGTTGCTGCTCAGCGAAACTGTGTCGGTGGCGGTGCCGGTCCTGTTTCTTGGTGCAGTCATTTTCAGTCTGGTTCTGACCCGGCGGGTGGCGGGACCTCTGGTCCAGCTTGATCAGAGTATTCAGGAATGGGCGAAGGGGAATCTGAGTTGGCGATTACAGTTTAGGCCATCCGATCGTCTGGATGAGCTGGCATCAACGGCCAACCAGGCGTTGGCCAAGTTCGAACAGGCGTTTGGAGACATGCATCGTCAGACGGCCGTGATTCAAGCGGCTCTGGCATCGAACCAACTGGAGAATCCAGAATCCATTCAGAAGGTGCAGCAGGCAGCAGCGTCCCTTGAAAAGGTCCTAGGTGAGTTCTCATTTAATAAGCAGGCCCGCTGATCTATGAAGGCTACGCTCGTATCCCGGACGGGTTTCACGCTCATCGAGTTGATGATCGTGGTCACGATCGTCGGGGTTCTTGCATCGGTGGCCATGCTGTCCTACCGCCATTTCACCAAGAAAGCGCAATCAGTGGAAGCGGAAGTCGCACTGACGGAGATCCATCGGTTGCAGCAGCTTCACCATGCTCAGAGCGGATCCTTCGCCGGCGATTTTGGTGCGATCGGCTTCAATCCCATTCCTCCGTTGAAGTTCTATTCAGTCGGCATGCGATTTCTTGGAGGGACCGATGGGATCGCCTACCAGGCCTACGCCTATGCGAAGGGGGATTCGGATGGATCGACGACACTTGTGTTGACGCAGTATCAGGATGGACATGTGAC
>JABFSU010000093.1 GCA_013140455.1 Nitrospira sp. | reverse complement strand
CCGAGGCCGGGGTCATTACCCATGGACAGCTCTATGTCCCACAGTCCAACACGTTGATTGACGGACGTCTGCTCCAGCGGTTCTCCGAATATCACTATCGTGTGAAGGAAGGGGCGTTTACCAATTGCGATGCGCAGGACGGGGAGGTGCCGGCCTGGCGGTTCAAGTTTGACGATATGGATCTGAATGTCGGAGACACGTTGGCCTTAAAAGGAGCGTGGCTGTGTGTTGCGGATGTGCCGGTCGTGCCGATTCCCACGATTACCTATCCCATGTCGATGCGGCGGAGCGGATTTCTGGTCCCTCAGGTGGGCTTCGATAGTCGTTTTGGTACGCACATCCAGGACAGTTTCTACTGGGCAATTAATCCGAGTCAGGACTTGACCATCGCGCCGTCCTACTACAGCAAGCTCGGTTACGGGAGCGATATGGAATATCGCTATGTGATCGACCAGAAATCCAGGGGGCAGTGGTATGTGAGTTACCTGCAGCAGACCGCGCTGCCGAACGTCACCGGGGTGGATCAGACCAGCGAAGATGTCAAACGCGCGCGCGCGTTGATTGCCGGGACGCACACACAGCAGTTTACTGAGACGCTGTTGTTGCGGGGAAATGCAAGTTTTGTCACCGACCCCAACTATCTCCAGCAGTTGAGTAATTCCGGTACTCAACGGGCTTTACCCAGTAATGAGTCGAACCTGTTGCTGAATCAGCGATTGCCTTATGGGAATATGTACATCCTCGGGCAATACCTGCAGCCTCTCCAGGCCGGAGGAAAAGATACCTTTCAGCGCTTGCCGGAGACCGGCTACACCTTGCCGAATGTCTCGCTCTTCAACTCACCCTTGTTGTTCGGGATGGAAGGGGACTACGTCAATTTTTATCGTGAAGAAGGGTTCGCCCTGAATCGCGTGAATGTCGTGCCGGGGATTTCTACGGATGTTATTGATCTCGGTCATGTCGTCGGTCTGACCCCGCAGGCCAAGTTTCGAGAGGTCTATTACACTCGTGGCGCGCAATCTGATGCCTCGCTCCATCGAGAAACCTTCTGGGCGGGAGTTGATGCCACGTCGAAGCTAAGCCGGCGATTCGGGTTGGACGGAGGCGGCAGTCTCTTGCACACCATCGAGCCGACCGTGATGTATGAATATGTGCCGGGGACCGATCAGTCGCAAATCGCGCAGATCGATCAAATCGATGATCTGCCGAAAAAGAATTTGCTGACCTACGCCTTGCGCAATCGTATCCTCGAGCATGACGGGAGCAATACGTTTAATTGGCTCGATTTGACGGTGGCCCAGAGTTATCACGCCGGAGCGGTGCAGACGAGGGCTCGCGACTTCAGCTCCACGGCGATCCCCCCGCTAGGTTCACTCACTCAACCCTTGCAACCGGCCACGGTGGCGATTCAAGGCAGAAAATTTTCAGATGTATGGATGCGGGCGGTCATTGGCAATACGGCCCCGCAAATCACTCAAGCGCAAATGGCGGCTCAGGCGTTTGGGCGCGGAGCCGGAAACGTCGGGACGCAACGCCCGGCGATCAATCAGTATCTGACGGTTGATGCCTTCTTCGATCCCTATCGAGGTGAACTTAGTCAGTGGAATACGGATCTCCGGATTCAAGACTCGAGCAATTGGTATCTCGAAGTCGGGCAGCGGTATTCCCGGGACGGCAATCGCGAGCGACGGGGGGATATCTGGAATCCCATTTCGTTCAATGAAGTGTATGCTCCGACGCAGGAGATTCAGTTTGCTACGGCGGGGGGCGGGTTCAGAACTCCCTGGGGATGGACGATCGGAGCGAAAGGGTACTACGATATCAAGACCAGAAAAAGCCCTGAGTATGACGTGGTGGCCTTGTATCAAAACCCATGCAAATGCTGGTCGCTCGGTCTGTTCTATCTTCAGTTCCCGGACCGGGCGCAGTACAATTTCATGCTGAATTTGACCGGTATTGGCTGGACGGAGAACTTCGGAACTCAGGTGATGCGGTCGATCCTTAGTCCGCTGCTGTGGGGCGAGCGTGGATTGCCATGGGCCTCGCCGACTGGTCCCTATGGACGGTCTCAGTCCGGCGCATCGACGGGTGGAGTCTCGGGGCGATGATGGAGCAGTGCCGGTGGATCTACTTGAGTGAGAGCGGTCCGCGCCTCATTTGACACCCTAAATAAGGGTGGGGTACGATGCACTCCTTGATTCTTATCGTCGGTATCTTAGCTGAAGGAGGTTCCGGACGTGGCTGGTGATACATTAAAAGTTGAAGATTCCACCTGGGACGCAGATGTGATGAAGGCCAGTGAGCTTGTCATGGTCGATTTCTGGGCAGTCTGGTGCGGACCCTGTCAGATGGTGGCGCCGATTGTCGATGAGCTTGCCAAGGAATATGCAGGGAAGCTGAAAGTCCGGAAGCTGAACACCGATGAAAATCCTGAGGTTGCCGGACGGTATCAGGTGATGAGTATCCCGACAATTCTGTTTTTCAAGAATGGGCAGGTTGTGGAAAAGCTGGTCGGGGCGCGTCCGAAGCGCCAGTTCAAAGAAACGATTGATTCATTGTTGGCCCAGCACGCGGGGACCGCGTAGCGCGTTCGCACGCACGCAGCCATGCTCACCGAGCTGCGCATCGTCAATTTCGCCATTCTGGAAGAGCTCAGCTTACGGTTTGAGCCCGGCTTTACCGTTCTCACCGGAGAAACGGGGGCCGGAAAATCCCTTCTGATCGATGCCATTGCCCTGCTGGTCGGCGGACGAGCGTCCGCCGACCAGATTCGTTTTGGGACAGAAGAGGCGTCCCTTGAGGCGGCCTTTCACCTGCCTGATCGCCATCCCCTCCAAGCCCGTCTTCGTGATCAAGGAATCCTGGGTCCTGAGGACTCAGAGCTGATTGTGCGGCGGGTGATCGCCCGATCCGGACGTAACCGGGTCTACCTGAACGGAACCATGAGCTCGCTGCATGCTCTGGAAGAACTGGGCGGTACGCTCGTTGATCTCCATGGGCAGCACGATCAGCAATCACTGTTGGCTGCGGCGACACAGCGTAGCGTCGTGGATGCCTTCGGTAATCTTCAAGAGCGCTGTATCGCGTATCGACAGGAGTATGAGGCCTGGAAGGGGGCTTGCGATGAGCGAGATCGATTGATTCGTGAATTTCAGCACCGGACGCAGCGTGAGGAATTACTAAGGTTCCAATGTGCCGAATTAGACGAGGCCGCGTTGCGCGAGGGAGAGGACGAGGAACTGCAAAATGAGCGCCGTCGGCTCAGTTCGTCGCAGCAGATCGGTGCGTTAGCCGCTGAGGCGCTGGAGCGGGTGAATGCGGAGGGGCAGGGCATATTCGCTCAGCTTGTATTGACGGAGCGTGCTTTGGGTCAATTGCTCCAGATTGACTCCACGGTCGGAGAGCTGACCAGGCTGACCGTTGAAGCGAAAGTGGTGTTGAAGGAAATGGCGGGACAGCTGCGCGACTACGCTGAGCGGGTCGAAGCCGATCCTGCAAGGCTGGGCGTGATTGAAGATCGGCTGGCGGTCATCCAGAAATTGAAAAAGAAGTTCGGCGGGTCGTTGCCAGAAGTGCTGGCGGCTCATCGGAAAATCAAAGATGAATTGGAGGAGTTGCAAGGTTCTGATGAGCAACTGGGTAAACTGCGTCAACGCATTCATGACCAAGAGACCAATCTGGCGCTTCTGGCGCGGCAATTATTCCTGAAGCGCGGAGAGGCGGCCAAGCGCATGGCCAAAGTGGTGCGTCAGGAGCTTGAGGCGCTGAAAATGGGGCAGACGGTCTTTGAGATTCACGTAACCGCGGATGCCGGCGACCTGGAGTTCGGTCCTGATGGGATTGATCAGGTGGAGTTTCGCCTGTCGACGAATGCCGGAGAGCCGGTGAAGCCCCTCTCAAAAGTCGCCTCAGGCGGAGAGTTGTCCAGGGTCATGCTCGCACTGAAGACGGTGCTGGCAGAACGAGATCGCGTCCCTGTGCTGATTTTCGATGAGATCGACACGGGAGTAGGCGGGGCGGTTGCTGCCGCAATCGGAAAGCGCCTCCGTGGGTTAGGCCGCTATCATCAGGTGTTCTGTATTACCCATCTTCCTCAAGTCGCTGCGCAGGGGCAGCATCATCTCTGTGTCGAGAAGTCGCAGGACGGCAATCGAACCGTGACGACGGTACATCCGCTGATTGGGCAGGGGCGTGAGAACGAAATCGCCAGAATGTTAGGCGGGCTGACGGTGACGAAGAAAGTGCGTGAGACGGCGGCAGAACTCATTGCCGATGCCGGGGAATGACGAATCTGAGTAGGCTGCTTTCTACAGGCCGGAGACGCTGCTCGGCGTGGTCGCGATCGCCATCGCCGGGAGCGACGCTTTGCACTCGGTCGCGACTCGGGCAAATTGATCCGCCAGCATAGGATCGAAGTAGGTATTGGCCTGAAGGGTGATTTGCTGGATGGCCTGATCCACCGGGAGCGGTGATCGTCCGGGGACTTCGGCTGTCAGGTGATCGAACATCTGGGCGATGCTGACGATTCTGGCCAGCAAGGGAATCCCTTCTCCCTGAAGTCCATGCGGATAACCTGATCCATCCCACCGTTCATGATGATAGGAAATGACCTGACCAACCTCGGCCGGATACCCCAGGGGAAGAATCATCCGTGCGCCTGTCTCGCCATGCTCTTTGGAAAAGGTGCTTTCTCCTGACGGGAGGATCGGCTCGTCAGAAAAATGATAATTCGGGAGGCTGACCTTGCCGATGTCGTGCAGGAAGGCCCCGATGGCCAAAGACTTTTGCTCTGCGAGAGTCAGGCTGAGGCGATTGGCGAGTAACGTGGCGTAGAAGCTGACGCGGCTGCAATGATTCAGCAATTGCCGATCTTTGGCTTCCAGGAGATCGGAAAGCAGGGGAAGCAGATCTGGTTGTGAGCCTGACGGGTCCTGCTCATGCGTTCCAATGGCGAAGTATTTGGTCTTGAGTGACTCCCACGCGCGTTGTCCAGCCTGCTCGTCTCCCCACAGATCAGTCGAGTTCTTTAAGACGCTCCGGATGAGGTCCAGGCGCTGTTTTTTCTCAAGTGTTTGGCCGATGAGGGAGATCAATTCGGTAACGTTAAATGGCTTGAGCAGATAGCCGGCCGCGCCATGCCGAATGCCTTCCATGGCGGACTTCAGGCTTCCATAGCCGGTGATGATGATGACTTCGATATCGGCGTGATCGTGTTTAATATCCTGCAGGAGGTCGATGCCTTGACGATCGGGGAGTTTCTGATCCAGCGTGATCAGATCGATGGATTCATGACTCAAGACGTCGAGGGCGGCCTGCGCGTTGTCGGCTGAGCGGATGTTGAAGAAGGGCCGCAAGATGACTTTGAGCGCATCGCGCGGTCCGGCCTCGTCATCGACGACAAGAACCGTCGGTTTCGTTTGAGATCCGTCTTGAGAAATTGTTGTACTCATAGTGTTCATGTACCCCCAACTACGTAACCTGTCAAGCAATACTTGTTCCTTTTCAGTCACTTACTGGGGATGATCAATCAGCAGGGGGGAGGCTACGTAGAAAGTCTATATGTAGATCACTTGAACGTTTGACTACGTAGTAGGTCGGATTGAAGAGCGTAACCGTTGTGTTGAAAATGACGCGGTCGATACAAGGTGGTGTGTTATTCCTGCACAGGCGGATCTGATTCTTGACTGTTCCCACTGTCCGGTCGGCCAATTCCCAAGGTATCCATCCGGTATTTCAGCATACGCCGGCTGATTCCTAAAAGATTGGCTGCATGGGTCTGGACATAGTTGGTTCGTTTTAATGCATCCAGAATAATTTCCCGCTCGAATTCCATGACGGCCTTTTCAAGGGACATCCGGCCGGCGAGGGTATCGTCGCGGAGTGAGGATGATCGCGAGTCGCTTTTCAGGATAGTCGGCAGATGTTCCTGGGTAATCTGGGGGCAATTCTGTGACCAGATAAAGGCTTGCTCGATGATATTTTCCATTTCCCGGACGTTGCCCGGCCAGGGATAGCGAGTCAGTACCTCCAGGGCCTCTTTCCCGAATTCGATATGCGGACGTTTTTCCTCCTCGACTCGTTTGGCCAGGAAATGTTTTGCGAGCAGGGGAATATCTTCACCACGTTCACGGAGCGGAGGAAGAAACAGGGAAATCACGTTGATACGGTAGTAGAGATCTTCGCGAAACTGCCCCTTGCGCACCATGTCTTCGAGATTTCTGTTGGTGGCGGCGACGATCCGGACATCGACCTTGATCGATTGGACGCCGCCGATTCTCGTAAACTCCCGTTCCTGGAGAACTCTCAGGAGCTTGGCTTGCGTCATGGCGCTGAGATCGCCGATTTCGTCCAAGAATAGAGTGCCGGTATTGGCGAGTTCAAACTGGCCGACGCGTCTGGCCGTGGCATCGGTAAAGGAGCCTTTCTCGTGGCCAAAGAGCTCGCTCTCAATCAGAGTCTCAGGAAGAGCTGCGCAATTCAGCGCGATGAAGGGGCGTTCGCGCCGGCCGCTGTTGTAGTGCAGGGCTTTTGCGACGAGCTCTTTTCCCGTTCCGCTTTCGCCGGTAATCAGCACTGTGGTTCGGCTATCCGCGACCTGCTCGATCTTCGCGTAGATCTCTTGCATCCCTTGGCTTTTGCCGATGAGGTTGTGGAAGGCATAGCGCTGGACGACTTGCGCCCTGAGCTGTTTCACTTCGCGTTCGAGCGCCTGCGAACTGAGAGCCCGATCCACGACGATGCGCAATTCTTCGACGTCAAAGGGCTTGGATAAATAGTCGGCGGCGCCCAGTTTCATCGCGTCGACGGCGGTCTTGACCGACTTCGTGCCCGTCAGCATGATCACGGGAGTCATCCGACTTTCAGAGCGCAGGGTTTCCAGCACGGCCAGTCCGTCGGTTCCCGGGAGAATGACATCAAGCAGGACCAGATCGGGCCCTTCCTTTCTGAAGGTATCGAGGCCTTCCTGGGCATCCGCGGCCTGGAGGATCTCGTAGTTGGGCTCGAGCACCATCTTCAGTGAAGTCCGGACACGGGCTTCGTCATCGATCAAGAGAACGCGTTTTTTCATGGCTGGACTTTCCACAGTGCTCCTAGTCTATCGGGAGGGCCGGAAGATTCACGGAAAACGTGGTTCCCACTCCCTCGGTACTCTCGACCTGAATTTCACCGCTATGCTCTTGGATAATCTGATGCACAATCGTCAATCCCAAACCTGTACCCGCATGCTCACCGCTGGTGTGCTTCGTGGTGAAAAACGGATCGAAGATGTGCTCCAGGTTGGCCTTGGAAATGCCCGGACCGCTGTCTTCAATCTCAATCTGGGTCCACACCGCTGCCCCCGGTTTCATGATCCGGTGTGTGCGAACCCTCAGCTGCCCGCCACTGTCTCCCATCGCGTCGATGGCGTTGAGCAGCAGGTTCAACAGGACCTGCTTTATTTGTTGACGATCTAACATGACACGAGGAAGCTCAGACGCCAACTGTTTTTCAATCTTGATCCGTTTGCTGTCGGCCTTCACTTCGATGAAATACAGGCAGGAGGTGACGATCTCGTTGAGATCCTCATCCGTCAACTTGGGCTCCATATAGCGGGCGTAGTCCAGAATTTCCTGAATCAGCCGTTCGATCCGGTGCACATCGTCCAGCACGATGCGGCTGAAGTCATGGATAAATTCCGTGTCGTCCTTTCGTTCCGGGGCCAACTGGATAAAGGTCTTAATCGATGTCAGGGGATTCCTGATTTCGTGGGCAAACCCGCCGGCGATAATTTCCAATGAGCGAAGTCGATCGGTGCGGCGCATGAGCGTTTGAGACTGGTGGAGATCGTCGTTCACCAGGATGGAATCCAGGGCGTTGGCCCCGCTTTGTGCCAGGGCGGTAAGGAGGTCCCGTCCATCCGCATGATCGAGCGGCCGGTCCGAGGGGAGGCCAAGCAGTGCAAAGGCAATCAAGCGGCCTTTGTTCAGAAGCGCGACCGCCAATGACGAGTGGACTTCCCGTAAGGCGCCGGCTAATTCCGGCTTGATCGGAGGGATGTCCGCTACGTCCGTGACCGAGAGGATATGATGTTCGCGGGCGAGCGATTGGACGAGTGTGTGAGTCGGAGCAAAAGAATGGACTGTGGCCGTTGTGTTCTGAAGGCCGACGGTCATCACGCAATCATATTGATCATGTTCACGATCCAGCAAGTACAGTGCGCCTTGGTGGGAGGTGGTGGCGTCACAGAGTTCGACGAGAATGCGCTCGGCGATCACGGTGCGGTTGGTGAGGGTTCCCATATCCTGGGCAAATCGGGTCAGTCGCTGGAGCGGAGTGAGTGCAATGGATGAAGCGGCGGCCTGGCGAAGGGGGTGGTCAGTCATATCTATCCTGAGGAGTGGTCGTGCGTCCTCTTTTCCCGGGTGTGATGCCGGGGATCGGGGAAGAAGAAGATGTTTGGTAACAGAGGCGAGTATACACACCGATCGCGGTTTCAGCCAGCGGATTTCCCCTTTCCGGCCGTGGCGAGCAGGAGTTGCCCATCCAGGACGGGCACGATCCGAAGAGGCGTTGCGCCTGCATGGGTTAAGAGGTCGGACAGTTGCTCGCGGTCAAAGGAGTGCAGCAGTCCATGGCGAATCGCTTCATGCAGTCGTCCAAGATAGTGGAGGAAAATTTGAGCTGCCGGAGACAATTCGTCCTGTCCGGCGTGATGCAGCTGTTCACGATAAAGCCGGGCAAGGTCTGTGTGCGGCTGTACACACGTCACGATGAGGCGTCCGTCTTGCGTGAGCGTCCGGACCGCCTGCCGCAGGAAGGTGAGTGGAGAGGAGGCAAAGGACAGCGAGAGATGACTGACGATCCGGTCAACTGAATTGCTTGAGGACGGGACATGGATCCCCCACTCAGTCGTCACGGCGGTCGTCGGAGCGGCGACCTTGGAAAACATGGAGTGCAACTCCTGATACAGCTCCGTCAAGGCTTGTTCTGCAGATGCTACGGTTTCTTGAGAACGGTCGATTCCAACATAGTGTATGGGACGTTGCGGCGCGCGTGACGCGTGGAGCAGGTGATACACGTGATTGATGACGAGCGTGTGTGCGAACTCTCCCCCGCCGCATCCGATATCCAGTATGCGCGTACCAGGCTCAAGCGGGAGGGCTTGTTGATACAGTTCTTGAAGCAGTTGCACATGGTGATGCAAGGTGCCGAGCTGCGGAAGCTGGGCGAGATGCGCGATCCACAAGGCGTCTCGAGTCGACTGCGAGACATGGTGGCGAATCCGAATGCGCTCACGTTCGAGGAGATACTGTTTGGAAATATCGTGGCTGGTCGGTGTGTGTATGGCCGGCTGTGAGTCTCCGGAGAAGCACACGCGCGCAATTTCTGCGAAGAGCACGTTGAATGACGCGAGTAAACGGGCGTCGAAGGTGCGGCCGGTCACCGACAATGCGCTGGGGATCGAGACGGTGGTGGGCATCGCCGGCAAGGCTCGAAGCGATTCGTCAGGGCTGGGAAAAGGATGCCGCATCGAGGGGGCCGCTGGCGGAGACTTCAGGATGACCATCGGGACGGTCAGCGCAGACAGATCGGTCACCGTCGTGGCCAGCGTGGCATAGTGGCCGGCGATGATATCGCTCATGAACTGATCGAGATTGACATTGAGGCCCCACACGTTCCCGCTGCCGCGTCTGAGGCCGTGTTGGTAGTCGGCCAGGAGGTCATGATGGTGCTCGGTCGATAGCGCAGTCTGAATATCGAGTACGGGATTGGCCAGCAGAAGGAGATGGGCCACAGGATGTTGCGCGACGACTTTCAGCGCGACTCGGGCCGCGATATCTTCGGCCAGGATGGCGAGAGAGGCCGTGGGCCATGTCGTATGCGCAAATTCGAGGACCGTTTGCAGATCGGCTTGCATGCTCCGCAGTGTGGTCTGCAGGACATCGCCATCGCTTTGCCCAACGTGGTTACTGTAGTCGTAGCGCAGGACACGGAGCCGATTGAGGGCCAGAAATTCTGACAGCGCGACGTAGTCGGTCTGAGTGCAGCCGAATCCGGGAGAGAGGATCACGATCGGCGTATTCGGGGAAATCTGGTGACGTGCGTGATCATCGGTAATGGCGATGACTTGGCCACGTACGTTCCGACATTCTCGTCTGGCGCTGACAATAGCCGCACGGCCGGCGATCCCATCCAAGTCGATGGACGAGCCGATGTGCTGGGCGACGACGCGATTGACCTCGCGCTCGGCGAAGGCCGGTAGTTCAATGAAACGGACGCCGAAGCGTTGCCCCGGTTCAGTGTGGGTCGGGCGTAGTTCGGATGGGACCGTGGTATCCGGAGCGGTCCACACGATTTGAGCCGGGAGTACGGCGTCCGGTGCGGCGGGTTCGTGAGGCTGCGAATGACTCTGCCCATTGCCGTGAGGGAAATGTAAGACGATTGTTTCGCCCACGTGGCCGGGAAGCGTTTTGGCCTGTAGACAGGCCCCTCCGCGTGAAAAATTCACCGCCAGTCCGAGTTGTCGAGAGGCAGGGTTCTGCTCATGCGACCATTCAATCCGTACCGGAAGCGCGACTCGGACCCGGATGCCTTCACGGTGATCGATCGCCCGGCGGTCTGGACCGGTCTGATCCGGAAGCGCGACCTCATCCGGCTGTGAAAGTAACGCTTCAAGGCTGATCGCCAGGCTCCGTTCTTGGGCGGCTTCGATAAATGAGCCGAGGACCTTTCGCTCCGTCTCGCCGGGCGGAGAAAATTCGAATGCGAGGACCGGGCGCTCTCCTGCGTCATCGGCTGGTTCGGTCTGCAAGCCGCGTTCGTGGACGGTGGCTTGAAGTTCCAGAATGCCCACGACGGTTTTGAACACCAAATAGGCCGATTGTCCCGATAGATTCGGGAGCGGCCCCGTCAGGGTGACGGTGGCTCCGGTCAGACTCAGCGTGTGAACGGTTCCCTCGCGGACTGCTGGCCCGACGGTCACTCGCGCCGGAAGGTGGACTGCGGCGCGTACGGCCATTCTTCGATCCGGGAGCGGTCTGTCTGAAGGTGGAGGCAGCGGAGTGTCCACGTGAGCATCGACCGTTGCCGGTACGGGCGGCTCAGGCGGGCGTGGCGCCGCTTCTGCCGGTGCCTCAGGTGTCTGAGGCGCTTCGGGAATCGGCAGCCACAGCCGGATTGAGAGCGGCTGCTTTGCCGGGGCTAACCACTCCATGCGACCGTGTAGTTGGCCGATGTCTTCATAGGCCTGAATGAGATCAGGGGAGGCTGGTAGTGAGTCGGCCGTGAGAGTTGCCGCTGAATCGGTTTCTTGAATCAGAATCTCGACCTCCCGGGGTGCCGGAGCAGGAAAGAGATCGGGTGCCTGATCGATCGGGGTCTCGGCGGCCGTGACCGTTTGCGCGAATATGTTCAGTCGATGAATCGTGCGGCGGGCGGCCATCTGACGAATCGCCTGGATGACCACAATCTGAATGATCCGCACCCAGAGGTTCCGTGAACTGCCAACATCCGAGAGGCCGGTCGTATCATGGTGCTGTACGACATTGAGATGAGCAAGAGGAGCCAGGGCTTCGGCGATGACCTGACCCAGCGTGTCTTCGGTGAGACCGGCATCGACGGCGGCCCGAGCCAACGCGTCTCCATATGCCGAGGCCTCCCGCGCTTGTGCGGTCAGGGTTTCGAGGCGGGTATCAAGCTGGGCCTCACGGATTGTTTCCAGGAGTCGCTGAGACTGGGTCAACACTGCGGAAAGAGGCCTGTGCAGCTCATGCGACAGGCTGGTCAAGCGCCGCGCGATCGCGTGATGGCGATCTGATTCGAGCAGTCTGGTTTCAAGGCGTTGAATGGCCTCGGTCTGGACGAGAGACCCCGTCATATCCCGGATGAGACCGAGGGTTCCGGTATAGTGCCGGCGCGCATCGTAGAGACCTTTGGCGCTGACTTCTGTCTGCACGCGGGTCTGGTCGGAGCCTGTGGCCTGAGGTTTCTTGAGCAATTCAAGCAGGACCCGGCGCGCCGCCCGAGGGCCTGTACGGCGGTCATTGATGCGATATCGTGCGTGCGCCTGTTGATCGGGAGGAATCAGCTTTGAAAAGGGTGCGCCGGTCAGTTCTTCAGGCTGGTAGCCCAGTAGCGCGGTGATCCCGGGGCTGATGAAGAGAAACCGTCCTTCTGTATCGACTTCGTAGAACACATCTGTAAGCGTTTCCAGCAGACGAGTATGCCGATCATGCGTGCGCGTGAACGTGGCGCGAAGATGGCGTTGTTCGATGGCGCCCTTGGTGTAGAGCACCAGTTCGGTCAGAAACGCGGGTGATTTCTTGAAGAGGAGAAAATTGGCGCCGGCTTGCAGCGCTGTAACGGCGGCGGTCGAATCGCTCCGGTCGGTCTGAAGCACGATCGCGGTGGTCGGGAGGCGCTCCCTGAGGGTGGCAACCAACGACGGACGACTCTGGAGCCCGAGTCGTTCATCGATCAGAATCAGGTCCCACTCAGCACGGCTCACCCACCGAAGGGCTTCTTCGGAGGAATAGACCGATTCAACCCGGCAATCGGGGAAGAAGCCTCGAAGGCTCAGCGTGACAAGCTTGATTTCGTCCGCCTGCTCATTGACGACCAGGATGGTAATGGGCTCACTCTGCGGCATGGACCACTTCCGTGTTGCTGGGGACGCCGAGTCGGCCCAGTCCCAGAGGGATAGGTGTACAAAATCCTCTGCGTGCGGTGACGCGGTCCCTGTCCCCTGGGGGGAGAGACTCTAAAGCGGCATCCCGCGCTGGTTTACCGTCTTGAATACCATATCGCGGCGTCTCAATCACAGCCTCAATCGACACGAACGCGCGGTTCTTTCGTAGGGGGGTGAGCGACGGCGCACCTTTGTGAACGAACAATTTTGGACGCGATCTTGCGTGCGAAGTGAAAAAAAGAAACGCCTGCCGGCCTCCGTCCTGTGACGTGAGACCGGCAGGCGTTATGAGAAGGGAAAAGTGCGCTTACGGATTCGCCTGTGCCGTATGGGTAGTGCGGCAAGCGCCCGGAGTCATATAGAGGAGATAGTTTCCCATGCCATGCTGGAATTCAGTTTTCTGCAGCGGGTGATGATGGACCATCACCATGTCGTAGTCGCCCGATTGCATGACGGAAAATCCTTGGGCGTCTTTATAGACTTGATGAGGTTGGAATTCACGGAACGTGCCGTCGAGATCCACATCCGGAACCGTTCGGAGCAGCGTGCGCTTGTTCGCCTTATCCTCCAGTGCGATCATCAGCAACTCGTCGTGGCCGTGGGGGTAGGCGAATTTGACGCAGCCATCCATGGAGAATTTCAGCGGTGCCGTATGGACCTGGACTCCCGGCCTGATTTCAATGCCCTCGTCTGTCTGATCCGCACCCCGTGAACCGAATTTGCTGTAGCACACGATGTTGACGCCCACCTGATAGACGTCCATTTCCTTCACGGGCTTTGATTTCGGCGCCATATACATGGTGAAGGACGCCATCACGTTTTTCGTCGGCGGAGCCTTGTGGTAGAAGGCGACAACGGACATGAGGTGATCGCCTTTCGCCAGCTTGACCCCATACCCATCCGGGAAACGCGCTTCGGTCATTTCCAGGCCGGCGCCCGCGAAGAACAACGGTTCGCCGGGGCAGGACACACTGGGTTTGGTGTTGTTCATCATCAAGATATGGTGAAGATAATTTCTGGGGAGCTCTTTGCCCTCTTTGGTAAAGACCGCCGATTTATACCCCACCATATACATGTCTTCAGGGAGCTGGAAGTTATGCTTGGGCATCGAGGCGGCCAGGTCGCCATCATGGCTGGTAGGGAGATCGATGGGCCCGAAGGTCAAGGTGACGGTGTCATCCTTAATCGTGACGGTGGTCGTCGTCTGATTCTTCAGTGTCGGCACGGCATGGTGGTCATGGCCGCCGTCGGCAAATGCGGGAGCGCCCATCAGCACAGTGATCGAAAAAACAAGCATCCAATACATAAAGTCTCCCAGAGGTGGTGAAGCGATCGGAAATGTGTGTGCCCAGGTATGCGGAGAAGCGGAAATGCAGGGTGCGGATGAATCGTTCATTGGTGTGACGAAGGTGGCGTGAGCCGTTTCCATTGATACGAGCCGCCATGTTCCCGCGGAGGAATATTCTTATGCGTGCCGACTCGGGAATACCACCAGACCCCTTTCGCCTGCGTGCCATCCTCCGACAGCAAGAGTTCGA
>JABFSU010000054.1 GCA_013140455.1 Nitrospira sp. | reverse complement strand
GCCAGGAAGCCACCTTCGAGGTCTTCAATGACCGGATCGCCCTGGTCAAATTCCCGGATGGCGCCGTCATCGGCTACGATCCGCTGGAACTTCTCCTGCCGACGGAAATCGACGACAAGGGTGTGGCTTACTTTGAAATTCGCCCCTGTGCCCAATGCGGCATTCTCTTCCCGCTGACCATCGCCGAACGGGATGCTGACACCGAACCCACCGAGTGCCTGGGCTGCCGCACCTAAATCAGACTAGCAGTTGCCCCCGCAGGCTGTTCAGAAAGGCCATCGCCTGCTAATCGACCAGTGGCGCAATCTCCAGCGCCTTCTTAAGCAAACAATCACCGGCAAACCCCTGCAACGCCATCGGCAACATACTCCCATCGACCACCCGGACCGTGGTCACTCGAAACCCTTCGCCGGAACGCTGGCCTTCAAGTCGCATCGCATGGCAGATTTCCAGCTTCTTCCATATCAGGTTGCCAACAATGGCCTCTGAGGCCAGCAGCTTGGTGTCCATGACGGTCCCATCGATCGCAATCTTTGCCGAGATTCTCGTCTTGTCTTTGGGGGCTTCGCTTACCACCGCATACACCAGCTGATCCTCCTGAGCCTGCACACTCCCGTGGCCCAGCAAAATTACTCCCATGAGCACCACCCCCGCGATGGTTGCCGTGTGTGTCATTCAGGGCCTCCTATCCGACCGGTTGGGCGATATCTCCACCCCTTTCCCCGGACGGGGATCGATAGGATGCAGAATGCTGGCGCCGATCACCTTTTTTCCTGACGGGGATCGCCATGATTCAGAGTGCTGGTGCCGATCACCTTCTGCGGAACCGACGGCGGTGGGGGAGCCATGACCGTACGATCCCGCATGCGCCAAAACACAATTGCCGCAGGTACCAGGACCAACAAACCCAGAATCAGTATCACGCGAAACACACAAGCACCTCATTCCCGCTGCGCATCGCACAACTCACAGACAGTATGCCAATCGTCATTTCTCAATTCAAGAATGACCAACCTCGGATAGTCCGCTCATGATACGATATTTATAGTTTGCAATCGTGTCCACAATGGAGATCGCCTATGCCGCACGATTTCATGCCGGGTCTGGACGGCGTACCGGCCGCCACCTCCTCAATCAGCGATGTAGACGGCCAACGAGGCATCCTCGAATACCGCGGCATCAGAATCGAGACGCTCTGTACCCAGTCATCCTTCCTCGAAACCTCATATCTACTCCTCTTCGGTCACCTGCCGACGCAAACAGAACTGGCTCGCTGGACCAGTGACATCACCCATCATCGCCGCATCAAGTTTCGCATCAACGACCTCCTGAAGTGCCTGCCTGAAACTGGGCATCCGATGGATGCGCTGCAAGCCGCGGTCGCCGCGCTCGGCATGTTCTATCCAGGCCGGCAGGTCAAAGACGCGGAGAACAATTACTGGTCGGCGGTACGGCTCATCGCCAAACTCCCGACGATCGTCGCAGCCTGGGCCAGACTCCGGCACGGCAATGACCCCATCCCACCGCAAGACAACCTCGAATTCTCCGAAAACTTTCTCTACATGCTCACTGAACACGCGCCGCATCCGCTCTGGAAAGACATCTTTGATGATTGTCTCATTCTGCACGCCGAACATACGATGAACGCCTCGACTTTTACGGGGCTCGTGACAGCCTCGACGCTCGCCGATCCTTATACCGTCGTCGCCTCCTCGATCGGCGCCCTGAAGGGGCCGCTCCATGGCGGAGCGAACGAAGAAGTGATCCACATGCTCCGTGAGATCGGCAGCCCTGAACGAGCTCGGGCCTATGTCGAGCAGAAGTTAACCGGCAAGCAGAAGCTCATGGGATTCGGTCATCGTGTCTATAAAGTGAAAGATCCTCGTGCCACGATTCTTCAAGGGCTCTGCGAGCGGCTCTTCAAGGAATGCGGGCCGTCGCCCCTCTATGCCGTGGCGCTGGAAGTCGAACGGACGGCAGGAGCTGTCCTGCAGGGGAAAGGCATTTACCCCAATGTCGATTTCTATTCCGGCATCATCTACGACCAGATGAGCATCGACACGGACCTCTTCACACCGCTCTTCGCCATGGCCCGCGTGTCAGGGTGGCTCGCCCATTGGCTGGAACAGCTGCGGGAGAACAAGCTCTTCCGACCGGACCAAATTTACGCAGGGGAACACAATCGCCCCTATACCCCCTTGACGCAACGCTAACCGAGCCTCTTCGCGCCCCCCCCTTGACTCTCTACACATCGCCATTATCTCCATTGCTGTAAGTACAACAGACGCGGCGCCGGCGTCAGGCACGACGAACACAACACATAATTCGTATGGAGGTATGCCATGACCGCTCTGATGCGTTGGGATCCGTTTCGCGAACTCGAAGAGATGTCGGATCGACTGAATCGGATGGTGACTCGTCCTGCAACCAGAACCAACGGGAAGGAAGCCTTGACCGTGGCTGACTGGATGCCGACCGTCGATATCAGCGAAACCGCCGGTGAATACGTGATTCAGGCAGAGTTGCCTGAGGTGAAGAAAGACGATGTAAAAGTGACCCTGGAAGAGGGCGTCCTGACCATTCAAGGACAACGCCGTCAGGAAAAGGATGAGAAGACCACGAAATATCATCGGATCGAACGATCCTATGGGACATTCGTCCGGAGCTTCTCACTGCCGGACCAAGTGAACGAGGGCGGGGTGAAAGCCGAATTCAAAGACGGGGTGTTGAACCTGCATATCCCGAAATCGGAAAAGGCCAAACCTCGCGCGATCGAAGTCAAGGTCGCATAACCTCACAGCTGCTTCGTAACGTATGAAAGGCTCGCTCCGGCGGGCCTTTCGTTTTTTCCCTGTCAGCATCATTCTCTTCCCCCATACTCTTGAGCTTCCACGCAGCAACCGTTTAAGATGCGCGCTCCGTTACCCACACGATTGTCTAGCGAGGAGATACACGCATGAAAAAGTCATCAGGAACACCGCCCGCACACACCCGCATTGAACGCGACACCATGGGCGAGTTGGCCGTCCCCTCGGACGCCTACTACGGTGTGCAAACCGCACGCGCCATCGAAAATTTCCCGATCAGCGCTCTTCGCATGCCGCGTTCGGTGATCCGGGCCATGGGGCTGATCAAGCGCGCCGCTGCCAGCGTGAATCAATCGCTCGGCCTCTTGGACAAGAAACCCGCTGACGCAATCAAGGTAGCTGCCACTGAAGTGGTCGAGGGGAAGCTCGACGCCGAATTTCCGGTCGATATTTTCCAAACCGGATCCGGCACCTCCACCAACATGAATACCAACGAAGTGATTTCGAACCGGGCCACCGAACTTCTCGGCGGTGCACGCGGGAGCAAATTGGTTCACCCGAACGATCACGTCAATTTGGGACAATCGAGCAACGACGTGATTCCCACGGCGATTCACATCGCCGCCGGGGAACTGATGCAGCACCAACTCATTCCGGCCCTGACCCGTTTGCAGAAAGCCCTCAACCGGAAAGCCAAAGAGTTCGACAAGATCGTCAAAATCGGCCGCACTCATCTACAGGATGCCACACCGGTGCGGCTGGGGCAGGAGTTCGGCGGCTACGCGCGCCAGATTGAACTCGGCATTCAACGCGTGAAGCGCGCGCAGGACGCCCTGAGCGAAGTGGCGCTCGGCGGCACCGCAGTCGGTACCGGGCTGAACTGTCATCCGAAATTTTCATCGAAAGTGATGGCGATCATTTCCAAAGAAACCGGCTGCACCTTCAAAGAAGCCAAGAATCATTTTGAGGCCCAGTCGGCTCAGGATTCGCTGGTTGAAGCCAGCGGGGAGTTGCGGACGATTGCCGTGAGCCTCATGAAGATCGCCAATGATGTGCGCTGGCTCGGCTCAGGCCCGCGCTGCGGGTTGGGAGAAATCAATCTGCCGGAGACGCAACCGGGCTCATCGATTATGCCGGGGAAAGTGAATCCTGTGATCGCCGAATCCGTGACGATGGTCTGCGCCCAGGTCATCGGCAACGATGTCACCGTGACGATCGGCGGGCAGGCAGCCAACTTTGAATTGATCGTCATGCTGCCGGTCATGGCCTACAACCTCCTGCAATCGATTGAATTGCTCGCGTCGGTTTCCGATAACTTTGCCGTAAAATGTATCGACGGCATCAAAGCCAACGAAGAGCGCTGCAAGAGCCTGATCGAGGAAAGCCTGGCGATGTGTACCGCGCTTGCGCCGGAGATCGGCTACGAGGCGGCCGCAAAACTGGCAAAAGATGCCTATAAGTCCGGCAAGACCGTCCGTGAAGTAGCGAAAGAACAGAAGGTTCTCTCAGACAAGCGCCTCACCGAGTTGCTCGACCCCTGGCGCATGACCATGCCCGGCGGCCCAGTGGGAAGTGCGGGAGGATAAGGGGTCTGACGGCCCACCATCCTGCGGCGCATTGGCATCCACAAGCAGATCGCCTTCCGAGAACCGGGGAACTATTGTGACGACGCAACGGAGCATGATTTGGCCATAGTCTGGTCGGCGACGATCTTCCTGAGCGCCTTCTTACTGTTTCTCGTCCAGCCCATGATGGCAAAAATGATCCTCCCAATGTTGGGAGGGACGCCAGCGGTTTGGAATGCCTGCATGTTGTTCTTTCAAACCTCGCTCTTGGCCGGGTATGGCTATGTCCATCTCCTGACTTCATGGGTAGATCCTCGACGCCAGGTATTCGTACATCTGCTTTTGCTGGCCGTTCCGTTGCTCTTACTGCCCATCGGCATCCCTACGGCCTGGACGTTTTCTGATCAGACCAACCCTGTCCTCTGGGTGCTCCTGCTCTTGACCGTGGCGATCGGTTTTCCCTTCTTCATGCTCTCGACGACGGCCCCGCTCTTACAGAGGTGGTTTTCTTGGACCAATCATCCGTCTGCTCGAGATCCCTATTTCTTATACGCCGCGAGTAATGCGGGCAGCATGGTGGCGTTACTGGGTTATCCGTTCGCCATCGAACCCTGGGTTCCCCTCAGAGGCACACAAGGATTGTCGCAGACGATGCTCTGGAGTATCGGGTATGGAGTCCTCGTCGTGCTTCTTGGAACATGCGCATGGCTCCTCAGGCGCGAACACGTGCACGGAGTCGCGGCATCAACTTCCAGGTCGAAGGCTCCGACAGGTGCGCCTCTTTCGCCCCTTCCCATGTTCACTCGCCTGCGCTGGATCCTCCTGGCTTTCATTCCCTCGAGCCTTCTGTTGGGAGCCACGACCCACCTCACGCTCAATGTGGCAGCCATTCCACTGCTGTGGGTCGTTCCACTCGCGCTGTATCTGTTGAGTTTCATTCTGGTGTTCGCAAAATGGTCGCATGCCAATCACCGAGCCATGGCCATGAGCTTGCCGGTGGTGCTGCTGCTCCTGATGTTCAATGCCATGCCATTTGCCCCATCGCTTCCGTATCTCGTTCAGCTCCTACTCCCGCTCATAGGGTTGAGTCTGGTGGCCATGGTCTGTCATGGCGAACTGGCCAGAACGAGGCCGGCGACAGACCGGCTGACCATATTCTATTTACTCATGTCCATTGGCGGGGCGCTCGGAGGTCTATTCAACGCCCTGATTGCACCGGTCGTATTCAGCGACATTTATGAGTACGAGATCATGCTGGTACTCGCCGCATGTGTCCTGCCTCGTTTAGACGGTGCCGATCCGCTGTGGCTTTCGCGATGGTTCGCTTCTCAATGGGGGCCACGCGTGCGGGACGCAGGAGACCTGCCGTGGATTGCAGGAGTGGTACTGACCGCCGCCCTCTGTAGTGCCCTCAGCTATTCTCTGGCTCAACCGCCCCTCATCCTGGATGCCGTCCTCGCTGGTATTCCGTTGCTGTTATCCTATGCATGCATCCGAAAGCCCCTTCATTGGGGACTCGCGCTCGGCGCCGTGCTCATTACCGCCACCGTCATCAGCAACCGGTTCGATGACCCAGTCTTGTACCGGACACGCTCTTTCTTTGGCGTGCTCACGGTCAAAGCGGATGGCCCTGTGCATCGGCTGAAGCACGGCACTATCAACCACGGCATGCAGCGTATGCAGCCGGAGCTGCGACGAGAATCGGTGAGCTACTTTCATCCCGCCGGACCATACGGACAAGTGTTTGCCGCATTCAGCGGGACCGAATCCAAAAAGCGTATTGCCGTGACAGGACTCGGTATCGCGGCATTGGCCAATTATGCCGAACAGGGGCAGTCGCTGACATTCTACGAAATCGATCCGGCTGTGGTGGACATCGCGCAAAATCCCAGGCTGTTTACATATTACGACGACGCCATACGTCGCGGGGTCGATCTGCGGGTCGTCGTGGGTGACGCCCGGTTGAAAATGCTGGAGGCTCCGGATGGCGCATATGACATGGTCATCCTGGATGCGTTTACCTCAGATGCGATCCCGGTTCATCTCCTCACCCGCGAAGCGATGGAGATGTATCTGCGAAAGTTGGCTCCCAATGGCCTGTTGGTTATTCACATCTCGAATCGGTATCTGGCGCTCGAGCCGGTATTGGGGAATCTCGGGAACGTCCTTCATTTATTTGGGCTGAAACAATTCGGAACGTCGAATGACGCGATCCTGCAATATGCAGCGGACATTGTGGTCATAGCAAAAGAGAAAGAAGCCTTCGGCGCCCTGGGCAAGGATCCACGGTGGACACCACTGCAACAATCCTCAACGGTTGGCCTCTGGTCCGATGATTTCTCTAACGTCGTGAGTGCCATTAAATGGAGCAAGTAGAACGCATCGATTGGGTTAGGTCGTACCTTGCGATATTCTCTCATTCCCCGTTTGGATGGACGAAACGCTCAACATGGATTTCTCAGGCCTACATCTGACGATGTGAACGTCTAGGCCAGACACCCCGGACATTCGCCTACGCAGCGGCGTCACCTCGCTCACTTCCATCTTCGATGACTTCATCCTCCCTTTCCCAGCCCAATCGAACAAGGCAGTGACGATGAATCTCACGAGAAATCCGAAACGTGAAATGATCCAAATCTTTGACACCCCAAAAGTCTCTATGCTAATGTCCGCGAAACTGTTGGGGTTCTAGTCACTGTCCATTCACTTTTCCAGGGAACATCGCATGAGCGCACAGGGTAAGCATGTGATCATTGTGGCCGGAGCCGGACCAGCCGGAATGGCCGCTTCAAATATGCTGGCGAAGGCCGGCCATGACGTCATCATACTCAACCGCGACATCAAGTTCGGCGGGCTGGCAGAATACGGGATATTCCCGGCCAAGCTGAAATTGCGCGGCGGGCTCAGGAAGCAATATTGGGAAATGCTGGAGCAGCCCAATGTCCACTATTTCGGGAATGTGTCCATCGGCAAGGGGAAAGACCTCACCGTGGACGATGTTCGCGCCCTCGGCGCCAGTGCCGTCGTGTTTGCAATCGGCGCACAAGGCACGAAGGCGATCGGCGTAGAAGGGGATTCGGCGCAAGGTGTGTTCCATGCGAAGGACGTGGTCTACCACTTCAATCGCTTGCCAGGATTCGGTGATCGGCCGTTTGAGGTCGGACAGCATGTGGCCGTGATCGGAGCGGGCGACGTCATGGTCGACATCGCACACTGGCTGATCCGCTATAAGAAGGTGGAACGGGTCACCGCCATCGTGCGACGCGGCCCCCTCGAGCGAAAGTATAACCCGAAAGAAATCCGGTCGGTCTGCGCGAACATGGATGTCGAAGGCATTACCAAAGAAGTCGCGCGCATCAAGGACCGTCTCGCCGCAGTCGGTCAGAATGCGGATGAAGTGTTAAAAGGGATGACGGACGAATTTACGAAGTGTGAACCCGCGGTCAGCGAAACCAAAATGGGATTCAAGTTTCTCGCCTCTCCCAAGCGCATCCTGGTCGACGGCAACAATCGGGTGCGCGGGTTGGAGATGGAAGACAACAAGCTGGAGCCCAAGGGAACCGACACCGCCGCTGTCGGACTCAAGCAGTACTACGAATTCCCCTGCGACGCCGTCGTCTTCGCCGTGGGCGATAAGGTCGACGAAACGGTGGGACTCCCTTATAAAAACGGACTCTTTGTTACGAATCCCAATAAGACCACCAACGACCCTGACGATGCCCTCTTCCAGGCCTATGACGAAGCGACCGGCAAGCCCGTGGATGGGGTGTTCCTCACCGGGTGGGCGCGCAAAGCCAGTGAAGGATTAGTCGGTGTGGCCAAGCGAGACGGGGAGTGGTGCGCGGAAGTGGTGACTCGCTATCTGGAAACCAAGAACCCTGGCCAGCCGGTCTCAGCAAAGACCGTCACAGATAAGCTCACGGGCCTGCTGAAAGAGAAAAAGAGCCGTCCGGTGAATCTTGCCGGACTCAAAGCGCTCGATGCCGCAGAGAAAGCGCATAGCGGCGCAACAGACTGTATCGGGGAATTCAAGTACGCCACCAACCAAGAGATGCTCAACTTGATTGACCGGCATTCGCACTAGACAGACTCACGGGGAGACGGCTCAACCGTCTCCCCACTTCAGCTTTTCCCGCAACACTTCATAATAGCGCGTCTCAGGAAACCGGATCAGTCTCGTGCGGTGCTCTGAGACTTTGACCTCGATCGTATCGCCCTGCGAAATAGCCACGCCCACCTGGCCATCCATGGTAGCCATCGCTCCGTCATCCTTACTGGTCAACGTCACTTCGATTTCCGCTTCAGCCGGGACAATCAGCGGACGATGGGTGAGTGTGTGGGGACAGACTGGTGTCAGCACCAACGACTGTACTGCCGGAGCCAGAATCGGGCCACCGGCCGAAAGAGAGTAGGCCGTCGATCCCGTAGGGGTGCTGATGATCAATCCATCACCGCGCAGATTCGTCACGAACTCGCCCTGGATTGCGATTTTCAGCTCGATCATTCTCGCCAAGGTGCCCTTGCTGATCACGACATCGTTGAGGACGGCCCCCTGCGTCACCGTTTCTCCATGCCGATGCACATGGGTCTTGAGCATGAGTCGCTCATCCAGGACAAAGTCGTTGGCAAAGACTCGATCGAGCGAAGGATACAGATTCTCCAAGCGGACTTCGGTGAGAAACCCCAGCCCGCCCATGTTGACCCCGAGAATTGGAATGCCTCGCTCGCCGGCGAGACGCGCCGCATTCAGCATCGTCCCGTCACCACCCAACACCAACAGCACATCGGCCTGACTGGCCAATTGTGTTTTCTGAATTCCCCCGGTCTCGCCAAGCAAAGCAGCCGAAGTCGTATCCAAAAGCGCAACGATGTTCTTCGCCCGTAACCAGGAGACAACGCTCTGCAGCGTTTCCTTGACCTCTGGAAATTTTGGTTTGGTAAGAATGCCGATACTCTTGCGTTGCATAGGAATTCCGGGTGCCTTCGATCGTGGGTTGGTGAAAGGTGCGGAATTGTATCGGGACGCTTCTCAGACTGTCAACGCAGCATCGACACGCGACATCATGATGTTGCGTTGATTATGACAGCACGCTCACAGTCGATTCACAGCGTTGTTGGATTCGCATGCAACCTTGACACTCGAAAAGGCGGTAGTTAGAATTAGACCAAGATTTTCCATAGGTTCGCGCAACCGACAGTACTACCAGTCTAGACCAGACCATAAGGAGGCAGGATGTTCGAACGATTCACGGACAAGGGTCGGAAGATCATCATCCTGGCACGGGAAGAGGCCGAGCGGCACCAGAACGATTATCTCGGGACGGAGCACTTGGTTCTCGCGATTCTCCGTGAATCCGACGGTATCGCCCTGATGATCCTGAAAAAGATGGGACTCTCCACGGAACAGATCCGGCTCGAAATCGAGCGGAATCTTCCCGGCGGGGGTACAACGATGACGTTCGGGGAAATTCCCTTCAGCCCGCGCGTCAAAAAAGTCATTGAATACGGTGTGGAAGAGGCCAGACTGTTGGGCCATAACCATATCGGAAGCGAGCACCTTCTGCTCGGTCTCTTGCGGGAAGAGGAGGGGATCGGCGGGAAAATTCTCCGAAGCCTCGGGGCTAATCTGCTGACGGCCAGGCAGTTGACCGTCACCTTCCTGAGAAAGTCCGCTCCGCGCGAACGCGACCGGAAGAGCAACACGCCGGCACTCGACGAATTCGGACGGGACCTCACCCAGATGGCTCAAGAAGGCCAGCTGGATCCGGTGATCGGTCGCGCCGACGAAATCGAACGCGTCCTTCAGATTCTCAGCCGCCGCACCAAGAATAATCCGGTCCTTATCGGTGAGTCGGGAGTCGGCAAGACCGCGATCGTCGAAGGATTAGCGCAGCGGATCGTGCAGTCCGAAGTTCCAGACAATCTCTTGTCTCGCCGCGTCATCGCACTCGACCTTGGTTCGCTGGTCGCCGGCACCAAATATCGCGGCCAGTTTGAAGAGCGCCTCAAGGTTGTGATGAAGGAAATTGTGCAAGCCGGCAATATCATCATCTTCATCGATGAGCTGCACACACTCGTCGGAGCCGGGGCGGCAGAGGGATCGATCGATGCCTCCAATATGCTCAAGCCTGCGTTGTCGCGCGGCGAGATTCAATGCATCGGCGCCACTACGTTGGACGAGTATCGAAAGCACATTGAAAAGGACGGGGCTCTCAAGCGACGGTTCCAGCCGATTCATGTCCAGCCTCCGAGCATGGACGAGGCGGTGCTCATTATCCAGGGACTCAGAGATCGCTATGAAGAACACCACGGTGTCGAGATTTCTGAAGACGCCATCGTCGAAGCGGTAAAACTCTCCGACCGGTACATCACCGATCGATTCCTCCCGGATAAAGCGATCGACTTGATCGACGAAACCGGTTCGCGCGCCAAACTCCAGACCTATGCCCTGCCGTCTGAGTTAAAAGCGATGGAACAGGAACTCAAAAAAGTTTCGCGGGATAAAGAACTCGCCATCTCTATGCAGAACTTCGAAGAAGCCGTTCGCCACCGCGAAGAAGAAGAGCGGTTGCGGAAATTGCTGGATGAGTCCAAGCGCGAGTGGAAGAAGAGTCAGGAGAAGAACAAGCCGACCATCGGAAAAGAAGACGTAGCCTACGTCGTCTCGAAGATGACCGGCATCCCGCTCTTTAAATTGGAAGAAGAAGAGTCGAATAAGTTGCTGCACATGGAGGATTTCCTCCACAAACGAGTCATCGGTCAAAACGAAGCAATTTCAGCCGTGTCACGCGCGATCCGCCGATCGCGGGCCGGCTTGAAGGATGCGAAGAAGCCGATCGGCTCCTTCATATTCATGGGTCCCACCGGCGTCGGCAAGACCGAGCTGGCCAGAACCGTCGCAGAATTCTTATTCAACAGCGAAGATGCGTTGATTCGCGTCGATATGTCCGAATACCAAGAGAAATTCACCAGCTCACGACTCTTTGGAGCCCCCCCGGGCTATGTCGGCTATGAAGAAGGCGGACAGCTGACCGAGAAGGTCCGCCGACGTCCGTATTCCGTGGTGCTCTTCGATGAAATCGAGAAGGCCCACCCGGACGTGTTCAACGTGCTGCTCCAAGTTCTGGACGACGGGGTCCTCACCGACAGCCTCGGCCGTAAAGTGGACTTCAAGAACACCGTCATCATCATGACCTCGAACATCGGGACGAAGATGATTCAAAAGGGTGTGTCGCTCGGCTTCCAGAGCACGGAAGGGGAGCAGGCAAGGAGAAAGAAGGAAGAAGTGATGGGCGAATTACGCCGCTCTTTCAGCCCTGAGTTCCTGAACCGGATCGACGAAGTCGTGATCTTCCATCAGCTGGAGAAAGAACAGCTCTACACCATCCTTGATATTCTGATTCGTGAGCTGAACTCGCGTCTTGTGGAAAGAGGTGTCGAGATCGAGCTGGATGACGAAGTCAAACAATGGCTGATCAAAGAAGGCTATGAGCCGTTGTACGGGGCCCGCCCGATGCGCCGGACCATTCAACGCGCCATCGGTGACCCGCTCTCCGATGACCTCATCAGAGGACGGTTCAAGGACAGCCGCAAGATCAAGGTGGTGCTTCGCGACGGAGCCCCCACCTTCATCGAGCAGGAGACGATGGCCAGCGTGTAACCCGTCCACCGGGATACGCTCGTACGACAGATTGCAATCGATTCAGCATGCACCCCCTGCGGTCAATGACCGCAGGGGGTGCATGCTTTTCAGCGACAGAGTGTGGTAACTCTACAGAGTCATGACGACGAGTCCATCCGCTGCAACCGAACACACCACCGCCTGGACCCCATGCCCGATACTGGGGATTGAATCCTCCTGCGATGAAACCTCGGCTGCCATCTTGAATCACGACGGAACAGTCCTCTCGAACATCGTGTCGTCACAGGACTCAGTGCATCGCCGATTCGGCGGTGTGGTGCCTGAACTGGCCGCACGCGCCCATCTGAGTACTATTGACCGGGTTGTCCAGTCCGCGCTGGCTGAAGCCGGTCTGTCCAGGCGGAATCTTGGCGCCATCGCGGTCACACAAGGACCTGGTCTGGCCGGTGCACTCCTGGTCGGGCTCAATTACGCCAAAGGGCTGGCCTATGGCTTATCGCTCCCGCTGATCGGCGTCAATCATCTTGAAGGCCATATCGCCTCTGCCTGGCTGGCAGATCCCACATTCCCGTTCCCATGCATTGTCCTTGTCGTATCCGGGGGACATACCCATTTGTTCAGGAGAGAAGCCGATGGTCGGACACTCCTGCTCGGCTGTACGAGGGACGATGCCGCCGGTGAAGCGTTTGATAAGGGCGCACAGATGCTCGGCCTGGACTATCCGGGCGGGCCTGCGATCGATCGATTGGCGCGCCAAGGCAACCCCAAAACCATTCGCTTTCCCTTGTCTCGTTTACAGAAAAGCAGTTTGGAATTCAGCTTCAGCGGGCTGAAGACATCGTTGCTCTATCGGCTTCGCGGGATGGACACAGCTGCACGCGTGGCCCAGTCAGCAGACCTAGCGGCAGGCTACCAAGAGGCGATTGTCCGCGTCTTAGTCGATCGGGCCTTTGTGGCGGTTCGGTCATCTGGCGTGACTGCGCTGGCAGTAGTCGGAGGGGTCTCTGCCAACTCACGCCTCCGCGCGCTGCTCACCGCAAAAGCTCAGGAAGAGGGGATCAGACTCGCATTGCCTCCGATGGCCTACTGCACCGACAACGCCGCCATGATTGCCTCTGCCGGGAGACAATCGCTCCTAAGCGGGCAACGGCCCGTCGCCGATCTTGAGATTCTTCCATCACTGCGACCGGGTACCTACGCCGGTCGTACAGCCGTCCACGCCCGTTAACCAAGAGGCTGCTTATTCCTGACATACAGGGCAAAACCCTCGGACTTCGTGCCAGCCAGCTTGCCGCCATCGAACATCTCTATCGACGACGGAATGCGGTCGATGAGATCCTTTCACTTGAATTGGCAACAGAGCTCTCAACGCTCTCGGCTGAGTACCGGCGTCCGATCTCGCTGCTACTCACCAGGCGCGGTGTCGTACAGGAAATTATCGTGGGAACCGACATGGTGTTGTCGCCCACCACATTGTCCAAATTTCGTGCAGGGCCCCGTTCACTGCGAGGACTTCGCCTGATTCGAACGCAACTGCAAGACCGGCCCTTGAGCCAGGAGGATCTGACCGATCTGGGTTATCTACGGCTCGATCTGATCGGCCTCCTCTCGGTGTCACAAAACGGCACCCCCGGCACGCTCTATCTGGCGCATCTCCTGCCGCCGAATGAAACCGGGCGGCTCTGCGAAATCCTCAAACCGACGCCGCTACAGGAATGCCCCATCGTCTTCGACCAATTCATCAAAGACCTCGAAACGGACCTGCAGGAAGCACTCAAGCATCACGCCGTAACCAGCGGGAGTGAGTCCGCCCTGCTGGTCAGCGCATCGTCTCAGGGCCGTGCCGAGCAGGAAGAACGGCTCGCCGAGCTCGCCGACCTTGCCGCCTCTGTCGGCGTCACCGTGATTGATAAGATTGCGCAGCGAATTGGAGACGGCCACCAGCGATATCTGCTGGGAAGCGGGAAACTGAAAGAAGTACTGATACAAACCCTGCATAAGGGCGCGGATATAGTCATATTTGATCAAACCCTCACGCCGGCCCAGGCACGGGCGATTGCCGAGATGACAGACATCAAAATCATCGACCGGACTCAGTTGATTCTCGATATTTTTGCGCGCCGAGCCCATAGCCGGGAAGGCAAGGTCCAGGTAGAACTCGCGCAATTACGCTACCTGCTCCCGCGCCTCTCCGGACAAGGTACGCAATTGTCGCGTCTCGGGGGAGGCATCGGCACCAGAGGTCCCGGAGAAACGAAACTGGAGACCGATCGCCGAAAAATACGCGACCGGATTACCCACCTGGAACGCGAGATCGAACAGTTCTCCAAGCATCAGGATCAGCGCCGCGCCCGCCGGGAACGGCAGGGACTTCCGGTCCTCTCC
>JABFSU010000101.1 GCA_013140455.1 Nitrospira sp. | reverse complement strand
GGAGGGAGCGGGGGAGGAAAACGAGGAAAGTAATCCATGAAGAACCCCGTCAGACAGACGATTGTGGCGTTCGCGCTGGGAAGTACCGCGCTCTTCTTTTCGTATCCGGTCGATGCTGCTGATCCAAGCGATGTCAGAACCCATGCGGAGCACTCATTCGATCAGCTCAAGCAGCACCAGGAACCACAGAAGTCAGCGGAATCAGTCGGCGGAACGTATCCGCGGGCCGAAGAAAGCCAGGGCGCCTATTCGTCAGAGCGCTATTGGATCGGCCAAGGCCAGGGTGATTTAGCGAAGGGCAAGATCGTCTGTCAGCGCGTCTCGGAACTCTCGGCACGGACCGACCTGGCCAAACAAATCCGCGTGATGGTGAAGGAACATATGGTCGACCGCGTCCGTGAACGCAGCGGCCGTGAGACCGAACAGGATATTGAACTCACACGCGAAGAAATCGTTCAAGAATACCTGCTGGGTGTGAAGATCGTCGATCGCCAGATCGATGAAGAGCATAAAATCTGTACCGCCACCGCGGTGATGCTCAAGAGCCCCCTCCAGCCGAGGCAGGCGCCAGACCTCGATCCAGTCTCTCCCGCATCCCGATAAATGCGAACTTCGTTGCACTTCCGCTTCCACTTGCGGTAGATACCTCTTCCCATGCCCAACGAGAACAACTTCCAGCACGACGAGCTCTCACGAAAGAGCCCCGGCGAACGATTGACGACCGCCGAACTGACCAGCGGCGCGCTGCCCGAATCTCCGGCCTGGTTCGAGAGCATGGCACAATGCGGCACGGCGCTCTCACAAGCAGGCGTTCGCGCCATCGTGTTCCTCCATGGATCGATCCACGGCAGCGATGTGTTCGGCATGCAGCGGCTGGACGAAGTCGGCGGGCTCAAACGTGGCTATTCACGCGGCGTTTCGGGTGTCGATGCCCTGCTCTCGGCCATGCGAGAAGGAGGAAACGGAATCCCGGCCCTCTCGGGAGGGCTCAAGCCCCCGTTCTCGAACGATGATGCGACCGGAAAGATCGTTGATGGCCAAGTCGGGGAGGCCGGCAACTTCACCAACGCATACGTGGCGCTCTTTCAGCAAGCCATCAACAAGCGCCTGCCTCAACCGATCACCTGTTGGCGCATGCTTTGGGCCTCGGAACACCATCACCTGGGTCGCGCTGCGGCCGCCGTCCGCTTGCTCCATGAACTACACACCCTCTGCGAGACGCAGAAACTGGGCAAGGAAGACCGGATCCTCGTGCAGGCCCACGGACAGGCGGGGTTAGTCCTTGCCCTGGCCTCAAATCTACTCTGTCCCAGCCCCATTACGAAACGGCCGAAACTCCTGGGCCTGCTGGCCGCCTATGCAGAACACAACGGCCAAGCCGACCTGGCCGCCACGGCCCGACACATCGAACCCCTGCTCGCTGACCATTCCTTGCTGAACGGCGCAACCCTCGATGTCGTCACCATGGGCACCCCTGTACGATACGGGTGGGACCTCTCAGGAATGGGACGCCTGTTGCATATCGTCAATCACCGGAATCTCAGGACGGATGGCAAGACCTGGCTTTCCAAAATGGAGCTGCCACAAGTCACGATGGAAATGCCCATCGCCTGGGGCGGAGACTATGTCCAACAGTTGGCCGTCGCAGGAAGCGATGCCGTGCCGGCGACTGAGGCAGCAAAAGCCGTCAACAAAACTGTATGGGAAATGGTCGAACCCTACGACGGGTTCGAGCGCTGGTTGGAATGCGCCCGCCGCGCGGTACGTTTCCCCAGCGAAGGCAGCTGCCTGCTGGTCGATTACAAAGACTGCACGAACTCCACGAACGTCCGGGAGCATTACTACGGGCATGCCGCCTACACCCGGTCGAACGCGATGCTGTTCAACACGTCCGAGATCATTCGATCCCTGTACCAGGACACGGACCACTAGCCCTCTCTCAACTGCACGGCCAACGGTTCCCACGAAAAAATGCCGTCCAGATAGGCGTGGCCGTTCGGGGTGGTTGCGACCAGCTCGATGCTCTCGTACACGCTGATCGTCGTGCCGCTGCCGGCCGACGCCGACACCTGCATGGTCAACGCTGCGCTCGGCGCCGGTGACGGAATATCATGATGGGTCCGCATCTGCGAGGGCGTCGCCAGTACGTTCACGAACACCGCCGGCGGCGCCTGGCGGAACTCTCCGTCGTAGGTCACCCAGAGCCGGGCTGTCGCCGAAACATGGGCATACCATTCGTCACCCACCGCATTGGCTTCGACCCAATTGAAGAGCGTGTTCAGCCTCGACATGATCGAGACCGTCGTTGGCTCAAGCGAGACCGGAATCCCCAATTGTGTTACGTAGCCAACGTGGACATACCCCAGCGTGTCCCAGAGCGAGGCGTTGGCCCCAACCCGCGCATGGGCTGATTTATTCGGCATCACATGCTCCACATAATGAGGATTCGCACTGAGACGCAGATAGGTGGTGTCTTCGAAATAGCGAATCTGGTCGAGCTTACAGAGAGTTTCATCGCGGTCGCCGAACCCGATCGTATTGGGCGCCGACACGCTGTCCGCGCCGGTAAAAATCAACTTGCTCCAGCCGATCGGTGCTATGCAGGTGGCACTGGCTGACCCGTTCAGCTTCTCGAGCACCCCCACACGAGTCTTGATATCGTTAAAAACCGATTCGGCACCCTCTTTCGTTCCGCGAACCCGTTCAACCAGCAGCGTCTTTTCGAGTTTGCGTTGCTCTTCCAGCTGCCGCACGAACGAAGCCGTCTGTTTGTCCAGGTCAAGCGTTGTTGCCATCGCATCCCCCTTTTCATATGACACCCTCTGTGTGAAGACAGAACTCCGCGAAGATCCGCAAGAGAAGTGCCGCGTCGAACCCCGCGAAAGATGGCGATAGCCGAAATCAGGACGAAGGGATCTATCCACCCGTTGCACAGGTTTGAACGAGGGAGGAGGATCTGGACGAGGATCTGCGAGGCAATTAGCGGCGCTTAGAAGCGAGCAGCGGAGCAACCTGTTCGGACAATTCCTTCACCAGCACGCCCATCTTCCCATGCGACGGCTCAAAGTCCACAGGAAGGTCGTAGTGCCGGAGCCGCTCGCTGGCGGTCGGGCCGATGGAGGCAATGACGATCGTCTTACAGGCTTCTCTAAACAGAGGAACTTTGCCCTCCTGTTCAAGCAGCTGCATCACGTGATCGATCTGCGCCGCGTTTGTGATCAGCATCACGGAGATATCGCCGGCGACCACGTCTGCCAAGACCTGCCTGAGCGGAGCCAGGTCTTCCGGAAGTCCCCACTTATAGACCGGGACAGGAAACACATCGGCGCCACGCACTCTCAACGCCTCCAGGAATTCAGGATTGGAACTGCCATACTCCTGCACTGCGACACGAAGTCCTTTCACCGGCCGATACTCATCGAGCGTCGACACGACATCGACCCACGTATTGGGCTCCGGAACAATGAGCGTCGGCGTGATCCCCAGCGCTTTCAACGCCGCCACCGGCTTCGGCCCGCGCGCAACGATGGCCGTCTGTTTGACCCCGACCATGATGGACGACATGGGATGGCGGGCTTTGAGAATGTCGAACAACGCCGTCGTCCCGACACCGGTCATGAGCACCAGTACATCAACCTGGCCTTCGATGAACCGGACTCCAAATCGCAGGGCCGTGGGATTATCTTGGATAGGGAGTTCACGGAGGGCGGGGGCCACCGATGGGCGGCCCCCGTATCGTTCAATGAGCCGGGTCATTTCCACTGCCATCCGGCTTTCAAATGCGGCGACGG
>JABFSU010000058.1 GCA_013140455.1 Nitrospira sp. | reverse complement strand
CCACGTGGCAATGGAAGAGGAAGTCGCCGGCCAGCTGCTGGCAGAGACCGGATCCGCACTCGGTTTCCAGATCGAGGGCTTCTGACGGCCCGATGACTTCCACGTCGACACGGTCGGTCTTGGCACGGATGACCGGATACTTGACCGGCCCGTTGGTGCTGGTCGCCCAGAGGTTCATGTCATCGATCGCCCGCGGGCTGCGCGGCCACCGGATCGTGCCTCCGTGCGGATGGTGGCTGTGGAACACTTCCGATCCACCGTGCACCAGACGAAACTTCGCCGGGTCTCCGATGTAGGAGCGGGGAATCGTCGGCGACGGATCGCCGAACGTATAGGAGCTGTAGCCCATCGACTCGTCTTCAAAACCGAAATACTCGTGCTGCACATGCATGTTATTGATGCCGAACGGCTCGCTGCGATAGTTGATCGCGCGGCCACCCGGACGATACGCGTCCGTCAACGGATCGCGCTGCGGGAGGAAGTCACCCTTCTTATTCAACGGGCGGAAGGCTTCGTCGCCGACTTCATGGTAATAGAGCACGAACTCGCGGAAGTCCGGGCCCGTGCCGTTCTTGATCATGACCTGCCAGCCGCTCGCGGCCGGGGTCGCGTCACCGCTGCCGAGCGCTTCCCAATAGGAAGATCCGCGGGGCTCCACGACGAAGGAGCCGAACATGCCCATAACCGTCAGCTCACGATCGTTGCTGAACGTATGGAACTGACGGACACCTTCCTGGGTGTTCGGGTGGATATACCACTCGTAATCACCGCTCTTATCCTTGGCAACAATCGTATCCGAATTGGTCGTGGTAGCCGCGGCGCCCGTCGCGCTCACCACCATGGAGGATCCATGGATGTGGAGACTGACTTCTTCGCCGCCTTCCAGCTTGTTGCTCAACTTGATCTTGACGCAATCGCCCTGGTTGGCGCGGATGGTCAAGGGTTGAATCCACTGGGCCTGCACGCCGGGGATGATCGCTCCGGGATCGAATCCTTCCTTGTCGCGCGCGGCTTTATTCGTCGTTTCTTCCGCACGGACCTTGTCGAGATTCTCATCCAGCACATACATGTAGCCGGGATAAAAATCGAGCCACTGATTCAGCGTGATCTCGACGTTGATCGCGGACACGTTGTACTGCTTTACCGGCGCGGTCGCGGGACACTTGCCGCCGCCCACCATCGCCACCGGCTCAACGCGTGGATCGGACACCAACAACATGTCCTGTCCACCCGCACCGTACTGGTGCATCATCGACTGGGTGTTATACATCCCGGTATTGACACCCTGGACCTGCGGATCATGGCTCATCTGCTCCATGATGCGCTGGTGCTGTTGCTCAACCATCGCCGAACGCTCGCCCCTTCCGGACATCGCGTCTTCGACGATCGTCTGACCCTTGAGCTGCTCCGCCCAGGCGGGGAGCTGATGATTCATCGCCACATGGGACGATGCGCTCTCAGCCGATGCGAGCGGAGCCCATAACAGGGCGACCGCCGCCATCGCGCCGAGCATGCGGGTAGGCACACAAACCCGTGAAGTGTGAAAAAACATGGACCGGCCTCCTTGGTATGATGAACGACACACACCCAAAAACATGAAACGAAATGCAAATGACGCTCTGTATATAATCCCTTCGTGACCTGGAGCGACACGAAGGCATCGGGGCCTTTCAAAAGAGGCAGAACGATACTGAACTCCCGATTCTCTGTCAACCCCCTTGGACAGTTCCGCGCTCAAAGTGGGGCCGATTGCCTCACCTGTTAACCATCTCGCCCTTTCCGCCCGCCGCACCAGTCAGAATCTGCCCTATTTTTCGCTGTCTCCACCGCTCTCACCGGTCGATCTATCTCAGACCCCTTGCCGCACCGCCCGTCACCCTCACATAATGCGCTGCGATCCATAGACTTCCGTACCCCCTGACTTTGACAGAACCGACAGGATGTCATGACGCCTCAGCCGCCAATGCTTTACAGTCTTATCCTTGGGGTCAGCCTTGCGCTCTTTGGCCTCGATCTCTTACTGCCATTAGGAGTCGCGAACGCCGTGCTCTATGCCGGGGTAGTGTTTCTGGCCGCACTTAGCACTTCATTCCGAGTTCCCGTCATAACCGCCGCAGGATGCTCGGCCCTCACTCTCATCGGCGCCTGGCTCGGTCCGTCGATTCCGGGAGTTCCCCTCTGGATGGCCCTGTCGAACCGGACGATCAGCCTCATCGCCATCTGGGCACCGATCCTGTTCCTCACTCAGCGTCGGCAGACAGAATCGCTGCTGCGCCGCATGAATGAATCGCTGGAGACGCGCGTGCAAGCCCGTACGTCTGAAATTGCTGCGAAGGAACTGGCTTTGCGTCAAACCCAGGAGGAACTGCGCAACTTGACCAGCCGTCTGCTGACCGTGCAGGACGAAGAACGGCGGCGCATCGCGCACGACTTACATGATGATATCAATCAGCGGTTAGCGATGCTGGCTCTCGGTCTTCGCACGCTGGAACAGCCTGAACAGGCGCTGTCTGAATCGGTTCACGCCACCCTGAACCAAAGCCAGCAGGACATCATCCTCCTCTCAGAAGACGTACGACGCATGGCCTATCGTTTTCACCCGTCGATCCTGGACGACCTAGGGCTGGACGCCGCACTGAAGCGCTTACTCGATGAATTTGCCCATCGAACACGGATCAAAACATTGCTCGTCAACCCTCCATTCAGCACCTCGCCGTCCAAGGCGATTGCCACAACCGTCTACCGAATCGTCCAGGAATGCCTCTCGAACATCACCCGTCACGCCAAGGCAACGCGCGTGGAAGTGGAACTGTTCAGCAATGAGCGAGAGCTCGATCTCACGGTTCGTGATAATGGCGTCGGGTTCGAGATCGATACCGCCCAACACGAACGACAGGGCCTTGGTCTCTTCAACTTACGTGAGCGGGCACTGGCATTTTGCGGAACGTCTCACGTACAGTCTCAGCCAGGGCAAGGCACGGAGATCCACGTGCACCTCCCATTGTCCGAGCCTCCTTCTCCATGAAAAAACCGACCGTCATCCTCGCCGACGACCACACCCTGGTACTGGAGGGCTTTCGTCGCCTCCTCGAAACCCACTGCGAACTCCTGGCGACCGCCGGAGATGGACAGGCCCTCTTGCAGGCCGTGGCACAGCATCGTCCCGATATCGTCATCCTGGACATTTCGATGCCGGTCATGAACGGCATCGAAGCGGCCCGCGCGCTGAAATCCAAGTCTCCCTTGACGAAGCTGGTGTTTGTGACGATGCATGCGGATCCCGCCTACATTCGCGCCGCGTTTCAAGCCGGAGCATCCGGCTATATTCTCAAGCAGTCCCTGGGCGACGAATTGACCCAGGCCCTCCACACCGTCCTGCGGGGGCAGTCCTATGTGACCCCACTGATTGCCAAAGATGTGGTCGACGGCGTCCTGAGCAGCGACCAGCAGCCCCTCATTGAACTCACCGCGCGGCAACAGGAAGTCCTACAGCTCATTGTCGACGGGCATTCTGCAAAAGATATCGCCGCGCAACTGAGCATTTCGCATCGAACCGTTGAGTTCCACAAAGCCCAGCTGATGCAGCAACTGGATCTCCATAGCACCGTTGAACTGATAAAGTTTGCCCTGACGAACGGGCTGGTACGCCTGTCGTAGCCGATATCCCTACCGCCGGTGTTCCTTGGTAATTTTCCCCCGTACCCTCGTAGTCTTACGGGTGCCTTCTCCCCGTTTTCCCTCTATAGTTCTTCCAGTTACAGATCGAAACCGAGGGAGCCGGGATCGTGACACCAACCACTCGCCCCGCCATGATCATCGGCGACTCATCACGCGCCATGCTGGCCCTCACGGAAGCCCTGGTGGATAGCACCTTTGACGTGGTGGCCAGCGTGATGGATAGCGAATCACTTGTGCTGGCCGCACAACATTACCAGCCGGCTCTGGCCCTCCTCGATTTCACACCCTCATTCGGAGACGCCTTGGCCGCAAGCCGGCAGCTCTCCCAGGAACTCCCGACAACCAAGATCGTCTTCTTTTCAACCCATGACGACGCCGCCTATGCAGCGGCGGCTTTTGAGGCGGGAGCATCCGGTTTTCTCGTCAAACAACGCACCAGCGACCTGACGAGCCTGCTGACGCGTATTCTGCGCGGCGAACGGATTCAGCACCCGGCAACACTCCCCACCCTTTCACGTCGGTAATGGCCACGATCACGGAGAGAGCGAGCAAACCCATCATGCCTGAGCCCCCCACTCGAATTGTCCCCATGTGCGAGCTCTGCCGACGAGTCTATGACCACGGCACGGACTCCGGCCACACAAGCGTCTGGACCCAGCTCCAGGCCTACGTGACTCGACACCGCCTCCACGCCAAGCAGGTGGTGTTTTCTCCGTCCTATTGCACCGACTGCCGAAACGGCTACGCCCTCGCGACAACCTACGGAGACCCGTAGATCTCAAGCTCGACATCCGACACGATCCTCCGCGTCTTTTCCTTCCTCCTACCGGTTGTGCGATAATACGAGATGCTTCTGAAACGTTGGCTGGTCGGCGACCCGCTGAAGACTGCGCAGGCAGCACACGAACGGCTCTCGAAAACACTGGCTCTGGCCATTTTTTCCTCCAATGCGATTTCCTCGGTGGCCTACGCCACAGAGGAAATACTTCTCGTCCTGATTCTGGCCGGTTCCGCCGCCGTCTCCTGGTCCATTCCCGTGAGCATCGCCATTCTACTGCTGACCCTGATCCTGACGATCTCCTACCGCCAGATCATCTATGAATACCCCGGAGGGGGCGGCGCCTATATCGTCGCCCGCTCCAACCTCGGTGAACTGCCGGCCTTGATCGCTGCCGGCGCACTGATGATCGACTATATTCTGACGGTCGCCGTCAGCGTGGCCGCAGGAATCGCCGCACTCACCTCGGCCGTTCCGGTCCTCTTCCCGCACCGCGAAGCGCTCGGCCTCATCGCCATCTTCTTCATTATTGTGATGAACCTCCGGGGCGTGCGCGAGTCAGGAAAGTTTTTCGCGGTGCCAACCTACTTTGCCATCGGGGCCCTCGGCCTGATGGTCGTCCTTGGGACGATCCAGTCTCTGGTCGGACCAGGAGCCGTGCCCGTGACGCCTCCCCCCACGGCCGGGCAAGGCAGCCTGGACGGGGTGACGCTGTTTCTGATCCTGCGCGCCTTTGCCGCCGGCTGTTCGGCGGTCACCGGAATGGAAGTGATCTCGAACGGCGTGAAAGCGTTCCGCGAGCCGGAATCCAAGAACGCCGCTACGACGATGATCTGGATGTCGGCCATTCTCGCCGTCCTCTTCATGGGCATCAGCTGGATGGCCTATCACTACGGCATTCTCGCCAAGGAAGATGAAACGGTCGTCTCGCAATTGGCACGCCTCACGTTCGGTTCCGGCGCCATCTACTACGCCGTCCAGATCAGCACCATGCTGCTCCTCGTCCTGGCTGCCAACAGCGCCTTCGCGGGGTTTCCTCACCTGTCGTCCATCCTGGCGAGGGACGGATACATGCCGCACCAGATGGCCAGTTTCGGCGATCGACTCGTATTTTCCAACGGCATTTTCATTCTCGGGTTTTTCGCCTGCCTGCTGCTCGTCCTCTTCCATGGCGATACGCATGCGCTGATCCCGCTCTATGCGATCGGTGTGTTCGTCTCGTTTACCCTGTCCCAAGCCGGCATGGTCAAGCGGTGGCTGGTCAAGCGGGGCTTGCACTGGCGCAAGAAACTCGTGGTCAACGGCATCGGCGCGATCACGACCGGCGTGGCAACCATCATCATTGCCACCACAAAGTTTGTGCAGGGCGCATGGATCGTCTTCCTGCTTGTCGCAATCCTCATCATGATGTTCCGCGGGATTCGGTCGCACTACAAAGCGGTCGCCGAACAAGTGTCGCTCACCCGGGACACCCGCCCGCCGCGGCCCCGGCGCAACCTCGTGATTATCCCGATCGGAGGAGTGAATCGTTCGGTCATCCGCGCAGTCGACTACGCGCGCAGCCGGGGCGGTGACATTCGCGCTATCTTGGTCGACGTCGACAAGGAAGAAACCGCGCTTGTGGAAATTAAATGGGCCCAGTGGGGCTGCGGGGTACCGCTCGTCGTGCGGCCATCTCCTTACCGCTCCATTCTGAGTTCGATCCTGGACTATATCGAAGAACTCCAGCAGAAAGATCCTGATTGCTGGATCACCGTCGTCATCCCGGAGATCTTGCCGGCCCGATGGTGGCAGAATATTCTCCACAATCAACGGGCGCTGCTCTTGAAAGGGGCACTGCTCTTCAAAGACCGTGTCGTGTTGACCGATGTGCCCTACCACCTGACGAGGTAGCCGTGCAGCGTGAAACGTCAAGCGTGAAACGTCAAGCGTGGTCCCGGAACGTGTGCCTCTGCGCACTGGCTCTGGGCAGCGTACTGTCAGCGGAGCAGGTGTTTGCGTTTAAGATTGTGACCCCAGCCGAAGGCTCGACACTGAAATCCGGGCAAGCCGTTACAACCAAGGTCGATCTCGGCGCAGATAGCGGCATCGTGAAAGTCCGGTACTACTGGTACGGAGAACTGGCCGAAACCCTCGTACAGCAGGACGACTCCGACGCATCGATCATGCCGCAACAGGACAAGCTGAGCGACGATCGCTTCTCCCAGAAAGACAGTATCTCCAGCGCGCCGGTCGTCGCCATCGCCGCCCTCTCGTCCAGCTCCGACCAGACCCCGCCGTTCGGCGGCACATTGAACGTTCCAAAAGATGCAGTGGGACCGATGCGGCTCTTAGCCGTCGCCGAAATTTCTCGCGGCCGGCTGGGCACCCGCACCGTATTCGACGAAGTGATCGTACAGGTCGAACCGGACGCGGCGTTGCAGACGATCGACTTTGAAACAGACAAGCCGTTGCAATTGGGGCGCACCGGCCAATCATCGGCATTCGGCCACGTCGATTCGATGGGCAAAGTCTTTGAGCTTCCGGTCGTAGGTGAGTTCGCCGACGGAGTCGTCCGGCCCCTCGCATCACCAGCCAGCGGTACGACCTACCAGAGTTCCAATCCCGCCGCCATCAAAGTCCTAAGCAATGGCATGTTGCAAATCGTCGGTAACGGCAAAACGATTCTGACCGTGACTAATCGCGGCAAACAGGCTTCGCTCGATATCAATGTGACCGTGAACGACGAGCCCAACGAACCGCCGGTCGCCGATGCAGGCAGGAACAAGACCGTGAAGGCCGGAACGAAAGTGAAGCTGAGCGGGTTGAATAGCCGGGATGCGGAGGGCGAAGCGCTCTACTACTCATGGAGCCAGGTCCGCGGCAGCAAAGTGCCTCTTCTGGATGTGAACGGCCCCGAAGCCTCCTTCCAAGCCCCGCACGTCTCCGAACCGCGCACCTATCGGTTCAAACTACGCGTGACGGATAAGAAAGGCGCGGACAGCCTACCGGCGTTTGTGGATGTGACGGTGGAACCGTAGCGACGCCCCTTACTTTCTCCTACCTAGACCCTGCTCAATTGCACCGGCCCAAAAACCTGGCGGGCCTGATGAAGCTCCTTGATGTGGCGCCGGAGGGCGGGGCCGAACGTGGAGCGCAGGACGGCGTCGCGGTGGCGGACGATGCGCGCTTCCGCATTCCCGATCTGTTCTTCCAGCTGCCGGACTAAGCGCGCGCCTGAGCCGGTCAACCACTTCAGATGACCGCCGGCATATTCCAGATCCTGAATCGAGTAGCGGACGGATTCGATCTCTTCAAGGCAGCGGAAGCGCGCCCGTATGAGATCGCGCTGCGTCAACCCGGCGGCTTTCCACTGTTTCATTCCCTGCTTCGTTTCCGCCCACGACGAAAGCCGCTCGAACAGCAACGCACCCATCGTGAAGGTAAAGGTCGCGTGCAGAATCCCGCGCAACGGGCGCAGGCTCCGACGCCAGGGCGAGTAGAAGATCTGCTGATTATGATCGCCGTGATACATGACATGCTTGCGCAGCAACAGATTCAAGTGATGATGACTGTTCTCGTGAATCAGATCGTCGATAAGATCGAGATTGTCCCGGTCGAAACAATTGATGAAGGAGAGGCCGGGACGATGGCGGTAGCTGAAACTGACGACGCCCTTCGCATCAAGCGGAATAATCCGCGAGGTCAACAGCGCCAGGACCTCATGCCCTTCAGGCCATGCCGTATGAATCGTTTCCCAGGCCCGCCGGATGCGGGCTGCCTGTTTCGGGTCTGTCGGAACCACCTTCTTCGGCTGACGGTCTTTGCCATATGCCAGGGTGGATCCGACGGTCACTGCGCCATATGAGGTACAGAGCACTTCAGCCGTCGGACGCACCGCCCAATGCCATTGAGCCTGCCCGTCGGCAACGGACCAGACTGGGGCAAGCAGTCGTTCGACTTTCAACGCAATCCCTGTCTCATCGACACGAAAGACCGCTCGGCCCTTTGCGCGCGTCAGCACGCGCTTCAATGTGGGCGGGGCTTCGCATTGATCCCCTGCGACCCCGAGAGGCACGGCACCGGCCTCTTCCGCTTTTTCAAAGCTCTGCGCCAGACTACCCGGCACGGTCCACGGCAACACCTTGCGCGTGCGACACCAGGCTGTCGCGGCGGCGGGGTCGAGCCACAGGGCCTCTTGCGCAATGTCCTGAGCCAATCGCTTGCAAAGACGCGTAAGCCTGCCGTCCAAGCCGCTGACCTGCGGTTTCCCTTTGGGAAACAGCTCGTCGAGATAACTGTTTTCAAAAAACTTTTCCTGACACTCGGCAAACAGTTGCTCGGCAAACTCCCGGCGGTCCAGCTCTGTCCGCCACTGCTGCCAAATATCCAGGAAGTACACGAAATCGTTCAGCGACTCGACCCATCCAACCACCTTCCAATTGGACAAGTCCTCGGCTTTCAAGCTGCGACTGAGGAATTGCACAGCGTCCGTCGGAAACTCGAGCTGCGATGCCAGCTCAGCATAATCGTCCTGCAACTCCCGGCAGAGATCCTGGAGCAGCCTCCGCATGGATAATCGAAGCTCAAGATTCAGCGCGATGAGCGATGGGGAATCGAATAGCAGCACCTGCAGCCTCCCTCAATAGTCAGTATGAAACACGGGAGACTGTAGCGTAGGAGGGACAGGCCTGCAAGAAGGAACCGCGGCGGGAAACGTTCAAAAACGGCGGGGAGAATATCCCATAAGTGCGTTCGGACAGCGATCGACGCAATCAGACTGCAGTGAAAACCCTACGCGCTCGATCAGGCTGTGGCTTTCAGATGTCCGGCAAACTCCGGTACCAGCACGCCCGGCTTCAGCAGCCGCATCGCTCCGGATTTTTGAATCATGCGATGGCGGAGGATCAACGGATCCACGATATTGCCGCACGACACACAGCGCATGCCGCGCATCCACATGGGTACACAGCTTTCCTGCAAATCGACCAGATTGTCGACCACCATGAGGCCCTCGCATCTTGTACACTTCATAGCATCCTCCTGATCACAGATGACGCTCACTTTTTCGCACTTCCGGCACAGCCACTACACAGAGCCTAGCAGCTTGCCGAAATCCTGCTTGCCCGGGAATAAAGCAAGCAGGATGCCAGTCAGCCCATTCTCACGCCCTTGCGGGTTTCCGCGTCGAATCGTAGAGTGTGCAGACTCGAAACACGGCTGTTCCGGAGAAATTGTGACCGAATTGGCCTCATGCGACACAAATGGAGACGGACCGGCGCAGCCCCTTTAGACGACAGCGGAGTGACACAGACAAACAATGGCACTGACAGCGACAGAAATTACCCTGGTAGTGGCTGAACTGGCTCCGGCGCTGATGGGAGGCTGGATCCAAAAAGCCTATCAACCAACATCCCGAACGGTCGTGCTGGAAATCCGAACGCCAGGACACACGCATCGCCTGTTGATTTCGGCCCACCCCGCATCGACTCGTCTGCATCTCGCCTCCCGTGCATTGCAGAATCCCCCGACCCCGCCGGCCTTTTGCCAATATCTCCGGGCTCATCTCCACGGCGCACGCATCGACGACCTTCGGCAGGAAGGCATGGACCGGATCGTCTCGCTCCTATTGACGACCAAATCAGGCCCGCAACGCCTGATTGCCGAATTGACCGGCAACGCCGCCAATCTTCTGGTGCTTGATGCTGAACAACGGCTGTTGAGAGATCTGAATCGTTCGACCGACATGTATGGCAAACCATACCAACCGCCAGCTCTTTCAGCCGGCGCTGGACCACGGGAGCGGGACACCCGTTTCGCAGCCGATGCGCGCGGGCCTTTCGGCTTGTCCGCCGCAATTGCATCCTACTATGAGGAGAAAGAATCGACGGACTGCACCGCCGCCGTCCGGGACGCCCGCGCACACCAGATCAGGAAAGCGATCAAGAAACAGGGGCGGCGTGTGGAGGCCTGGCGGAGCGATCTCGCCAAAGCGGAGAAGTATCGCAACTATGCCCGCTACGGGGAATTATTGAAGGCGAACCTGGGCACGATCAAGAAGGGCTTGGAGTCGATCGTCGTCGTCGACTACTTCGACGAGGCCCTGCCACAACTCACGATCCCGCTCGATCCGACGAAATCCGCCCAGGGCAATATGGACGACTACTTTCGCAAACAACGGAAACATGCGACGGCTGAGCGAGAGCTCCTCCCCCGAATTGCACAGGGAGAAGCCGAGATCGATGCACTCCGCCGGGAACTGCAATCCATTGAACAAGACACCTGGCAGCCGGCACCGCCCCGGTCGTCAGCCGACGCGCCCGCCCGGCGACCGGATCGATCGAAACCGAACGAGCGGCCGGACGACCGACGCGGCCCGTTCCGCCGCTTCACATCCTCGGATGGACTTCCGATCTTCGTGGGACGGAATGCGCGGGAGAATGACGAACTGACCTTCGCGCTCGCCAAGAGCGACGACCTCTGGCTCCATGCCCGCGGCACACCCGGCTCGCATGTCGTGGTGCGTCTGGAAAAAGGCAGCGATCCTCCGCCGGACACGATCCGTGACGCGGCCACCCTGGCGTTACTCTATAGCGATCTCAAAAAAAGCGGCAAAGGCGAGGTGATCTATACGCGGCGCAAGTGGGTCAAGAAAACGAAGGGACAAGCACCCGGCGCCGTGACGGTGACCCAGGAGAAGTCTCTCCATGTCAGTCTGGACAAGAAACGCTTGGATGCGCTCAAGACCCGCTCTGCCCTGGAATAGTCGATCAGACCACCAGCGGCTTTCCTAATATTCTCACACCATGCTACAGTGCCCATATATGGGCACCATCTCGTCACAGGATGATTCCCTGCGAATCATCAGTACCCTGCTCGCCTGCAAAGGGTTGCATGAGTTCGATCGCACATTAAATCAGGAATTACTCACAGCGTTACAAGGCGACCTTATAGGCTTCTACCTGTATAGTGAAACAGCTAAGACCTTCGCCCCTGTCTCAGGCCTCCTGACGAACCCCGACTCTCCCGGCTATCGCATCGGACAACTGCCGGCAGAAGGCACCATCAAAGAGGCGGTCGTCCGACGAGGCCGCGCAATCCTGGAACATGACTTGGCCGGTTCATCCTGGGCGGAAACTATCGTCCTGAAGACGGCCCCCTTCCAAACCGCTTCGGTGCTGGCGGCCCCAGTCACTCTCGCCTCTCCCCTAGAAGATCAGCCCGCTCGTACGATCGCGATCATTGCGACCATCGCCATCAACCGGGTCCACGCATTTACCGAAGAAGACCGGGTCTTCCTCGAACAACTCGGTATCCGGTTGGGACCGGTCTTACAAAACATCCTCGCGTCGGAAGAACGTGACGCGCTCATGGCAATCAATAGCCGGGTCGTCGTCGGGACCATGACCATCGAAGAACTCATGCCCGTGGTGAAAGAGGTGCTGCATCGCGTCATCCGCCAGGACATGACCGGGCTGGTGCGATTCGTTCATACCCCGCAAGGCCCCTGGTTTGAGATCGTCTATCGCGAAGGCGTCGAGATCGATCTCGTCCAGCTCCGCCGGTTTCCCTTTGAACAGATGGCTCCCGCCGAGATGATGGCCACCGGGAAACCGCTCCTCATGACCGGGCACAATCACGCGCGCTTCCCGGAGCGGGCCTATATCGAATCCGTCGGCATCCTTTCCTGTATGCTCTGCCCCCTCATCGTACGTGGGACACCGTATGGCTTTCTCGCCATCGGCAACCGACGCCGTAATGCCTTTTCCGAGCGGGATCTGGCTTTCGCCGAACAGATCGGATTTCACCTCTCACAGGCCATCACGAACATCACAGCCTATGAGGAAATCCGTTCGCTGAAAGAACAGCTCGAGCAGGAGAATGTGTACCTCCGCGATGAAATAACAGCGTCGGTCGACTTCAACATGCTGGTCGGTGAAAGTCCCGCACTGCAGAAAACGCTGAAAGCGATCGAGCAAGTGGCGCCGACCGACTCCACGGTGCTCATCACGGGTGAAACAGGCACGGGGAAGGAACTGGTCGCTCAGGCGATCCATCGCCTGTCGCCACGGAAGGACAAGCCGTTGATCACGGTCAACTGCGCCGCGCTGCCGCCGACGCTGATCGAATCGGAACTGTTCGGCCATGAGAAAGGCGCGTTTACGAACGCGGCGGCGCGCAAGATCGGCCGCTTCGAACTCGCGAACGGGGGGACTATCTTCCTGGACGAGATCGGCGAACTCTCCATCGATCTTCAAGCGAAATTCCTGCGGGTGCTCGAAGCCCAGGAGTTGGAACGCGTCGGCGGAACCCAGCCCGTCAAGCTGAATGTCCGCGTCCTCGCCGCCACCAACGTCAATATCGAGCAGGCGGCCAAACAAGGGCTCTTTCGATCCGATCTCTTCTACCGGCTCAACGTGTTTCCGATCCGGATCCCCCCGCTCCGGGACCGCCGCGATGATATCCCGATGCTCGCACGACACTTTGTAAAAAAATACAGCGAGCGGCACCAGAAAACCGTCACCCGCATCGGCAGCCCTACGCTGAAAGCGCTCGGATCGTACGACTGGCCCGGCAATGTGCGCGAGCTCGAGCACATGATCGAGCGGGCCGTGATTGTCAGTCCAGGACCGGTCCTGGTCATCGATGAATTAGATCCGCTACCAAACCATACCGACGGGAAAGAGTCCCCGCGCACGTTAGCGGACGCCGAACGTTCCCATATTATGGAGACCCTCGGCCAAACCAATTGGGTTCTGGCCGGAAAGCAGGGCGCGGCCGCCCGCCTCGGAATGAAACGCTCAACGCTGCAACACCGGATGAAGAAACTCGGGATTACCCGCCCGCCGCGCCGCAAAAAATAATCTGCCCGCATATCGGCAATATCACCCTGCGCTGCCAATCGGTCGGCACATTTCAGATTGCGTCATGAACAGCTCATTCCACTCCGTCTCGCGGTTCTCCCGTTTCATCATGGACTTGCGCATCCGTACTCACTGTTTCACGGATCTGGCATCGTCCCTGCTCTGCATCGGCGCCATGAAACAACAGCCTCCTGTGACTCCGGAACATCTCAGCCGAACCATTGAAGCGTACTTCGCCGAACGGCAGGCAGAGATCCTTCCCTCCGGCGAACAGACCACAGACGGGAAGCGGCTGTCCTGGTGCGGCGAAGTATTGGAATATCTCACGGAAGGGCTGGCTGAGCGGCTGGCTGCACGGGGCATTACCTTTAGCAAAGCATTCCCCGGACCATTCCGGCTGATGGATGAAGATCAGCTGACCGACGGCCGCCATGTCCGCCGGTTCTGGACAGTGGCGCTCGACCATGGCTGTCCCATCGCTCGTCTCTGCACCATTTTTTTTCACCGTCACGACCGAGTAACTTTGCCACAACCACCCCAGGTGATCGCCTATCCCCCCGATCATCCGGAGCCTGATACGGAGAAACCGGCGTGAACTACGTGGCGCTCAAAATGCTGTTCGGCGATCGCGCGAAATATCTCATGCTGCTCTGCGGCTTGACCTTCGCCGTGATGCTCATCGTCCAGCAAGGCTCGATTTTCTGGGGGCTCATGATCTGGTCCCAGTCCAGCGTCAGCAATCTGAATGTGCCGATTTGGGTCACGGATCCGGGCATCGCCCAGGTTGATGAGGTGAAACCGATCGCCGATACCGCCGTAGACCGCGTGCGCAGCGTGCCCGGTGTGGAATGGGCCGTGCCGCTCTACAAAGGCTTGTTACGCGCGCGCCTCTCCAACGGAGACTATCATCAGATCACCCTCACGGGACTGGAGTCTTCGACGCTGATCGGCCGGCCGGCCGAAGTCCTGGAGGGCCGGTTTGAAGACGTGCTGCAGCCCGATGCCGTCGTGCTGGATCAATGGGCGGTGGAACGGATGGGCGGCCCGAACGTCATCAAAATCGGCACCGTGTTCGAGCTGAACGACAAGCTGGCCCGCGTCGTCGCCATCGCCAAGACCCAAAAGAGTTTCACCAACATCCCGGTCGTCTACACCACCTACGAACGCGCCATCCGGTACGTGCCCCGTGAGCGCCGGACTCTGTCGTACGTGCTGGCCAAGGCCAAAGACGGCGTTCCCGTTGCGGAAGTCACCACGCGTATCCATGAGCAGACCGGGTTGGGCGCCTTCACCGCCGAAGACTTCGGCTGGAAGACTATCGGCTGGGTTCTCAAGAATACCGGCATCGGAATTAACTTCGGCACAACAATTCTATTGGGATTCATCGTCGGCATGGCGATCGCCGGGCAAACGTTTTACTTGTTTACCGTTGAAAATCTCCGGCAATTCGGCGCGCTCAAAGCCATGGGCGCCTCAACCTTCACCCTGGCGCGAATGATTCTCTTGCAAGCCTTCACGGTGGGCCTCACCGGCTATGGAGTCGGCATCGGCCTCGCCACGGTCTTCGGATTCATGACGGCGCGAAGCGGCGGACTGCCCTTCATCGAGACCTGGCAACTGCTACTCCTGGTGCTGGTGGCGCTCTTGGCCATCTGCACATTTTCAGCGTTGATCAGCATCATCAAACTCGCCCGGCTCGAGCCGGCCATTGTCTTTCGGTGAGCACGATGGACGATTCAACAGACCTACAGACACAACCGGCAGCCGTCAGCCTCCGCGGCATCGTAAAATCCTTCGGCACCGGCGACACGAAAGTGACCGTGCTCAGAGGGATCGACCTCGACATCTACCTGGGCGAGATGCTGTTACTCGTCGGCGAATCAGGCGGCGGGAAGACCACCTTGCTGTCGGCCATCGCCGGAATTCTCGAGATCGATGCAGGCGACATCGATGTGCTCGGCGTGCCTCTGAGCGATTTGCCGACAGGCAAACGCACGACGTTTCGTGGCCAAACCATGGGATTCATCTATCAGCAATTCAATCTGCTGCCGGCACTGACGGCAGCCGAGAATGTCGCCGTACCGCTCTTGATCCAGAAGATCAGCCGCTCCGAAGCCCTCCGGCGGGCACGGACCATGCTCGATCGCGTCGGCCTGGGCGACCGAACAGAGTTCCTGCCGAAAAATCTCTCCGGCGGTCAACAGCAACGGGTCGCCATCGCCAGGGCGCTGGTCAACGAACCGCGACTCCTCATCTGCGATGAACCGACTGCGGCACTGGATGGTCCGAACGGACAAAAAATTATGGAGTTGTTACGCGAGGTGGGCCGCGCGCCGGACCGCTGCGTCGTCATCGTCACCCACGACAGCCGCATCTTTCACTTCGGCGACCGTATGGCCAACCTCACGGACGGACGGATCGTCAGCATCGAAACGATTACCAGAGAGGGCAGCGCATGATTATCCTCAAACGCTTCAGTGTCTGGATCGCTCTGGCCGGGGTGAGCTTCGCAGGCTGGGCTCTGATGGGCGCCAACAAGATTGAGCCGATGCCGACGCCGGTTTCAGAGCCGCCGCGCTCACCGTATGAACAGACGGTCGCCGCATCGGGCATCATCGAAGCCGTCAACGAAAACGTGCGTATCGCACCGCCGGCTGCAGGCCTGATTACCAAGATGTTCGTGGCCGTCGGCGATCAGGTGAAAGAACAGGCCCCGCTCTTCCAACTCGACGACCGGGAGTTGCGCGCCCAACTGCTGACCCGCGACGCGGCGATCCCCCCGCTGCAGGCCCAAATCGACGAGCAGAAATACCGCATCGGCGATCTCGATACGCAATTGCGCCGCCTCAAATCTGTGCACGATGAACGCGCCGTGAGCGAAGACGATCTCAAGCGCACCTGGTATGCCCTTGAGGTGGCAAAACGCACACAACTGCGCCTCGAAGCCAATCTCAAGCAGGCGATCGCTCAGCGCGATGAAGTCGTGATCCTCCTTGACCGGCTGACGGTCCGGGCTCCACGCGAGGGAACAATTTTGCAGGTCAATGTCCGAGCCGGCGAGTACGCCACTCCGGGTGCGAGCGAACCGCTCCTGTTGCTCGGCGATACGCAACGACTACAAGTCCGGGCCGATGTCGATGAGGTCAACGCCCCGATGGTTGCGCCACAGGCATCGGGAGTCGCCTCCCTCAAATCCATGGCCGGCACGAAGATCCCGCTGACGTTCGTCCGAATCGAGCCCTATGTCGTGCCAAAGAAATCGCTGACCGGGGACAACAGCGAGCGGGTCGACACGCGGGTACTCCAGATTATTTACAGATTCGATCGTCCACCGTTTTCCGTCTATGCCGGCCAACAAGTCGATGTGTTCATCCAGCGCCAACCCGCCGGTCCGGCAGCATCCACACCCCGCCCTGCCGCGACTCACCAGCAGGAGCCGGCGCCATGACGCGACGCATGTCGATTCTCACCATGGTGCTAGCCGCTCTGAGTCTGACAGCCTGCGTACAGGGAAAGAACTATGAGCGCCCGGCCGTCGACGTTCCGAACCACTGGTCGAACATCGCCGCAGCAGATCCGGCGCAATTCCCCGGCGATCAACAGCCCGATGCCGAATGGTGGCGCGCATTCGGGAATGACGAACTCACAAGCCTCATCGAGCGCGCCCTGCAACAGAATCACGATGTGAAACGCGCCGTGGCCCGCGTGCTGGAAAGCCGGGCAGCCGTCATGTCCGCCTCTGCGGGGCTCTATCCCCAGGTCAATCTACAGGGCAGTTACAGCAACCTCGCTATATCGAAAAACACGCTCGCGGGCCTGGGGCTTGCGCGCGGCGGCCAGCCTGGGCCGCAGGTGTTCGCCACCCCCGGCAGCACATTCGACCTCTGGAACGGGTCGTTGGATCTGCGCTGGGAACTGGATTTCTGGGGGCGGATCCGCCGCGGCGAGGAGGCTGCCATCGCGGAGGTCGGCGCGAATGAACAGGATGCCCGGGCCGTCGCCCTCTCGTTGATCAGCGACCTCGGGCAGTCCTACTTCCGCATTCGCGAGCTCGACGAGCAGATTGAGATCGCCGCCAAGACAGTGGCCGTCCGGCAGGAGTCCCTGGACATTATCAAGAAACGGGCGTCGGTCGGCCTGGCCTCCGATCTGGATGTGGCCAGAACTGAAGTGCTAGTGGCAGAAGCCGCCGGACTGATCCCCGATCTGACGCGAAGCCGAGCCGTGGAACTGCATCGCCTTGAGGTCCTCACGGGTTCTGCGTCCGGCTCGCTCGACCTCCCTCGCAAGGCTCTCAGAGCCGCCGTGACTCAACCGGACATTCCTGTCGGCCTGCCCTCTCAGTTACTCGAACGACGACCGGATATTCTCCAATCCGAATCCACGCTGATCGCGGCGAATGCCCGCATCGGACAGGCCCGCGCCTACTTCTTCCCGACCCTGTCCATCACCGGGCAAGGCGGCCTCCAAAGCGCCGAATTCGCCAATTGGTTTTCCGGAAACAGCTGGAACTACAGTATCGGCCCATCGATCACCTTGCCGATTTTTCTTGGAGGCACCAACGTGGCCCGGCTGGACCAGGCGGAGTCGCGCTACCGGCAAATGCTCGAAGGTTATCAGCAGACCATCCTCCAGGCCTTTCGGGAGGTGGCCGATCTGCTGGTGTCCCTGAACAGCAGAGCCGAGCAACTGGCTCGTCAGCGGGAACAACTCACGGCTGCCCGGACGGCTGTGACTCTGGCCACGGTCCGATATCGCAAAGGCCTGGTGAATTACCTGGATGTGCTCGATGCCCAACGAGGCGCTCTCACGGCGGAAACCCAAGTGGTCCTGACTGAACGGGCACGGTTGACCGACATGGTCAGTCTCTTCAAGGCCTTGGGGGGAGGCTGGAAACAGCCCGCGTCTGCGACATCACCGTCCTAGGCCTGATTGCCTGGTCTATTCCAGAGGCACACTCTTGATCCGCTTTCGAACTCCCTCACGGACTCAACACGAAATTCGTATTTTCTGGCACCGTCGAACACTCAAGAATAGGCTAAACCCATCCGATTAAGTAGTAGACCCATATGGAACAACCTGCGTCCCATCAGCCGTCCAACCCAAACCCCGCGACGATTCTCATCGTCGACGACGAGCCGTCGATCGTCCAGTTGTGCCGCGCTCTGCTCCAGCCTGAAGGCTACACCATCCTTGAAGCCGATGGCAGTTCAGACGCGTTGAAAATCTGCGCGAAGCATGAGGGACCTATTGACGTCCTGTTGACCGACCTGGTTCTCCCTCCTCCCGGATTCCAGCTCGCCTCAAGCAGCAATGAATTTCCCCATGTTCATGGGCATGAGCTGGCCATGCGAGCCGCCACGATGCGCCAGGGACTCAGAATCATCCTGATGTCGGGAAATCCTGACAAGGAACTCACCAGCCACGGAATCAAGCGAGGCACACTGCCATTCCTGCAAAAGCCGTTTGAGAGAGCCGCATTGCTTCAGCTCATCCTCGATGTGCTGAAGAATCCTCCCCCGACACTCAATCTGAATCAGGGAAAAGCAGCGAACGACGTCGATTGGTTCGGGTAATCCTTCGCTCAGACTTCATCCGATCAGACGATGGGTGCTGTGCGCATTCGGAACAGACCGGGCCGGATGGCTAGGCATGTTCTGTCATGAACCAGCCGGCAATGGAGAGTCGCCGGTGCTGACCGGCCGTTTGATCGACCCGGCACACGCGATGAAACCGCGGCACAGTGAACATGACCAGGGAGCCCGGACGCGGTTCGATACAATGCGTGACGGACAATGCCGGCTTCTCCGCCGTGTGGGTCGAACGGGTGGCATAGACGATCAGCTCTCCTCCCCAGTCCGACTGCCATTCTTCGTGGAAATAACTCACCAGCGCGATTCGCCGTGACGGCGCCCGTCGGCCTCCGACCGGCTGGCCTTGATCGGTATCGTCGTGCGTCAGCAGACAATCCCCGGCCGAATATGAGTAGTAGCTGAACCCCATGTGGCGACCGGTGATGTTCGGAAAAGACTCCATGTGTTCCTGGATGCAAGGCAACTGCAGCCTGGATAGAAATCGATTCCCCTGCGTCGGTCCGATCTCCGCTTTTGCCCAATTGCCTGAATCCGGAAAGTCTTCTCGCACCTTGGGAAGGTCCGACAAGCTCTTCCACGCCGCCTGATTCATCGCATCACGGAAATATTGCCGCTCATCGGCTGACCAGAAATTTTCCACGACCAGCACCGGGCTCCGGCGGAATGAAAATGACTGCAGATCCGAGAGCGCCACCGGCGACGAACGCACCTCTCCCTGACTCTCCACGGTCTTCCTCCTTGGAACAACGGACCGGCCGTCCAACCAAGCTGTCTTATCACCCTCATCTTTAGAATGACAAGGCCGCCGGTCGCAGAAACGCCGAAGGGGCTGCCACCTTATGGTGGCAGCCCCTTCATGACTCATGGCACAGAATGTATTACCAGCGGTCGCGCTTGCCGCCGCCGCCACCGTTACCACCACGGCCACCGCCGCCGCCAAATCCACCGCGTCCGCCACCACCGCCGCCGCCTGTGCGAGGCTCCTGCGGGCGCGCTTCATTGACGGTCAAGGTACGGCCGCCGAAATCGGCGCCGTTCAAGGCCGTAATAGCCGCTTGAGCTTCAGAATCAGACGCCATCTCCACGAAACCGAAGCCCCGTGACTGGCCGGTGAACTTGTCCGTGATCACGCGCGCGGACTCGACAGCCCCATGCGCGGCAAACAGTTCACTGAGTTGTTGTTCGGTCGCCGCATATGGCAACCCACCGACGTAGATCTTCGAACCCATGTGGGTTCCTCCTTTGAAAATGATGATATTGTCTTGGACTCGAGTGACGGAGGAAGGAGCGGGCCGAAGACGCGATCAATGCGGCGACTCAGGTCTGACTTCCGACGAAATTCCCGGGCAAGGCAACATCGTTGCGGGCCTGCTTTATTTTGACGATTCATCGCGAGGCCCTGGCGATGAGTTAATCGTAGCCTAACATAGGGGGTCCGTTGAATTCAACGTCACTCCCCGACCCGAACCAGCAGGCCTTGGTTCCGGCAATAGGCAAATGTCCGGTGAAACCAGGCGATCATAGCCGTCAAAAACAGGAGGTTCAGCCCGATCGCCCAGCCAAGATGCTCGATCGGCTGGCCGGACTGGCTGAGCACACCACGCATCCCTTCAAAGACATGCGCGGCCGGATTGGCCCAAGCCACCGGCTTCAGCCATACCGGCAAGACATCCATCGGGTAGAACACGCAGGAGATCGGCTGAAAGAGAAACACCATGCTCCAGGCCAGCACCTCAGCCTCCTGCCCGAACCGCATGATCAGCGAGGTGGTAAACACGCCGATGACCCACCCGGTCACGACCAAATTCAGCACGAAAGGAAGCAGCCAGAGTCCGATTATCAAAATGCTGTAATCGTAAAACAACCAGGCGCAGAGCCCCATCACCAGCGACACGCAGACAACCTTGAAAATACTCATGATCATCGTCGCAGCAAGAAACTCACTCGGCTTCAGCGGGCTGGCAAACAGATTCATCAGATTGCGGGACCAGAGTTCTTCGAGAAACGAAATGGCGATCCCCTGCTGAGACCGAAACAGGACGTCCCAGAGAATCAGCGCCCCGAGGAAAAACGTCACGAAACCGGGGACCTGCGTCTGGTACCGCGCCAGATAGAGAGTAATAAAACCCCAGATGACCAGGTCGAGGAACGGCCAGTAGAAGATCTCCATAATCCGGGGCAAGCTCCGGCGATAGAGATATAAGTGACGAAATACGATGGCGATAATCCGGTGGAGTTTCATTAGGCTTTAGTGATGATGCTCCTCACCGCATCCTCCACACTCATGGTGCCGCCCCAACATGGTATCCATCATCGTCTGAGCTCCACCCACGAGCCGCTCGCCGACACGCGTACCGTCCGGCAATTTCCTCAGGCCCAATCCAAGCAGCGTCACGGGGACTCCCGCCACCCCCAGCAGAAAAGGCCAGGTACCCACACGCGCGCTATCCATCATCCAGACCACCGCCACCACCATCAGAAGGGGGACCAACCCCGCGGTGAGGCTAGCCCGCACCACTTGCCACTTACTGGTACCGCGGAGCGCCCCCACGAGAGCAAACACCGACCAAAAGAGTCCCCAGCAGGCACTCACTCCGAATCCCCCCAGCACGAGCCCTAGCGCAAACGAGATGGCTGTCTCGATCATGATAGACGCACTCCATTCCTTCCCCGCCTTGCGGGGCCGCTATGATTCTCTGGCCAACTTCAAGAACACATCTTCCAGATCCGTCTGCCCGAAACGGGAGACAATTTGAGCAGCCGTACCCTCCGCCACAAGATTACCTTTTTGGAGGAAGATAATGCGGTCCGACATTTCCTCCATCTCCCGCATATTGTGGGAGGTATAGAGTACACTCAAGCCGGAGGCCCGCTGCTCATCCTTCAGCAGGGCCCGGATCTTATGCGCGATATCAGGATCCAAACTGGCCGTCGGTTCGTCCAGGAACAGAATCTTCGGTTCAGTCAAAAAGGCCTTCGCCAGAGTCAATCGTGTCATCTGTCCCGACGAAAGCTTGCGCGTAACCTTGTGCCGAAACTCCCCCATCTCTAACTTCTTCACGATGTCATCGATTTTTCGCTGCACGTCGGGCAAGCCATACAGCCGGGCCACAACCCACAGATTTTCTTCGACCGTCAGCGATTGCGGCATCGACATATAGGTGGATGAAAAATTGACCCGCTGTAAAATCGCCTCCCGATGGGTCTCCAGATCCATCCCGAACATCGAGATCGTCCCGGAAGTGGGCGTAATGAGGCCGAGCAACATATGCATCGTCGTCGTCTTGCCCGCGCCGTTCGGCCCCAAGACACCGAGGATCTCGCCAGGCTGCAGGGCAAACGAAATTCCGTTGACGGCCGTAAAGTCGCCGAACGTTTTGGTCAGATTACGGACTTCAAGAACGGGTGACGCCATCGAAAGAGTCCCGGGTATCAATTGAACAGTAAGGCCGCACCGATTTTGTCAGGGAGATGGCAGGTCTCACACTTCCGGCTGATCGGCTTTCCCTTATACTCCTGCTTGCCGTCATGACAGCGGAAACAGTCGGACAGCGCCCGGGTGCGGAGAACCGACCCCTCGGGATGATCGGGATACCAGGGCTGGCTGTCAGCCGACACATGTCCGCGCGGGATCACAATCGGATAGCCTTTGATCGGTTTTTCGTGCACCACGCTCGAATGGCATGTGGTGCACCCCTCACCCTGCCCTCTCACCCCAAAGGCCTCCATATGCGCACGATGGCTCATGACCAACCCCACGTCCTTCACTGGTGGAGGCAGATCCCGCGTGGCGATTTCAGAGACCCGCAGAATGTTCCGGTGACAGCCCAAACAGACATCCGACTCCACCTTCGCCTGGAGATTGTGGGAATCGGTCGGCGTGCCGAACAGATGAATCATCGAGTCCTTCGTCCCGTTCCAGGCCTTGTCATGTATCCATCCTTCAAGGCCAGGACGAACATGGCAGGCCACACAAGTCACCTCTTTGTGCGACGATGTCACCCAACTGTCGTATGAGGGCGTGATCGTATGGCAACTGGCACAGAACTTCGGGTGATTGGTCAGGGGAATTGCGATCCCGCCGAAGACAAAGGCTCCGGCGATCAGGGCCAGAATCAGGGTCGCTTTACGGTTCCAATTCATGCGTGACGCGCGGGAAGTGCCTGATGATGAGGGCCGCGACACCCGTGACATCGTTCAAATCGAGCACCGGCACCGGAAGATCGACCGGCTTATCGGAAACGACCGCCAGCAGCCCGTCGGGAGAGACCGGCACTTCGCCGACCTGCTCGCGAATCACGACAATCTTGAGATAGCCTTCGCTCTTCCAGCCTTCCGCAATGATGAGATCGTAGGAGCCATCGAGAAACCGGTCCCGGATTTCCTCAACCTTCATTTCCTCCGGCACATCGGCAAACATCGCCAGGCTGCCGCGGGACATCACAATGACACTGCTGGCTCCCGCACGCTTGTGGCGCCAGCTATCTTTCCCTTCGGTATCAAGATCGAATCCGTGGCCGGCATGTTTCACCGTCGCCACACGGTACCCCGCCCGCACCAACTCGGGAATCACGCGCTCGATCAGCGTGGTCTTGCCGCTGTTCGACCGGCCGACAAATGACACGATGGGCACGGCCATGGGCTCAGTCCCTTTCCACGATCAACAACAGGACGTCTTATGCCCGGTGCTGTGGGTATGTTCCGCCTGCGTTTTCCAGGCTTCCCCGCTCAATAATTGCACAGTCACCAGATCGCCCGGATTCACCCGCTCCACTTCGACGGGAATATCGATCAGGCAATTCGCCTTCACCATCGACGTCAGAATTCCGGATCCTTGCGCGCCGGTAGTCCGGACCTTGAAGACACCTTCTTCCCGTGTCAGCACGCCGCGGAGAAAATGCCGGCGATCCGTCCGCTTCGAAAACTTCTCCTGGATGACTGCCTGCACAAGCGGTCGGCCGTACGTCCGGTGCCCGTTCATCTTCAAGATGGCCGGCCGCACCAGTTGTTCGAACGTCACCATCGACGAGACCGGATTCCCCGGCAGGCCGAAGGCCAACTTGCCCTGAATCTTGCCGAAGGCCAGCGGCTGCCCCGGTCTGATGGCGAGCTTCCAGAAATTCATCTCGGCGCCCAATTCGCGAAATACGGCTTTTGTGAAATCGTAATCCCCCATCGAGACGCCGCCGGACAGTACCAGGACGTCGGCCGTCAACCCATGGGATATCTTTTCCTTCAACGCCTCCGGCGTATCGCGGGCAATCCCGAGCAGAAACGGAATGCCGCCGGCTTCTTGCACCGCCGCTGCAATTCCGTAGCTGTTCGAATTGATGATCTTTTCTTCGCTGAATCGCTCATCCAGATCCGCCAGCTCATCGCCCGTCGACAGAATGGCCACGCGCGGGCGCTGATACACAAAGACGAAGGACTTCGCGAGGATTGCCAGCATGCCCGCATCACCCGGACGAATCTGCGTTCCCTTGGCGATGATGCATTCGCCCTTCTTCACGTCTTCGCCTTGCGGCCGGATGTTGGAGCCGCGCGGTTCAGGCTTGAAGACGCGAACGGAATCCGGGGTGTGCTCCGTATCCTCCACCTTCAGCACCGTGTCCGCTCCTTGCGGAATCGGCGCCCCGGTCATGATACGAATCGCCTGTCCGGGGCCGACCGACTTCGTCGGCATTTTCCCTGCGGGAACATCTTCAATCACTTTGAGTGTGACCGTCTTTTCGATCGCATGCTCCTGTTTGATATCGTCCCAGCGCACGGCGAATCCGTCCATCGCGCTGTTATTCCACGGCGGATTATCCCGCTCGGCCACGATATCCTCGCCCAGCACACGTCCAAGCGCGTCGAGGATCGACACTTTCTCCAAGCCCAGCGTCGGGGTGGCCTCCAACACAATCCGCTGCGCCTCTTCGAGCCGCGTGAGTCCTTCTGTTGCGTCGGTTGCTTTCACAATCGCTCCCGTCTCAATGTGCATGCCGCGGCGCCACTTTCACCAGCGACCCGCTCTTCTTACAAAAGGCTTCGATCTGATTCGCAATGTTGTGATAGCACTCGGCCGTCGCCGTATCGGAATTGAACATGGCAAAGGGTTCGCCCGCATCCGACTGCATCACGACATCCGGATCGAGCGGAATCCGTCCAAGGAACGGCACGCCCATATCGTTGGCGGAGGCTTCCCCCCCGCCCTTGCGGAACACTTCGATACTCTGATGACAATGCGGACATTCCAGGCCGCTCATGTTTTCCACGATGCCGATAATCGGCACTTCACTGTCTTTGCAGAACGTCACCGACTTACGCGAATCCAGCAGCGCCACTTCCTGAGGGGTCGTGATGATGACCGCTCCGCTGACATTGCCGAGCAGATCGATCGTCGTCACCGATTCGTTGCCGGTCCCCGGCGGCAAATCGATAAACAAGAAGTTCAGATCCTGCCATTCCACCCCGCCCAACAGCTGATTGATGAATTCATACTTGTACGCGTCGCGCCAGATGATGGGGTCGTCTGGATTCTGGAGCAGGAACGACATGGAGGCGATTTTCAGATTATAGGCCTGGAATGGAATGATGCCGCCTGATGTGCTGATCTTGAGCTTCTGCCCTTCTGCTCCGACCATCTTCGGAATATTCGGCCCGTGAATGTCCATGTCGCAGATACCGACATGCCATCCCTTGAGCGCCAGACTGACCGCGAGGTTGGTCGTGCAGGTGCTCTTCCCGACGCCGCCCTTGTTGCTCATGATCAGGACTTTGTACTCGATGCGCTCCATCCGCTTGGCAACGAGCCATCGACTATGGCCTTCCTTATCCTTCTGACAGGATTCGTTTTCATCACAGATCGCGCAGGCCCACATATAGGTGCAGGCGTCGCTTCCACCGGACGAGGACGGTTGAATGACATTTAGTTCGCGGGCCATAGTGTGTCCTTCTATATCGTATGAAGCCTGAGGCTTCGGTTATCGACGGGGGGTTCCGGTCGGCACCCCGACATACTCGCTGTCGCCGGACTTCGACATGCGCGCGGCACCGGCCGGCACAGTCGCCGGCGTCAGCGGCGGCACATCCGCAGCGTCGGCTTCTTCCTGCACCGGTTTCTTCTTGTTGAAGAAACCCGCGCTGATGATGCCGACTTCATAAAACACATACATGGGCAACGCCATGAGGCACTGGTTGAATGGATCGGGCGTCGGCGTGAGAATGGCTGCAATGATGAAGGCCCCCAGCAGCGCCCATTTTCGATAGCGCCGCAGAAACGGTGCATCGACCCAGCCCAGCTTGGCCATCAGCGTAATCGCCAGCGGCACTTCGAAGATCAGCCCGAAGACCAGTAAAAACCACAAGGCAAAGCCGACATATTGCGCGATCGAAAGTTGCGGGATAAATCCGGCGTTCACGCCGTAGGAAATGAGAAAATTCAAGGCAAAGGGCAGCACAAAGAAAAATGAAAAGGTCACGCCGGCAAGAAACGCTAGCGTGCTCAACATGACAAAAGGGCCGACAAACCGGCGTTCCTGGACATGCAAACCCGGCACAACAAACTGCCAGAACTCCAACAGAATATAGGGCGTCGCCAGCACCACGGCGAACAACCCGGCCACTTTGACGTTCTGCCACAGGGCTTCACCCGGGGCCAGAAAGACAAACGGCACCGTCGGGAGATCCGTCGGCTCCCAGGACAACGTACTGGGCACGAACATATTTTGGAGGGGAATGCGGAGCCATTTCACAAGGGCGTCGGCGTAGAAAAACGTGACGACAAAGACGATCGCGGTCACGATGACGGCGCGTGTGAGCCTGACCTGGAGCTCCACCAGGTGCTCCATGACCGGCATTTTTTTGTCTTCCAGTGGCTTGAAGACCGAGTCCTGCAACCACCGGTTGAAATCGTTCAGCACCGCGCCCTCATCGTACAGAACGATGCGGCGCCGGATCACACATGATCACCGGCGCCGCAATCTCGGTCTACTTCGGATTGACTGCTACGAACAGGCTGTTGCCCTGCCGGCTCACCAGCAACACGGCCAATTCATCTTTCTTGATCTTGTTCGCAGCCTTCAGATACTCATCCACGTTCTTGACGGTCTCGTGGTTCACTTCCTGAATGATGTCCCCGCGCTGTAATCCAGCCGCCTCAGCCTGACCGCCCGGCTCCACGCTGGTCACGACCACGCCGGTGGTCTTGGCAGGGATATTCAGCTGGCTCATCAGCGCATTGTCCAACGCCTGAATCTTGAGCGACGCCAGCACATTGTCCGGAGGCTTGATCGTCTCGCCCTGTTCTTTGGGCGGGGCGGCTTCCTTCTTGGCCAGCAACTCGTCGGACGGCCGTTCAGCGACCTTCACCGAGATAGTCTGCTCTTTCCCGTCGCGCAGGACTTTCACCTGGGCGTCTTTGCCCACCATGGTGCGTGCCACCAGATTGCGCAACTGGCTGACACTCTGTACTTCCTTGCCGTTGAACGCGATGACGACATCGCCGCGCTTCATTCCGGCGGCAGCCGACGGTCCATTCTCATTCACGTCGCTGATGAGTACGCCCTTGCGCTGTTCCGGCAACTTAAACGACTTTGCCAAGGCCGGCGTAATTTCCTGAATCGCGACGCCCATCCAACCGCGCACCACTTTGCCGGTTTTCTGGAGGCTGTCGACAATGTCCACCGCGATGCTGCTGGGAATGGCAAAACCGATTCCCTCTGACCCGCCGGTGCGGGAGAAAATGGCGGTATTGATCCCCATCAATTCACCGTTCATGTTCACCAGCGCCCCGCCGGAGTTGCCCGGATTGATCGCGGCGTCGGTCTGGATAAAATCTTCGTAATCGGCGATGCCGACGTTACCGCGGCCCAACGCGCTGATGATGCCCAATGTCACGGTGGAACTCAGCCCGAACGGACTGCCGACGGCCAGCACCAGATCTCCCACAGCCAGCTTGTCGTAGTCGGCCCACTTCAGCGAGGGCAGATCCTTCGCCTCGATCTTAATCACGGCCAAATCGGTCTTGGGATCAGTCCCGACTGTCTTCGCGGTAAACTCCCGTCGATCACTGAGCGTGACGGTAATCTGCGTGGCGCCTTCCACCACATGGTTATTTGTGACGATGTAGCCATTGGGATCCAGAATGACCCCCGATCCGGCACTCTGTTCAGGTCGTCCATGCCCCCCTGGAGGGCCTGGCGGCATCGGAGGCGGCGTCGGAAGATCTCCTCCACCCGGCTCTTCACCACCACCAGGAGGTCCGCCGAACGGTCCGGGCGGGAGCCCGCCACGGCGACGACCACCTTCCCCGCCACCGCCCGTCACGGCGATATTCACCACGGCAGGGGTCACTTTCTTTACGATCTCAGAAAAACCTTGGGCAAATGCCGGAGGAACTCCTGCCGCCAACGTAGCGGGGGTTCCGATCAGCCCGCCTGCGACCGTGGCCGCAAGGACAAGCCCACAACCAATGACAAACTTGGTCGCCTGCTGACTCCGATAGACCATGCTCAGTTCCTCCCGACGGTTGAACTCACAAGACACATCACACTGATCGGCAACCAGCTGGGTAGCCACCGATCGAACGGTACATCTTACACTAATCATTCCTTGGGCTTCAAAGAGGAAAAGTCCTCTTCGGGCCACTTATTCTGTGGCCTGAAGAGGACTTGTCGAACGACCTGAACGCCGCACTTGCGTAGCGAGTCGTGAGACTCAGCTGCTTCGGCGGGCCGCCGCATCGGCTTCCAGTTGACCCAGCCAGGAATTCTGGAGCTTCAACGCGAGCCGTTTCTCGGCTTGCTCAAACGACACCACACGCAATGTATTGGGAGCCCCCTCATAGGTCGGCGGCCAGATCCGCCGCTCAGGCTCCTGGGGCCTGAGATAGACGACCGGGTACCATTGATCGATCCCCGGGGCTGTCGGACGATCCAACGTCGCCCATCCGCGACCCTCGGCCTGCATCACCGCCTTGCCGGACTTTACCTCGAGCAGCGCAAACTCCAAGAGCGACCAATTGTCCCGCCGATAACCCGGCTGTGCATGAGTGGTCCATCCCAAAAAGAGTGTGACGGGATATTCCTGCTCTGTGCTCGAAACCACCACCACCGCCAGATAATCAAGCCCCTTGCTCTTTGCCAGACCCACCAGCCGGGAAAGATCTCCGCCTTGATCACGGGGATGGACCCCTTCCGCCGAAAGCACCTCGGCCATCGTTACCGGTAACACCCGCGCGATGTCCTGCTTGAGCGTCTCTCCCAATCGCACGAGCGCCTCTTCCGGTAAAACCGCCGGAGCCGTCTGATCAGCCTGGTCCGGAACGAGTACCAAACCGGCTTTTAATGGACGCTGTTCCGCTTTGAGCAGCGACTCGGGAGCTGCAGGTTGGTCGAACGTGAGGTACTGATTGATACGACTCGGAGGAACCGCGTTCGCACAGGCGACCACGATGGCACACACTGTCATGAGAAAGGCACCGCGAACCAGATTGTGCATGATGCACCTCCAGGCCCAAGTGGATGGCTAGGTATCGACCGTCACCTGTGTATACGTTCGCTCCCCCCCGGCAGATCTGTCAAGTCATCCAGAGTCGATCGGCCCCACTTGAAATCAGACACAAAGTCATTTACCGTGGCGTCACTTCGACGGTACTTCCAAGCCACAAGCTTAGGGGGAGCAGGCCGGTGACGCAGGAAGAACTCTACAGAGTCCTCGATCTCTCCGTGGTGATCCCTGCGCATAACGAAGCCACGCGTATTCTCCCCCATCTGCACTCGATTCGCGACACCTTGTCCCGGCAAAACCGCTCCTACGAAATCATTGTCGTCGATGACGGCAGCCAGGACGACACGATCAAAATCATCCGCAACTTTGCCAAAACCGAACCGGCATTACGAGTGATTCCGCTCCCCACCTGCATGGGGAAAGGCGGAGCAGTGAGACAAGGCATGCTCGCGGCACGCGGCCGGCTGCAGCTATTCACCGATGCCGACGGAGCCACAGCCATTACGGAACTCGACCGGCTCGAACAGGCCATCCGAAACGGCGCCGACGTGGCCATCGGTTCACGGAGCCTGGCCTCCCGACAACGAGGATTCGAGGTCACCGCCCGCTGGCACCGGAGCATCCTGGGCGGCTGTTTCAATGCAATGGTCCGCTTGGGGGGGATCCGGGGGATTGGCGACACGCAATGCGGGTTCAAACTATTCGAACGATCCGTCGCGCGCGATCTCTTTTCCGTGTCGACCGTCAATGGATACGGCTTTGATCTCGAATTGCTGTTCGTGGCTCAACAGCGCGGCTATCGGATCGCAGAAGTTCCCGTGAACTGGACCGATCAACCGGGATCGAAAGTGCGGCTCGTTCGGGATAGCCTCGCCATGCTCCGTGAATTCACCGTCATTCGCCGGAATGCGGCCAGAGGATACTACTCGCCGCTTACGACACCGGACACAACGACACCGCTCCCTGCTACGGCGCCGATTCTCGAATAGTGCCGGCTGCCGAGGAACTCCCTCTCACATAGATCACGACTTTCATGTCCTCGTATTCGTGACTCCACCCCGGCGTTGTGGCCAGCACCGCCGCAAACGCCGTCCCTCTTTTCAACAGCGCCCAATCAATCGCGTATTTATTCAAAAGAGCTGTCCGGGGAACCGCAGCAGGAACGAGATCGACATAATCTTTAAAAATCCACCGATCTTCAATCTGCCAGGCCGGCATCCGCCCATCGATGAACGTCTTGAGTCCCGGCAGCTGCCACAGCAGAAAGCCGCCATATTGATAGTCGTGGACCGGCCTTGACCCCAAGCGGTCACGATGGGCGCGAATCCACTCGACGGCTTCAATGGGATAGGACGTCTGACGAAATGCGACGTCCGGGTTCGTTCCGAACCGCCACACAGCCCGCACATGATCCGAACCGAGAAAGACCAGCAAGCAGGCAAGCGCCCCGGTTACACCCATCGCCCACTGCGCGAATGTACGCTGCCGTAGCTTCAAAGCCAAAACCATCCGGTCACACCCCATTTGTAGCAACTCAACAGCGAAGGGGAGACTCACGATCAAAAACAGCGGGATGTTCCGCAGATGCCGGCAGGCCACGAAGAGAAATGCCAATAACACTCCGATGCGCACAGGCTCAAGCCGCCGATACCAGAGCACCGCCGCAATCGTCAGTCCTCCCAGATAGATCCCGAATAGTCGGCCGGCCAAGGTTTCCAATGAAGGCGGTTGCCATTCCTGTAGCGTCGACACCATAAATTGATTCACCAGCGAGTCCAGGATTTCCTGGTGGAGCCGCCAGCCATAGGGATTCAGCAACGTCACCAGGCCGGCAAAGCCGGTGGCCAGCGCCAGACCCCGCAGATCAGCTGACGGCAGATACACCTCATCAAACCGCCTGAACAAATCAGGCCACACACGGGAAACCATGGCAATGCACCAGTTCAATCCGACCACGACCGTCAACAGGAAGAGCCCCGCCGTAAATCCGCCGTGCAGATTGGCCCACAAAAGAAAAAGCGGCGGGAATATCCAGATGATCCATCTCGCTCCTTGCCGCAGCCGATCAAGGAGCAGCAGCACTACCGCCACACCGAGCAAGGTCACCACTTGCGTGCGCGCCCCCAGAAACGGCAGTGCCACCCACAATGACAAGGCACAGGTCACCAGGCGAATCGGCCGGATCGCCTGCCCAGTCCGTGCGGCGATGATCCAGGCCGCCCCTGTAACAAGACCGAAGAACGCGATGACGAGCAGGCCTCCGACTTCTCCGCCGCTCGCGTAGAGCCAACCGAGCACGAGATCCGTCAGCCAGGCATGCTCCACCCATGGCCAATCCGGCATCGTATGCGAGTAAGGATCGAGCGCGGGAAGCCGCCCTCCTTGCATGAGCAGATCCAAACCGGTCCGCAGATGCCAGCCAAAGTCCGGCTCAGTCAACGGCTGTAGCGCAAAGTTCGCAATGATCAGAAGGAAGAGCGCATTCAATGCGGGAGTACGAATGGCGGGCACCTGACCTGAATCCACCGGCGTACCCTTCGGACGCAGACGCTTCATAGCAGCCGGGAACCAGACTGGTTTGCCACGAGCAGATTCCCCAACACCAGCCAATCGACCTCCGTGCGCTGGAAACAGCGAACCGCTTCTTCCGGCGAGCAGACGATCGGCTCCTGCACATTAAAGGAAGTGTTGAGCAGAACAGGCACGCCGGTTCGCCGGGCGAAGGCCTGCAGCAATTGATGGAAGAGAGGGTTGGCGTGTCGATCGACCGTTTGAACTCGCGCCGACCCATCCACATGCACCACGGCCGGGATAATGCCCTTCGCGCTGGGCTTCACAGCGACCGTCAACATCATAAACGGAGAAGAGGCGGGCACATCGAAGTACGCGCCCGCTTCTTCTGCCGGCACCGAAGGCGCAAAGGGACGGAATAATTCACGCTGTTTGACCTTGGCATTGATGAGCGCACGAATATCTTCCCGGCGTGGATCGGCCAGCAGACTGCGGTTGCCCAACGCACGCGGCCCCCACTCCATGCGCCCCTGGAACCAGAAGACTAATTTACCGTTCGAAAGTTCCTGGGCTACGAGATCGCACAGCTCCGCATCGCCTAACCGCTGAGCCTGTAACCCCGCTTGCCGCAATGCAGCCTGACAATCTATTTCACTGAACTGCGGCCCCCAATAAGCCGTCGTCATGACCGGGCGCTGAGTCATCGCCCCGCGCCGAAACGTGTGCCACAACGCGGCACCCATCGCGGCCCCGGAGTCACCGGCGGCGGGAGGGATATAGATCTCGCGAAAACCCGCCTCCCGCCACAATCGACTATTGGCCACACAATTGTAGGCCACTCCGCCCGCCAGGCAGAGTTGATCAACCTTGGTTTTCATGCGAAGCGCGCGGGCCAAGGCCAGCAAGACTTCCTCTAACACCAGTTGAACGCTCGCCGCCAGATCGCGATGTCGCTGCACTACCTCTTCGTCCGGCAGCCGCGGCGCGCCGAGCAAAGAGACGAACCCGGGAGCGAAGATCCCGACCCGCGCCAGATGAAAATCCAGCAACGTGGTATTCAGCGTAAAGGTTCCGTCGGGAACCAGCCGGAGGATATACCGGCGAATGGTCTCGGCATAGCGCGGTTCTCCATACGCCGCCAATCCCATTACGATATATTCATCGTGATCCGGCTTGAACCCTAGAAATGCGGTCATGGCGGCATAGAATTGACCGAGCGAATGCGGAAGCGGCGTACGCCCGATCGCTTGGATCTGCTGCCGGTCGGCAATCGCCGTCATCGTCGAATGCGACTCAGACGCTCCATCCACAACGAGGACGGCCGCTCGCTCAAACGGAGAGACCAGAAAGGCGCTTGCGGCATGGCACATGTGATGATCGAGGAACGTGACGGGCGGGCACGGCGTCCCGTCGATCTGGACACTCAGCTTCCGCCGCAAGCAGGCCAGTTCCCACCACTCCTGACGCAGACGCTCAATCGACCGGCGGCCCTTCTCTCGAAACAGCTGGGGCGAGCGAACCATCGCACTCACGGCCAACCGCGCACGCGTCCCGATTTCCCAATATTTCCACGGCACAGCCACCGCATCGAGATCGCAGAGACGAAGCCCGGCTTCTTTCAGACAGTATCGAATGGCATGGATGGGAAGCGCTGACACATGCTTGATACGAACGAACCGTTCTTCCTCCGCAGCCGCCACAATCCGCCCGTCTTGGACGAGTGCGGCTGCCGCATCTCGCATATTGGAAAGTCCCAGAGTCAGCATGGGAACCGAGCATAGATCGAGTGGCCGCAATGCCGCAAGAGATGGGCGGCTCCGTGTTGCTTTCACTTTGTGATTCCGGTACGGTGACCAACCAAAATGACCGATTTCTTTCGGAGCGAGAACCCGATGAACCGTCGCTTTTTCATGCCGTTCCGACCGCGTATGACCAGCCTCCATTCCATCCTGGCAGTCGTCTACCTGCTTGCCACCATCGGATGTGCGAGCCGCCTGGAGTTTCCTCCAATGGGTGAGCCGTTGCCCGTCTCGGTCAAGCTGGAAATTCCCGCTTCGATCAAAAATCTGCGGGCGGAGTATACCGACGGATGCGGGCACCTCATGCAGGTCCCGCTCGGAACTCGTCTTGAAGAAGCGCTTGTGGAAGGCGCCTATCGGACATTCAAGTCCGTCTCCTATGAAGGGGGCGGAAGTAAAGATGCGGTGCCGGAGGCAGTCGTCCGCGTGGATCTCGTGAATTGGTCGTTCAAGCTTCAGCAGGACAACGTCTACGACCGGGTGCCGGCGAATATTCAATTGAATGCCATCGCCCGGGTCTTTGACTTGAACGGAAAGGTTCTACGCGAATCCGAGATTAAAACAACTCGCCTGGAACGGCTCCGTATCGAACCAACCCAAAAGAATTGTGACTACATCATCGATCCATTTATTCAGGACACCTCCGTCGACTTTGCCGCCAAAGTTTCGATGGATGTCCGAGAAGCCTTTGGGGGAAGAGCACAGGCGGCTGTGCCGGCGGCGGCCTCAGCCCCGCTTGCAACGCCCCAGCCTGCAGCGGGACTCCCGACAAGCAAGCCGCAACCTCCGGCTGCAACGGCATCCGCCACTTCTTCCCTCCGCTTTAAAGCGATGGTCCTTGATGAAAATGGAAATCTTGTTTTGGAAGGCGGTGAACGCGTCCGGGTCCGCGTTGATATTGTGAACGTCGGCATGACGGCGATTCAACAGGCCATCGTATCCCTCTCAGGCAGTCAGGCGCTGATTACGCATTTCCCGTCAGCCGTACTTCCTGTCCCGGCGTTGCAACCGGGAGAGACCAAGTCCATTGAGTTTGTCGCCACTCTGCCGCCTTCCATTCAGCCGCAGAAAGCCGAACTCCATGTTACGGTCGAAGAACCAGCCGCACGCACGGCAGCCCCCGCACAAACGCTGGCGGTCGTGATGCAGGCGACCGGCATTAAAACCGATGACGTGGACCAAATCCCCGTCGCTACCACGGAGTTCCGCCAACCCAACACGTACCTGATCTCGATCGGAGTCGGATCGTACCGGGACCAGCAGCTCCTCCCGCGCAAGTTCGCATCACTCGATGCGGAGATGGTGTCCAACTACTTTCAGGCTCTGGGCGGCGTCCCGGCCGCCAATGTCCGCCTACTGCAGGACTGGAAAGCTTTACGCCCGGATATCGACGAAGCCCTACTGGACTGGCTCCCGCCGCATATGACCAAAGATGCTGTGGTGATTGTGTACTTCGCCGGCCAGGCAATGGTGACCCATACAGGAGACGTGCTCCTGGTTCCCTACGAGGGCAGCCCGACCGCCACTTCGCGCCTCTATCCGCTGAAAGACCTTGAAGCGGCGCTGGCACGACTCAAAGCGAAACAGACGATTCTGCTGTTCGATGGGATGGTGTCGAGACTTCATAGCGACCCCAAGATAAAAAACCTCCCCCCTCGCTGGGACTCAGCAGGATCCTCTATCATCCGCATCGTCAGTAGCGACAGCCTCAGCAAGGGTCTTGAAGACGACAAACACCGCCATGGACTGATGACGTACTATCTGCTCCGCGCTCTACGAGGAGAGAGCGACTCGAACCGCGATGGGTCCGTCACCCTCGCAGAAGTGGCCGCATACGTGAGCCAGAAAGTTACATGGGCGGCAAAGACTCAATTTGGCAGTGATCAACGCCCGCTCATTACTCCGCCACTCAAACAAGCAGATCCGTCTTCTGGTCTGGTGTTGAGCAAACTCGCTGCGATTCGAGGCGAATAAGCGCCATACCCCTTCAACATCCGCCTGCCTCACACGGGATACATTCTCTGCTAGTCCGGTGTGCGTCATGCATGGCCGCTGACGCGTATCCCTCCGCAGCGGAGACTTCCCCTGTCGGCTCATGAAACCAGTGACGATCAAAGAGACGTGTATCTCAAGACGACGGCGCTGCCGGACGGAAAGAGGCAGGTCTCGCTTACGCACTCAGCTCAAGGAAGGTCTCGACAAAAAGCGAGAGGGGTGGGAGATTTCTCCCCCACCCCTCTCTCAACACAGCGATCTCTGCGGGAATTACTCGCCCTTGCAGAAGCTCCGCTCGTAGTTGATGATCGTCCAGGCTTCTTCTTCGGTGATCGCGGCTGGGATCAAAGACACCATACCGGTTCCTGCGCTGCCGTTCTTGATGACCCAGAACAGCTCGCCATCTTTCCGCTTCTTGTGGAACTTGCAATTGGTAAAGTCCCGGGGGCTCGGATCCAGAATCGCGCCGGCCGGTCCGTCGCCCTTGCCTTCTTTTCCATGGCAATTGAAGCAGGTCCCCTTGCCCTCGAACAACGCCTTACCCTTGGCAATGCTCTCAGGAGTCGAGGCAACCGGATTCTTCATGGCCTTTGCATCGCTCATCTGATCGGCTGGAACACGGGCCTTCAGCGGATCTTTTTCCGCGGCTCCCGCCACCGTCACAGACATGAGCATCAGGGCTGCAGTGATTCCCAAGAACTTCGAGAAGTAACCCATCGCACGTCCTCCTTTGTGTTGAACCCACCACACGTGAACTCGGCCTCAGGCCGTTGGCATAATGATACCGATACAAAAAAATCACTAAAACGGGCGGACTATAGCAACCACGCTCGATTCTTGTCAAGAAATCCGTCCTCTGACTGCTACGCCTTGCAATGGCATAATTGCCAGATTTCCTACCTCCGCCCGCTGTACGCTTCCCATGTATCAAGGGGCGTGCCACGATGACCACATCGTGAAAGGCCTTATTTGAGCCACTTACAGCAATCGACCCTGGCGAGATCCTCACTCGGGCCTCGTCGTGACACCTTTGCGCCACAAACTTTCCATTGTTGCCCCATGCGTGGACCGATGAGGGCCGAGGCTGAGCAATTTACCCCGGCCATCACCTCTACCAATGGCGAGCGAATGCTTGGAGATGGAGGCGAGACTTGATAGACAGTGCCCCGCTTGAGAAGAGAGTGAAAGAAATGAAAGAGATGGGCTGAAGCCTTACCGCTTGATCACCACGTCGCGAGCCACTTTCCCACTCGGGCCAAATGGCTTCAGCGGCTTTCCATTGAGTTCAGCTTTCACACCACCCGCATTGCCCAGCGTCAAAATGAACTGGTCCTGCCCTTTCCAATGAGCCTTTTCACCCGGACGCAGCAACGCCTCCTGCGGGCTGCCGCTGTCGATCTGGACCACGACCCAACTCAGCTCATTGGCCTCAAGATCCAGTACCAATTGTCCGTCCGAAGCCGGGGCTCCCTCGATTGAAATACCACCAAGCGGCCCATCCGTACCAGGCGACACCGTCGAAACAAGATCGGGCTCAGGCTTCGCTGCAACCACCGGAGCATGGCCTCCCGCCGGTTCGGTTGCACGCCCCTCCACCGCAGGCTTCGTGGGGGCTGGAGGTACGACTTCACTTGACTTGGCTGGAATGGGAATGGGCGCTGGTTCCTGATGGACGCTTGGCTCTCCAGCTTCTCTTGTCGCCTGAGGGCTTCGCTTATTCGATGTCAGCTCGGAGGTACTTCGCCGCAAGACCGACGATTGCTCACGGCTCAGAAGGAAAATGAGCGTCAATACCGCAATCCCGATCGCCACCGCCACCGCTTTTCGGTTGGCTTGGCGCTTGCGCTCTTCTTCAACCTGCCGAACCTTCAGCCTCTCTCGCTCATCCTGCTTTTCGTAAAAGGCCCCGGCCGACTGGACAAACCGGTGAATCGCATCTTCTTCATCGAGACCCAGAGACCGTGCGTAGGATCGAACAAATCCTCTGGCAAAGACCTGGTCCGGCAACTTGGCGAAGTTCCCATCCTCCAGCGCTTTGACAAAATCCGATCGAATGCGCGTCTTCGCCGCGACTTCGTCGACGGTCAGCCCCTTGGTCTCACGAACCTGCCGAAAGAATTCACCAACCGATTCCATACGCCCTCGACTACTTTAACCGAGCCAAAAGTTCTGTTGCTGCCGCTGCATACTCGCCGCCCTTATCCATCATCTTCACCTTGCTGAGAATCTCCCGCGCCTTGACGGCATATCCCAACTTGGAATACACCCGACCCAGTTCGAGATGCGTCAATGCCGGAGGCACACTGGCAGGATTCGCAGCCACTGCGTCCTCCAACGACTCCATCGCCTCCTGGAAATCTCCCCGTTGGGTCAATGCCAGTCCTAAATGGAACCGCGCCAAATCCGGAGTGGTATAGAGGGGATTGGCCAGTGCGGCCCGGTAAGACCGAATCGCTTCATCCCACTTCCCCTGGCTTGCCAACACCTGCCCCAGATAGGTATGCGCTTCTGAATAGACATCGTCAATCTGAATGGCGGTTCGAAACTCTTCTTCAGCCAGGGCTAATTTCCCCTGAAGGGCATAGACATGACCCAGCCCATAGCGCGCCTCTTTGTTCTTTGGATTCAACTGGACCGCTTTCTGAAACGACACGAAAGCTTTCTGGCGATCCCCGCTGAGCGTCGCGATGCCTTCCTGGTAATGGCCTTGGGACTTTTGTATCGACTCTTCAGTCGCGGCACAGGCGCTTACGAACAGACTGACGACCACGAGCAGGCTGCGCCCATACTGCGGCACTCGCCCCAGCCCTCGTCCCAAAATCCGTTCACGATCAGGCATTACAACACATCCTCAAAATGAGTCAATCGCTTGAATTCCCGGAACCGCGACTGAATCTCTTTGTAATCTAGGATACGTAAACGGTCAAGGCTAAAGGATTCTACGGTAAAGGACGCCATCACACTTCCAAAAATAATGGCTTGCTTCATCGCCTCAGGAGAACGATTGCCAGTGGCGGCGAGATACCCTAAGAAGCCGCCCGCAAACGTGTCGCCGGCGCCGGTGGGATCCCGCACATCCTCCAAGGGAAACGCGGGGGCACCGAATACCTGCGTCCCGTTGAACATCAGGACGCCATACTCCCCTCGTTTAATGATGAGATGCTTGGGGCCCCGCGCCAACACTTGCTTGGCGACCTTGACCAGATTGGAATCCTGTCCCAGCGCGCGGGCCTCACCGTCATTGATGATCAGGACATCGATTTTCTCTAAGACCTTCCACAAGGCATCGCGCTTCCCGTTGATCCAGAAATTCATCGTGTCGCAGGCCACGAGACCGGGACGCTCGACCTTCTGCAGCACATCAAGTTGCAGCTCAGGATCGATATTCCCAAGGAACAACACATCGGGTGAACGGTACGCCTCCGGAATCTTGGGGCGGAATGTTTCGAACACATTGAGCTTCGTGTCGAGCGTCTTCGCCTCATTCAACTGATGCGAATATTCTCCCTTCCACCGAAACGTCGCCCCGGGTCGCTGCTCCAGTCCCGTCAGATCAATTCCACGACTCTTGAGAAACGCAATGTGCTGGGCGGGAAAATCCTCTCCCACGACAGCAATCAGGGCGACTGACGTAAAAAAGCTGGCCGATGTCGAGAAATACGTCGCGGACCCTCCCAGAATATCGGTCCCCTCTCCAAACGGTGTCTTCACCGTATCGAGCGCCACCGATCCCACCACTAGCAACTTCCCCATGGTTTACCGCGCTCCCTTCTTTGGTCCGAACACACGCCGCGTGAGAATCCCGAACTTCTTCCGGACGGCCGCTGAGATACTCGTTGGAGCGGTCACAATCGCATTATCCAGCGCCCGATGGCAGGGGCAGGCTGGAGCATCGGCCACAGACGGCACCACTGCCTTGAGAATCTGCTTTGCCAGAGCCACATTATTGTGGAGCGTAGCCAGAATCGCCTCAACGGTCACAGCTTCCTGCGTCTCATGCCAACAATCATAGTCAGTGGCCAGCGCCATGGTCGCGTAACAGAGCTCTGCTTCACGCGCCAACTTCGCCTCCGGCATATTGGTCATCCCGATCACATCCACGCCCCATTGCCGATACAGCCGTGACTCCGCTTTGGTCGAAAACTGTGGCCCCTCCATGCACAGATACGTGCCGCCGCGATGGAGCGTTGCGCCAACCCCTTCGCCTGCAACCGCCAGCGCTTGGGCCAGCGACGCACAAATCGGTTCTCCGAAGGCGACGTGCGCCACGATACCCCCTTCAAAAAATGTGGAGGCGCGCCGCTTCGTGAGATCAATGAACTGATCAGGAATCACCACGTCGCCGGGCTCAATCAGCTCCTTCATGCTCCCGACCGCGCTGACCGAGATGATTCGCTGCACACCCAACGATTTCATGGCATAGATGTTTGCGCGATAGTTGATTTCGCCGGGATTCAATCGATGTCCTCGACCATGCCGGGAGAGGAACGCGATCGATACCCCATCCAGCCTTCCCACGCGAATCGCATCCGACGGCGCACCGAACGGCGTACGGATCCGCACGTCGCGAACACCTTTCAGCCCCTCAATGTCGTATAACCCGCTCCCGCCGATGACCCCTACTGAAGCCTGTGATCCGTTGCTCTTACCTGCCATAAACTGATACTCCCGGTTACGTCACTCACGAAACAGGCTGAGCACGCCATGTACCTAGTGATGCCATGAATTGCTCAATCAGCTCAACAACCCGATCAGCGGTGTGACTCGTCGACTCCTGTGCGTCGATCATCAACCACGTGATTCCCGGCTCCTTTCGAAACCAGGTCATCTGGCGCTTCGCAAAGTGTCTGGTGTCCTGTTTAAACCGTCGCACCATTTCTGCCGCATCATACTCGCCGGCGAATTGTGCCGCGAGATGCCGATATCCCAGCCCCTTCATCGATCCCAGCGCCCGGCTATACCCGCGAGCCAGTAGAGCCCGCGTCTCTTCTACCATGCCATGCGTCAGCTGCCAATCGATCCGCGCTTCGATCCGCCGATAGAGGGTTTCTTTAGGACGCTGCAGCCCGATCAGCAACGTGGGGAACGCCGTCTCTTGCGATTGATGGTGTGCGTGCAAGGAGGCGAGTGAACAGCCAGCCAAGCGATAGACCTCCAGGGCCCGAATCACTTTTGACTCATCGTTGGGATGAAGCCGTGAGGCGGTGACAGGATCCACTCGTACAAGCTCGGCATAGAGACCTTCGCGCCCCTGCGCGGCCACAAGCGCCATGAGTTCCAGCCGGATGTCCGCATCGGCCTCCGGCGCCTCGCAGATTCCCCGAATCAACGTGCGGATATAGAGCCCGGTACCACCGACGACCAGAGGGAGCCGGCCATCCCGGATCACTCGATCGATTTCATTTAAGGCATCCCGCTGATAGCGCCCGGCGTTATAGGGCTCATCGGGATCCACGAGATCGATTAACCGATGCACAATACCCTGCCGCTCTTGCAACGACGGCTTATCCGTACCGATGTCCATCCCGCGATAGACCTGGCGGGAATCGGCCGTCAGGATCTCGGTGTTGTAGCGCTGGGCTACCTGGACTCCAACCGCACTCTTCCCTGTGGCCGTAGGCCCCAGCAAGACAACGAGGGGGCGATGCCGGCGAATCGTGTCGGCCATCATATCGGATTGAGTAGGCATGGTGATGATCTCAACCCAACTCCGCTACCACCCGACCCGACCAAACAGCTTCTCGAGCTCGTCCCCGGTCAGTTGAAAGACCGTCCGCCGTCCATGCGGGCACGTTTGGATCTTCCCTTCAACGAGCCAATCCTCGGTCAACTGCTGGATCTCCGGAAGCCCCATCGACCGGCCGGCCCGCACCGCACTGTGGCAGGCCAACGAGGCCAGCACGGGACGCACGCGCGCTTCAAGACTGGATGCTTGCCCCCAAAGGCTTAAATCCTCCAGCAAATCTTGCAAGAAAGCCGGCGCATTGATCGCACCGACCCCAAGCGGCACACTCCGCACAAGCACCGTGGACAGACCAAACGGTTCAAGTTCAAGCCCCAGACTCGCAAGGTCGCTTTGGTAGCGCTGCAGCAGCGCGGCGTGAGGAGCGGAAAGTTCCACTGCCTCCGGAATTAACAGGGGCTGTGAGGCCATCCCATGCGCGACCCACGCCCGGTACAACCGCTCAAACAAGACGCGCTCATGAGCCGTATGCTGGTCAAGTATGGTCAACGCGCCGCCCACCTGCACGACCAGATACGTGTGACGAAGCTGTCCGAACGCCACCACCTCCGACGAAGGAACACGCACATACGGCTCAGCGGCTTCGTTCACAAACGCGAGCTGATCGGCTGACGTCGGGATGCTGCCGATCTCCTGAGGGCCTGTCTGGTCTGCTCCCGCCGAAGACGCTGTCGCCTGAGCCGGAAACCACGACCGCGACAGTCCCTTACCGGCGATCGACTCGTCCGGCTCCCGCGAAACGAAGGACTCGCCGGCTACCGGCTCGTTTCGACTGAGCGCCTGTCGCACCGCGCGTCGGACCAGCTGATGAATCGCTTCTTGTTCCGCAAAGCGAACTTCACGCTTCGAGGGATGCACATTCACATCCACCCGATCCGGATCGACCTCAAGAAACAATACGAACTGGGGTTGCTGCCCCTTGGGAAGGAACGAGCCATAGCCTTCGACAATCGCATGGGAAACAGCCGCACTCCGAACCGGCCGGCGATTGACGAAGAGTTCTTGCGGCGTTCGCGACGCTTTCGCGCGGTTCGGATCGATGATGATGCCGCTGAGCTTCGCTCCCGGCTGTCCGGCCTCTACCGGAACGGGACGATCGAGCATGAACCGTGGATAGACTTGGCCGATACGATCCCGGTCCGTCGCCACAGCGGGATAGTTCAACGTCTCCTGTCCGTTACAGATCAACTTAAAATGCACGGCCGGCCAGGCGAGCGCCGCCTGCTGGACGACACGCGTGATATGCGATGATTCCGTCGGAACAGATTTGAGAAACTTTTTGCGCGCCGGCTGGTTGTGGAAGAGATCGGTGACTTCGATGCGCGTCCCGACAATCGGAGGCGCATCGAGGACCTGGGGGGCCGCTCCGCCCCGTATCTGCAACTCGGTGCCCACAGGATCCGCCTGCATGGCCGTGACGAGCCGCACATTCGAGACCGAGGCAATGCTGGGCAGGGCTTCCCCGCGGAATCCCATCGTGCGGATGGACCATAAATCCTGATCGGATCTCAGCTTGCTGGTGGCATGACGTTCGAAGGCTTGCGGCGCATCGGCCCGGCTCATGCCCTCGCCGTCGTCCGTGACGCGAATACTCGCAAGGCCCCCGTCTTTGATCTCGACGGAAATGGTCTTGCTCTGCGCATCCAGACTGTTTTCGATGAGCTCTTTGACGACGGCGGCGGGGCGTTCGACGACTTCGCCGGCGGCGATCCGGCTCACGACGTCTCCCGGCAAGATGCGAATTTTTCCGCTCGAACTGGTCGTCAGCACAACACTACACTCCACAGTATCTCGACGAAGGCTGACTGCGTGAGGCAGGAAATCGCGCGCCCGCGACCGTCACCGAATATCGGCGAGTTTATTCTTTGCGAGCTTGGCTTCATCCGAGGCAGGGAACTCCTCAATCACCCGCTTGAGATATTTCCTGGATTTCACCAGATCACCGGTTTCCGCCGTGGCCAAACCCAGCTTGTAGAGGGCAGCAGAGACTTTTTCGTTCCCGGGGTATTCCGCGACGAGATACTCGAATGTCGTCGTAGCGCGCGCGTAGTCCTTTTGATTATAGAGCGACTCTCCCAACCAGTAATGCGCGTTCGGCGTCAAAGACGTCCCGGCGAAGTCTTTGGTGAATCGCTGAAATCCTGCCACCGCCAGATCGTACTTTCCATTCAGAAAATCGTTGTATGCCAGATTGAAGGCGGATGTCGGGGTGATGCCCGGCATGCCGGACACAATAGAGGAACTCTCGCCTTGCCCCATAGACTTGCTCGGCTTCGCCGCTTTCGGCGCATCAGATCCGGCAGCGTCGGGCCGGGTGGATGCGAGTCCTGCACCGTCTTCAAGTTTGGCCAGCTTCGACTCCAGCTTTTGAAGACGCGCAGCCAGCTCATCGACCCGCGGCTTTCCCGACTCAACATCCTTGACACGTTCGACCGATTCGAGGCGCCGCAAGACGGCATCGACCCGCTGATGGTCCTGCTCTTGAGAGCGCGACACCGTCGAGAGTTGGTCCCGCAGCTCAACAAAATCTGCATGCTTGGCGCACCCGGGCAAGATCAGTAACGAACCAGCGACTCCGATCGCCGTCACATAAGAGAACATGTAGGCTTGCATGAAATCTATCGACCCTCCTTCAACTGAACCAGCTTGTCAGATGCTTTTCCAGCTTCCGGACTCCTCGGATACAGCGTAACCACTTGCTTGAATGCAGACGAGGCCCGCTTCTTATCCTTCAAAGCAAGATAGGCGTAGCCCTTCTTCAGAAGGGCAGCGGGCACTTTCTCACTTCGCGGATAATCCAACTCGACCTTGTCATACGCATCGATGGCTCGTTTGAAATCCTTGGCCCCGTAGTAGGCCTCTCCGAGCCAATAGCGGGCATTCGGAGCAAGATCCGAGTTCGGATAGTTGGCGATGAATGTTGAAAACCCCCGTCGCGCTCCCTCTAAATCACCGTCACGAAATAGGGCCAATACCCGTTCATATTGTCCACGATCTGCGGCGATATCAACTGGAGGAGCAGCAGCGACAACCGGGGCTTCCACCGGAGCGGAGATCGACGCCACCGGGGCAGCTGAACTCTCCCCCTCCTCCGATGAGGCCTGCTGAGCCTGATGCGAGGACGAAACAGATTCAGACTCTTGCACGTGCCGTTCAGGTGCGGGGGCTTCCATTGAAGGAGCGAGAGTAGCCCGCTGCGCCTGCTTGAGATTCTGCGCCCGGCCTGCATTCTTTTGGCTCACTTGCTCCAATGACCGGCCCAATGAATCAATCCGGCGATCTTGCTCATCAAACCGCGCCGTGAACTTTTGACTGACGGATTCCAGCGTCTTCACAACCGATGCAACGCTCTTGTTGACCCCCTCAAGATGGCCGCTCATGGTCCGATTGGACTCATTCATATGGGACACCGCCGCTTTATTATCGGCATCAACCTTCCCCGAGATCGCCCGGGATTCCTGCTCGCCCTGAGTGACGCGATCATTCAGGCTGGTGAATGCCGTTTTGAATCCGGTGAGCGACTGGTTGAACTGGGTCAGGTTCTGAGATACTTTCTGATCCAGATTCTGCTGACCGGCCTCCAGATCTCTTCGCTGTCCATCCAACCGCTCAGCTACTTTCCGATCCAACACCTCATTGCTCTGCTTCACGGCCATCAGCACGTCGCGTTTGAGGTCTTCTGTCGCCTTGCTGACCGCCCGAGACAACTCATCAAGGCGCGTGTTCACCTTGGCATCTTGCGTTTCGAGACTTTTCTGGAGCCAGACATAACGAGTATTGGTATCCGTCTCGAGCTTGGCCGCCAGTTGCTCCAGCTTCTTCGTTTGCTGTTCAAGCTGCGCGGAACGAGCCTTCAAGTCGTCCTGCCTGGCTTGTAGGTCCTGCGCTTGATGCAAGGCCTTTTCGAGCTCGCCTTGCAACCGGGGAAGCTCTTTGTCCCGCAACTCGGAAAGTTCAGCCCCCTGCCTGGCTCGGGATTGCGAATTCTGCTCATCCTGCTGTTTCATTCGCTGCTGCAGATTTCGCTCGGCCTGTTTGAGATCGGCCTGTTGCGCCACACATCCGGACAACAGCGTGAAGAGCATGACTAGAACGACAGCCACCGCGCACCTCACTTGCTGGAGATGATCCTGATCCATTCTCGCCATCCGTGCAACGCCCCAACGCATACGGTCTTACTTTCCGGACTTCACAACCACATGGCCGCGACGATTCTGCGCATAGCAGGCTTCGCTATGGTCTTTGCAAAACGGCCGCTCTTTCCCGTACGACACCACACCCAGGCGATTGGCGCTCACACCGAGCTCGACCAGGTAGTTCCGGGCCGCCTTCGCTCGCTTTTCGCCCAGCACCAGGTTATAGGCTGAGGTTCCACGCTCATCGCAATGCCCTTCAATCTTCAACTGAGACCCCGGATTCGCCTTGATCCACTCGGCATTTCGAGCCAGGGCCTGACGGCCTTCCTCAGAAATCGCAAAGCTATCATAGCCGAAAAACACGTCCCGCAAACCGGCCGCATCGGCGGCGGCTTGTTCGGACCGGATCTCATCCATCTGACGACCGCTCTGGGAAGGATCCAGCTTCGCCATCATCGTCCCGCCGTTCACGCGCTCCTCGCCGGGATTCTTATCGAGTCCACGCAACCCACCAGATCCGTCCCGACCGGCCAGCGAGGTGTCGGGGAAATTGGAGCTAACCCCGCCACCGGCTGATCCGGTTGATCCACCGGCGCCGGGCGTGCCTTTGGCCATTCCAGCCTGTGAGGACTGGGTATCCCCGCCTGATTGCACGGACTTCTTCGAGCAGCCCGGCATCGTGACCAGCAACAGACCGGCCAGCATCGGAATAGACCATTGTGATAACGTCGCGCTCATAGATTCGCTCCTTCTTCTAGAGATCTCTCCCGGCCTATCCGGCGAGACATCTTCAATGTGTGATCGTGTCTATCGACCAGGTGAATTACGACGCCGGCGACCAGGCCGGCGCACTGTTGTGCGTGCCAGTGAATGTGACCCGCTCCAAATCTTTTCCGTCTGCATTGATCATATAAATCTGGCTCTTCCCGTCCACGGTCGAACTAAAGACCAGATGCCTTCCGTCCGGAGACCAGGATGGTGAATCCTCAACCCCGGGTCCCGCCGTGAGCTGCACACGCTTCTGCCCGTCCGGCGTGATGAGACACAGCTTATATTCTTTCTTGGGTGTCCGGCACACATATGCAATCCAGTTTCCCCGTGGCGACCAGGCCGGCGCCGCATTGTAATCCCCCTCAAACGTCAGGCGACGTACATTCGTGCCGTCGGCGCTCATGAGAAACACCTGGGGCCCCCCGCTCCGATCCGACGCAAACGCCAGCTCCCGCCCTGAGGGAGCCCAGGACGGCGAGAGATCTCCGGATGCATGCGTCGTCATGCGCTGCATAGCCTTTGTTCTGGTGTCGAGTTTATAGAGCTCTGAATTGCCCTCATGGCTCGATGCGAATGCCAGGAAATTACCATCGGGCGACAGTGCCGGCGTGATGTTCAATCCAGCCAGCGACACAATCGTCCACCGTTTTCCGGTGGCTAATTCGATCATATCGATATCCTGCGTGTTGCGATTGCGATAGGCCGTAAATACCAGAAAACGGCGATCGGGCGACCAGCGCGGCATCAAGTTCAAAAAGCCATCCGATGTCAGCTGGCGCGGCTCATACCCGTCATAGTCCATCACAAACAGCTCCCGCGCCGTTCCCTGCTCAGACACGTAAGCAATTTTCGTGCGGGCAATGCCCGGTTCGCCGGTATACCGAAACACGAGTTCATCCGCAAAGCGATGGGCCATCAGACGTACAACCGAAGAAGACCCGACGTAGCGTTTTCCGCCGACAATTTCATCCGATTCGCCATCATAGACGAATCCGTCCATACTCACATCGGCGTCCTTATCCCCATCCTTCGCGCCGGCCTTCCCCCAGACCAACACCGAAACCCCATTTTCCCTCGCCTGCTTGAACGCCGGATGTGGGCCGGTACCTACATCCCGCACTTTAATACCGAGACTCGGGAGATCCACGAGTGAAAACACAAGCGATCGCCGGATGTCGGCCTTCAGCACCTCTTCGAGCCGTCCACCCAGCCACTCCGGACCACCCGCGTTCTGGATCCCGATCACACCCAGAGGAATCTTTTGAAAGTCGGGCCTGGTCGCTTCAAGAAACACATCGGTTGCACCGGACTCGATAATCCCGATGAGCCCGACCAGCGCCACACAACCCGCTATGCACCATGTTCGAAATATCATGGATTATCCGTTTTGCTCTCCAACAGAAAACGTGAAGTGGGCGTCGAAGTAGGATTCGGTGAGATCCGCAGGAAACATCGGCAGCGGGTTGGCCGTCACGACCGCCCGCTTCCCTGCCAAATCGAAATACTCGTTTCCAGACGACTGCTCGACCGCCACCCCGCTCACACTCCCATCCCGATGCAACCGGAACTTCACCACCACGCTATACACCTGCGCAGTCACATCAACGGGGGGCGCAGACCACATACTGCTGATCTTACGACGCACCTGCGCTAAATAGACGTTGGATCCCGGAGTCATCCCAGGAACCTTCAATGTTGTATCCACGGCTTTCACGCTCGGCGCCTTCGCCTCTGGTTGAGGGGCCGGCGTCGGCTGAGATTCCGCATGGGCCGTCTTGGATTCTTTCGGCAACTCCAGCTTTTTAATCTTGTTGAGCTCTTCGTCCAGCTCCCGATTGAGTTCATCGGTCAGAGACTGCCGCGGCTTCGCTTCCGCCGGCTTTTTTGTCACGACCTTCGCCTCAGACACCACCGGAACATCCGGCAACTTCAGCTTGGGAGCGTTCGCAACCGCCGGCTCCTGCACCTTTTTCGGCTTGTCAGCCGGACTGTAATCGCCAAACTTCGGAGCGTCAGGAGGCAACTCAATGCCCTTCAACAGATCACGCATTGGATTTTGCGCGGCCTTGGGGGGAGCAACCACTTCTCGCTGTACAACAGGCGGCGCCACTGGAGCGGCTTTCACCGGAGGCGCCGGCACTGGAGTTTCCACCTGCTTCACCGGCGTTTTCACCGGGTCAACCGCTTTGACGGGCTCAGCCGTCTTGACCGGAGGGGTCGGCAGACTGGCCAGGGATATTTCGATAGACGCCAACGGCCGCTCGCCATGTTGCGGTAACCGCACCCACGTGACGAGAATAAAAACGCCCAGGTGAAGCGCTAGGGACCACACCACCGCCCGCTTCAAGCGGCGGGTCAACTGGCCCTGCAGTCCCTCATCCACCCAAGCTCGGGAGTGCGCTGCAACCTGTACCATGGCCAACCGATGTCCTATTTATTTCGACGCGGGATCGCCACGTCTGTCACCCGTTCAGGGCCGGCAGGATCGGTCACCATCCCCAGCTTCTCAATCCCGGCCTTCTTCACCCCGTCCATCACCTGGACCACCACGCCATAGGGCACGTCGCGATCGGCCCGGAGATAGACCGATACATCGGCATGCTCTTCCTTCAGGAGCTTCAGCTTGCGTTCCAATTGGACGGCACTCACCTGATCCTTATCGAGATACAAGCGCTGATCTTTCTCGATCGTCAGCACCGCTCGAATTTCCGGCTTGATCGTGTTCGACGCGGACGTCGGCAACTTGATATCCATGCCCCGGTAGAGCATCGGCGCCGTCACCATGAAAATGACCAGCAACACCAGCACGACATCGACCAGGGGGATAATGTTGATCTCCGCCATGAAACGGCGTTGGCGTGTTTCGAGAATCATCCCTTCGTCCCTATAGAAGCCGGTTTAGCCTTCGGCGCCATCAGCGTCAGAAGCTCGACCGTCACCGTATCCATGCGGAACGCGGTGCCGCGGATACGGGACAAGAAGTAGTTGTAGGCAATCACCGCGGGAATCGCCGTAAACAGTCCGGCCGCCGTTGCCACCAGGGCTTCGGACACGCCGGGCGCTACTGCGGCAATACTGGCTGTTCCCTGCGAACCGATTTCTCTGAACGAATCGATGATCCCCATTACCGTGCCCAGCAATCCGACGAACGGACTGATATTTCCCGTCGTGGCGAGAAAGGGAAGATACGATTCGAGGTGAGAGAGCTGTCCCTGCGCGATATGCTGAGCCGTGCGCTCCATCACATGGCGGTCTACAGGAAGAGCGCCTCCACCGTCCTGAAACTCGCGTCCCGTCCCAAGCCGATCCACCACCCCATGGAAGATCTTGGCGCACGGGCTGCCGGTCGAACGCTGGGCGTGGCGCACCACTTCATCGACATCCTTGGCCTTCAACAGCACGGCCATGAACCGCCGGTCTTCGGCGTCGGCGGATTTGAAGACTTTCAACTTGAGGAGAATCACGGCCCAGGATACGACTGACAGCAGGAGGAGAAGAAAGAGAACGACTTTCGACACCACGCCCAGTGATCCAATGAGAGCCATGGGACCTGACTGGAACATAGGACGCTAGCGTCTCCCTCCTCTATTCATGACACACCGTAGTGTGATGGAGTGTGCTCAACTCTGAAGAAAAATGGCGGGGCCGACGGGATTTGAACCCGCGACCTCCAGATTGACAATCTGGCGTCCTAACCAGCTGAACGACGGCCCCTCGCGATTCTTCTATACGGCGGATGGTCGGAACGACAAGACGATTGACAGAGCAGCCGTTCAAGTCCGAAATCAGAAATGGTGCTATCTTCCTTTTTCGATCTGCCCCTACACACCAGTCTACCTCTGGTAGGCGGAACAGGGATCGAACCTGCGACATCCACCGTGTAAAGGTGGCGCTCTACCAACTGAGCTATCCGCCCGTTTTTCTTAGCAACGTTGGCGGATGCTACCAAGTCCATCCGGCCTTGTCAACCGCTTCTCGCACTCTTCTTGCAGTTTTCTTACACTCCTGCAGCTTTTTGATTCGTCACCGCGCGAGCACCCCGGAATTCTTACTTATTGCGAGTCCGGACCTGTCTGGGGAAAAACTGTTGATGAACCTGCTTCAGGCGGCTCCGTTCCACATGCGTGTAAATTTGCGTCGTGGCAATATCCGCATGGCCCAGCATCGCCTGCACCGCGCGTAAATCGGCGCCCCCTTCAAGCAAATGTGTGGCAAATGAGTGGCGCAGCATGTGCGGCGAAATCGACTTGGCAATGCCCGCGCGCTGAGCGCGCCGACTCACGATCTTCCAAAAGGCCTGCCTGGTCAACGGCCCCCCGCGCCGAGACACAAAGAGCGCACGCGACGCCCGCCGATTCAAAATGGCGGAACGAACGTGATCGACATACTGCGCCAGCGCCGCTCTCGCAGTTTCGCCGATCGGCACCAGGCGCTCCTTCGCCCCTTTCCCGACAATCCGCAGACAACCCACGCCCAGATCTAGGCGCACCAGTTCCACCGACACTAACTCAGAGACGCGCAATCCCGACGCATACATCAATTCCAGCATCGTGCGATCACGCTGATCTTCCAATGCGGGCAATGGCGGCAAATCTAATAGGGCCGTGACCTCCGCCATCGTCAGCGTTTTGGGTAACCGCACGGCCCGCCGGGCCACCGACAAATCCTGCATCGGACTGACCGGCAGCAACCCTTCGCGCACGAGAAATCGAAACCAGCCGCGCAACGTCGACATCGTACGCGCCATCGACGCCGAAGACAGGCGATGATCTTTCAGAGACGCGAGAAACCCGGTGAGCTGTTGCGGCGCGACCGCCTCCCCCATTCCTACTCGATGCTGAACAAGAAATGCCTGCAACTTGATCAAATCACGCCGATAGGCTTCCAGTGTGTTGACCGCCAATCCGCCTTCAACGCGAAGTTGCCCAAGATATCGTTCAACCAGCGGATCGAGGATCTGATCGGTCGATGCAGCCATAAGAATATAGGTGGACGAGGAGTAGGGGAATCAGGAGCGCTGCGAGCACCGCGGCCGGTCTCGCGACAGACTATAGCCAACTCGCCGGGTGAACTCAACGAACCAACCGCGGTTCTCCTTGACACTTCCGCACCCTTTCCGATACTAGTCACAGCGTGTCATCTAATAACCACCCGCATCTTTTTTACTGCCTCTAAATGGGTTCTCAGCACACATACTCACGACTGCTTGCCTGCCGCCGCTTGATCGTCGTCCTGGCCTTGAGCCTGGCAGGAGTCGCGATCCAGCTCCAACCGGCCCCTGCTGCGGAACTCAAAGCGCCGTTGCCTGATCCCCCGGTGCTGTCTCAAGCCAAACGATTGCTCGACAAGGGCGAGGCAGAATCCGCCGCCACCGTCCTTCGGCGGTTTCTCGCAACCTCCCCGCGTCCGGAGCATTTGGATGACACCTATCTGCTGCTCGGAGCCGCTCTGTACAGCACGAAGGAATACTCCGAGGCCATCAAATATTTGACCCAGTTGCAGACCGAATTCCCGGCGTCTGACTTGAGCGAGCGAGGGAAGATCATGCTGGCCCGCACCCACGCGGCCATGGGCAATATCGACCTGGCGCTCCCCTTGCTCACACAACTGCGCACGGGCACGACCGATGATGATACGAAGCACGAAGCCCTCCGATTCACCGCCGAATTTCTGGTGCAGAAAAAAGAGTATGTCCGCGCCATCGAAGCCCTGCTCCAAGAAAGCGCCGCCGGCACCGAAGACCATGTGGCGGAGACGCGCGCGCAGATTCGCGAGTTCATCAACGAGAAGCTGGACAAGAAAGCGCTCACGCGACTGCACGATCTCTATCCGAAATCATTCCCCGGCGATCTGGCCGCCATCCGTCTGATCGAGCTCTATACCGGCCGTGGAGAAGACCATCTGGCTGAGCGCCAGATTCAACAATTTCTCGCGCAATTCCCCGAACACCCCTACGGCCCGAAGGCCACCGACACACTGGCGCAGCTGAAGACCAGACTGAAGGCCAACCAATTCTTCATCGCCACGGTCCTGCCGCTGTCCGGACGCCTCGCGCCGTTCGCCAATGAGGTGCTTGAAGGCATTCAGCTGGCGGTCGAGCGCGCGCACGAACAGTCGGGGATGCCGCCCGTCGGACTGATCGTGAAAGACAACGAGTCGGATAAACCCTCGTTTCTCGAAGATCACGCCGCACTGCTGAACGAAGACCGGCCGTTGGCCGTCATCGGGCCGATGCTCTCGAAAAATCTCCCCGTCATGGCCGAAATGGCCGAACATGCAAAAGTCCCGCTGATTACTCCGGCCGCCACGTTTCCCAACGTCCGGCGACTGGGAAGCTTCGTCTTCAGCACCACCCTGACCTATGCCCTCCAAGCCAAGCGAATCGCAGGCTATGCCACCGGAGAACAAGGCTACCGCCGATTTTGCATTCTGTATCCCGATACCACGTACGGCCGTGAACAGGCGCGACTCTTTGCACAAGAAGTCCGGCAGCATGAGGGCGAAGTCATCGCCATGGAGTCGTTCAAAGAGGGCGATTCAGACTTCTCGCCACAGATCAAGAGACTCAAGGCCGAAGACCTCAAGAAATACGGCCTCGCGGTTCCCTACGATCCCTCGCGCCCGGCGGGAAAACCGGTCGGCAAGACCGATAAACGGATTCTTTACACGCCGGGATTCGATGCGATCTTCATTCCCAGCCGCGCCAGTGAAATCGGCCTGCTCGCGGCACAACTCGCCTTTCACGACATCAAAGTCCCGCTCTTAGGAACCAACGGATGGAACTCGCCGGATTTCCTGCGCACGGCAGACCGCACCGTGGACGGCGCCGTGTTTGTGGACGGATTCTTCGCGGAGAGCGCCAATGCCGCCGTACAGGATTTCGTTCAACGGTATCAGAAACGGTTTCAGGGCAGCCCCACCCTGTTCACCATGCAAGGCTACGATGCGGCCAAGCTGGTCCTGGAAGCGATCCGCCGGGGAGCAACGTCGGGCGACGCCGTCCGAGAATTTCTGACGACACAGCGCGATCTGCCCACACTGATGGGACCGGCCGGCTTCGGAGCTGAAGGCACCCTCCAACGGCCCCTCGCGCTCCTCCAAGTCAAACACGGGAAATTCGTCCAACTCGACTAGCGGACCACCCTATGGACACACTCGCTCCCATCCTCCATAAGATTTCATACATGGGCCTGCCCCTCCTCTTCGCGATGGTGCTGCATGAGTATGCCCACGGATGGGCCGCCGACAAATGCGGCGATCCGACCGCGAAGCTGCAAGGACGCCTGACACTGAATCCCCTGGCGCATATCGATCCGCTCGGCACCATCATTCTGCCGTTGCTCTGTCTCGCGCTGCCGGGCAGCTTCCTCCTCGGCTGGGCCAAGCCGGTGCCGGTCGATCCGCGCAACATGCACCAGCCACGCCGCGACATGGCGCTCGTCGCCGCCGCAGGGCCCGGAATGAATCTCGTCTTAGCGATCATCGGTGCACTGGTCGTCGCGGCGCTCTTTGCCTTCGATCCATCCCTGCTGGCAAAACGTCCCGGCAATGCTGATACCGACCCATCGAGCCTGGCCACGATGATCCTGCTGCCCATCAGCGTCATGGCCCTCTACTCGGTGATGATCAACGTCTTTCTGGCGCTCTTCAATTTAATTCCGATCCCGCCGCTCGACGGTGGGCGCATCCTCACTTGTCTCCTGCCTCCGACCCCGGCTCTCGCGCTCGCGCGATTGGAGCCCTACGGCATGATGATTCTCATGGGATTGATCGTCTTCGATAAAGAACTCCGCGTCATCCACACCATTACCAGCACATTCGCCAATGCCCTGTCCGGCACGATCTTGTCGACGGCACTGGGCCTCGGCGCAGGAGCCTCGCAATGACCACTGCACCCCGTAAACGCGTTCTCAGCGGCATGCAACCCAGCGGCTTGATGCATTTGGGCAACTATCTCGGCGCCCTGGAAAACTGGAAGGCCCTGCAGGAAGACTATGAGTGTTTCTTCTTCGTCGCCGACTGGCACGCCCTCTCGACGAACTACGCCGATACCAGCCGTATCCGCGAATTCGTGCGCGAACTCTTGATCGATTGGCTGGCCGCCGGCATCGATCCGAAACGCTCGACCGTCTTTATCCAATCACACATTCCCGAGCATGCCGTGCTGCATCTCCTGCTCTCCATGATGGTGCCCGTGTCCTGGCTGGAGCGGAACCCGACCTACAAAGAAAAGCAGGACGAGATCAAAGAAAAAGACCTCAGCACCTACGGCTTTCTCGGCTATCCCGTGCTCCAGGCCGCCGATATCTTGCTGTACAAGCCGGATTTCGTGCCTGTGGGCAAAGACCAACTGCCCCATCTGGAGCTGACGAGAGAACTCGCGCGGCGCTTCAACGACATCTATAAGAAACCAGTATTCCCGGAACCCAAAGAACACCTCACCAAATTTCCCAAGGTTCTGGGTACCGACGGCCGAAAGATGAGCAAGAGCTATGGCAACACCATCAATCTGTCGGATGCGGAGCCGGTGGTCCGGCAAAAACTGAAGACGATGGTCACCGACCCGGCGCGCGTGCGTCGCACCGACCCGGGCAACCCCGACGTCTGCCCCGTCTATGAGTTCCACAAGATCTACTCTCCGCAAGAGGTCCAAGCTCAAATCAACACTGACTGTCGTACCGCCGCCATCGGCTGTATCGACTGCAAGAAACTGGTGGCGGATAAGATGGTCGAGCGCATGGCGCCCATGTGGGACGCCCGCGCATCCCTCATGAGCCATCCCTCGCGCATCGACGAGATCGTGCAGGACGGCAGCCAGCGCGCTGCGAAAGTCGCAAAAGCGACCCTCGCCGAAGTGAACGAGGCAATGAAGATCTGACCGCCCCTCCTCGCCCTCGGTAAAATTCCTGAAAACGCTGGAGGAACGGCTGCCCGCATGGAAAAATGCCGACAGCTATTCACCATCAGACCGCGCTGGATGATTCTTCCCACACCAGCGAGCAAGAGGTTGGTATGACACGGACTCGACTTTGGCTTGGCGCGATCGTTATTGGATGGGCCTGGGCTCTGACCGGCTGCGGCACCTGGATGCACGGAGACCATCAATCCGTCACGCTCTTTACCACTCCGGCAGATACCAAAGTCGTCGTCGACGACCTCGTGCACATGCTCGCACCGGGTACCGTCAATCTCAGCCGCAAAGCCGACCATAGCGCCACTTTCGCCAAAGACGGCTACGACCCCGCCACCTATACGATCAAGCG
>JABFSU010000008.1 GCA_013140455.1 Nitrospira sp. | reverse complement strand
GAGATGCTCGGCCAGAACGTGAAGCGACTGATGCCGGAGCCCTATCAGTCGGAGCACGACGGGTATCTTGCCAACTATCGGCGCACCGGCGAGGCCAAAATCATCGGCGTCGGAAGGGAAGTCGTGGGCCGGCGCAAAGACGGCTCGGTATTCCCCTTGGAACTCGGGGTCAGCACAACCGTCATAGGCTCCTGGCACCTCTTCACCGGCACGGTCCGCGATATCAGTGATCGGAAGCAGGGGGAAGCAAAGCGGCTCAGGCTTCAGCAGGCCATCAACCATGCACAAGATGGCATGGCCCTGCTCGACGACACCGGCGACTACACCTATATGAACCCGGCGCACGCCGCGATCTACGGGTATGCCGTCGACGAACTGCTCGGCCGCAGTTGGAAAGAACTCTACGATCCCGAGTGGGCGGCGCTGATCGAGCAGTTTTACCTCCCCATCCTGCAGGCAGACGGGCAGTGGCAGGGCGCAGTCATCGGGAAAAAGAAGTCCGGTGACGCCTTCCATGTCGATCTCTCGCTCTCTCTGCTCGAAGAACGCAGCACAGGACGCCACACCATCCTCTCTACCTGCCGCGATATCACCCACCGCAAACAGATGGAACGCGACCTAATCGATGCCAAAGATGCCGCCGAAGCCGGGGCCCACGCCAAAGCTGAATTTCTCGCCACGATGAGCCATGAAATTCGCACCCCGATGAACGGGGTCATCGGCATGACCGGACTCTTGCTCGACACCCCGTTGACACCGGAGCAGCGCGAATATGCGGAAACAGTCTGGCGGTCCGGCGAGACCCTCCTCGCGATCATCAATGACATCCTCGATTTTTCGAAAATCGAGGCCGGGAAATTGACGCTCGAAATCATCGAGTTTGATCTGCGCACGACCGTCGAAGAAACGCTCGACCTCCTGGCTGAACCGGCTCAACGCAAAGATCTGGAAGTGGTGGGGCTCGTCGATGCCGCCGTACCGGCGGTGGTAAAAGGCGATCCGGGGCGCCTCCGCCAGATTCTCACCAACCTGCTCGGCAACGCCATCAAGTTTACCGAGCGCGGAGAGGTCGTCCTCGCCTTGTCCGTGCTGAAGGCCTCGGACCGGTCGGTCACCCTCCGATTCAGCGTCACGGATACCGGCGTGGGCATTACGCCAGAAGGCCGGGCCAGACTGTTCCAATCTTTCAGCCAAGCTGATGGATCGACCACCCGTCGGTTCGGCGGAACGGGACTGGGATTGGCTATTTCCAAACAGCTCGTGGAGCTGATGCGGGGCGAGATCGGAGTGGACAGCCAGCCGGGATCCGGAAGCACATTTTGGTTCACCACGGAATTGGAACAGCCGTCGCGCGGACCGGCCTCTCCGACACCGGCCCAGGACTTGGCCGGTCTCCGCGTCTGTCTGATCGACGACAATGCGACGAACCGCTTATTGCTTGAGCATCATGCGGGCGCGTGGGGCATGACGTATGCCTCCGCGGCAGACGGGCCGGCGGGCCTGGCGCTCATTCAGGACGCGCATCGATCAGGCCATCCGTTCGACCTGGCAATCATCGATATGCAAATGCCGGGTATGGACGGGATGCGGCTGGCCGAGGCGATCCACGTCGCGACGGACGCCACGCAACCCAGGCTGGTGCTGCTGACCTCCCTCACCCGGCGAGGCGATGCCAAACTCGCACGGGCGCGAGGATTCTCCGCATACCTCACCAAACCGATTCGCCAACAACAGCTCTACGATTCCCTTCGGCTGGTCATGGGGCGCGCTCCCGCCAAGACGCCGCAGGAGTCGCCATTGATCACCCTCCATAGCCTGGCGGAAGCCCGTGCGCGGATCGACGGACGCCTCTTGCTGGCGGAAGACAACGTCATCAACCAGAAAGTCGCCGTCAAGATGCTGGAGAAGCTCGGGTGCCGCGTCGATGTCGTCGCCGACGGCCTGGAAGCAGTCGAAGCCTGCTCCCGCATCCCGTACACGTTGATTTTCATGGACTGCCAGATGCCTGACATGGACGGATTCGAAGCCACCAGGCGCATCCGGCAGCGGGAAGGAACCGCCCACCACACCCCGATTATCGCCATGACGGCCAACGCCATGGCCGGTGACCGCGAACAATGTCTGACTGCCGGTATGGATGATTATCTGAGCAAACCGGTCCATTCCGCGGCCTTGGCTGACATCCTCGCCCGCTGGGTCCCGGCGCCGGGGTCACCCGCCGGCCTGGCACCTCCGGGAAGCCCGGGCCAAGAAAACCTACAAGGGCACGAACCCGCCCGCGCGCCGGACTGACAAAGGCACACCAACGATGTCCATTCTGATTGTGGAAGATAATCCCGTCAACGCCACGCTGCTCACGCTCATGCATGATGGTCGCCTTGCTGCTGTAGGCCTACAGCCAAGGGCTCTACGCGTCGCGGCGGATCGCCAAGGCCTGTCATGAGCGGGTGGATTTCATGGCCGTGACGGCGCGGCAGAGTCCGGATTTTCGCACGATCAGCGACTTTCGGAAGCGTCACTTGCCGGCACTGGGCGAGCGGTTCACGCAGGTGCTCCAGCTGTGCCAGAAGGCGGGACTGGTGAGCTTGGGGCACGTCGCATTGGATGGAACGAAGATCCGAGCGAATGCCTCCAAACATAAGGCGATGAGCTACAGCCGGATGAAGACCGCCGAGCCGGCGCTGGCGGCCGAGGTAGCCCAGTGGCTGGCGAAGGCTGCGGCCAGCGACGCGCGAGAGGACGAGCACCCATCGGATCGCTCTCGACGAGGCCGCCCCGCGAAGAATCCTCCAGGCACGCCCCACGACCGCGCACAGCGCAATTTCACCGATCCAGACAGCCGGATTATGAAGGCGCAGGACGGATTCATCCAAGGCTATAACGCCCAAGCGGCCGTCGATGCTGCGCATCAGGTGATTGTGGCCCATGGGCTGACGAGTCAGGTCAGCGATACGCACCAACTCGAGCCGATGCTGGCGTCCATCAAAGCGAACATGGGCCGGCAGGCGCGGGAACTCTCGGCGGATGCCGGGTATTGCTCCGAGCCCAATCTCTCAGCATTGGCTCGCCGCCACGTTCGCGGCTATGTTGCGACGGGGCGGCAACAGCATGGCACGCCCTCGGCCACCGGCAGGCGGAAGACGGTCCCGCGGACACGAGTCCACGCGATGAAGATCCGCCTGAAACGCGCGGGGTATCGCCGTCGCTATCGGTTCCGCAAGCAGGTGGTCGAACCCGTGTTTGGTCAGATCAAACAGGCGCGCGGATTCAGACAGTTCTTGCTGTGGGGTCTGTCGCAGGTCGCTGGGGAGTGGAGCTTGCTCTGTAGCGTACACAACATGCTGAAATTGGTCGGAGCGAGAGGATGAATCCCTCACCATCGAACGCAATTCCACTCATTGGCACACGTATCGGCCACACCCCTCGTCGGCTGACCGAATCGCTGCTGGCCCTACCGTGAATATACGTCTTGTTACGCATTGTCAGCCATTACTCGGACAGGCTCCTAGCGGGTTCATTCACTCTCCGTAACAGACGACTGCGGAGGACGGGCAGCTGTGGCTTCCTACGCAGGTGGTGAAAATCGATATCGGCTTGACTGTACACCGTTTCAAGCTAAAACAGAGACAGTGGACGGCGTCATCGGCCAGGACCGAAATGGCATCGGCCGCCATGCGCGCAGCATCAGGTCCGCGCAAAACCTCGACGTAACTGAAATGGAGGCAAGAGTGACTCAAGCCAAATCGTCCGTATACCGTCTGTTGGTGATCGCAAGTATCGTCCTCACCCCGGTATGGAGCCATGCCGGGGATTGGAAACTCATCCGCCTCGCCTACAGCAGCGGCTGGGACGCCTTGCCGGCGATCGTGGCGATAGAGCGCGGCCTGTTTTCCCAGGAGCATCTGGTCGTCAACGGCTTGACCATCAGCTCGACGGAAGCGCTTATCGGGTCGCTCAGCTCGGGCTCGACGGATATTGCCGCCGTATCGCAACGAGGAGGCCTGATCATGGCCGCGCTCAAGCTGCCGCTCCGGATCCTCTCGTTGAACGGATGGGGCACTCAAATGGAGCTGGTGATCTCGGATCAGCAACCGGCCGTGAAATCGGTGGCCGACCTCAAAGGGAAAACGATCGCCATCGGCGTTGGATCGGAAGCCCATCCGGTTCTCATTCGCCTCCTGAACAAATTCAAGCTGCGCCCCTCCGATGTGACGATCAAGCTTCTCCCCCCCGACTCCCTGACGAAAGCGCTCGACCAGAAGACGCCCCTGGCCGACGGTATTTTCGAATCCCGGCATTTTACCTCGGCTGTGATGAAAGGCGGCAACGCCCACGTGTTGATGGGGGCGGAAGATCTGACCAACCTGCTCGGATTAATCGCCGCCGCGCCCGTCATCGTACGGGCGGAGCTGATTGAGAAGGAACCGGACACCGTCCAGCGTTTTGCGAACGCCTGGGTGAAATCGCTCAAGTACATTCAGCAAGACCCAGACGACGCCGCGCGCCTCCTGGCCATCTTCTTTCACCGGCAGGGGTTGCGCGCCGTCACCCCGGAACTCACCAAGTCCTGGATCGCCATGACGAAGTATGATCGGCCGATCTGGACGGCCAGCGATACGGCGGATGCAGAGTACAACGGATGGGGCCTCAAAGAAGGGGGAATTCTGAAAGTCCTACCGAAACTCGACGGATACGTCGACAACCGATTTGCGGAGTCCGCGGTCCGGCGGCTGGAGGCCTCTCAACCAGCCGCTGCCGAAAGCGCCGCACCTGACAGATCCTCATCGCCCAAGAACCCCAAGGAGGCCGCTCCGCAGGAAGCCCTTCAGTAAGCCCTTCCGGCAAAACCGGTTCCGAAAGACATTCTTCGGGGGCAGACAACAGAACGGCGACCGGGCCTACGGTCCCGGTCGCCGTTCTGTTCACCGTCAAAGATCCCTGTCGAAATCACGGGCCTCCCCTCGCTTCCCTTACAGGGGGCCGTGCCACAACCCCGTCAGGATCCGGACAGCCAGGGCAGCTTGTCCGGCAGTTGCAAGGCACTCGGCAATCTGAACGTCAAGGGCAGGCTGACGACCAGCTGGAAGTCAGGCGACTCCTTCGTGATCCCGATCCCCCCGGTCACCAGAAGCGTCGTGGTGGGATTCAGCGACAACGCGGTACCGAGTAACAGCAGCCCGCTGTTGAAGGAGGTCCCGGCGATCCGTCTGCCGTTCTGGCGCGTATTATCGGTCCACGAATCGTAGAACGTCATGTTCAGCGAGACCCGTTCGCTGACCGAGAGGTTCAAACCGAAAAAAAACTCCGTCGTATTGCCCGGCGTCACGATGCCGACCGCGCCGCCGACATTGCGCTCCAGATTCATCAGAAGATTTCCACCCACGTAATAGACGACCGGGTCCGTGCGCCAGACCATTTGAATGCCGGGCGCTACGGTATAAAAGCCGTTCCCCGTCGGGGTCTTCAACAGCCGGACCTCGCCCCCCTGTCCGATGGTCGTCGGGACTTCGAATGAATCGGTCCCCGTGGGGACGCGGCCCTTGAGCCGCAGCAGGACGTCAGGCAACACATCCGTGCCGATCACCGCTTGGTAAACCAGCGAGCCTTCCACATCGCCGATGTCGGCGTGGTGGATGGTGCGGTCGGCTTCCTGAGTGGTACCGATTCCGGTCAACTCCCGATCCTGCCGGTACACGTATGGTACGCGGGCTTCCAGTTGAAGCCGGTTGAGCAGTCCGTACCGAACATTGACTCCGGTCGTGTAAATGTCGCGGAACACGCGATCGACCCGGATGGTCCCGACCACGATGGCTTCGAATACCGAAAATCCGTTGATGGCGACGCGATCGGACGAGATGCGCGTGTAGTCCGCGAACGGCTCCACTTGCAGCATGCCTTTGGGCAGCAGAATGGCCCCTCGGGAAAGGGAAAGCTGGTCGATGGGCTTTTCAGATTTGGGCCGCTCCGGCTCACTCATGACCGACGATGACAGCGCCTTCAACGGAGCCATCGGCGCGCTCAGCGCGCCCGAGTTCATCGGTTCCGGCCCTTGCGATGAGGGGGGCGCATCGAGCGGCTGCGGAGCCGACGGCACAGGCAGCGCAGGCCCGGAAGTTGCGCCGTCGCCGATCGACTCCGGCCCCTGGGGAACAGGCAAGGCATTCGGCGGCTGCGAAACCGGACTTTGGCCCACGAGTGTCTGAGCGGCCTCGGCCGGGAGCGAAAGGAGCGGAACGGTCCCGGCGCATACGGCAAGAATTGAACTGAGACTGCATAGGGCGGCACGCACATAACGAAGCACCGGAAGTGAACTCAAAGCGGACCCTCCTGGATTCAAAGAGATGTCACGGCGGCAAGATTCCACTCGCCGGACCTGTGCCGTTAGATCTATCACAGATCAAGGAGTGATCAAGAAAAAAGCCGGACTTCGCCACGGAGCAGGCGCGGCACAAGCGGCAACCGGCAGGAAAAGTCCCGCCGACAACCGGAGGTATTGAAGGAGATCATCCAAAGGCTCCCGCCAAGCCTCCGAAGGGAAAACCGGCGGGAGCGCGCACGATAGAAATCCGATACGATGACAAGACGCTCAAGGTCTGAACAAGTCCGCCAGACTCGGAAGCCGGCTACCCGGCTGGAGATTCACCATCGCAATCTGCACGAATAGATTGTTATTCACGACGTTGAAATTCCCCGGCACCTGCGTAATCTGGAAAATGCCGCTGGAGCCGTTAAAGTTCCCGACGCTCGTTGAAATGTTCACCTGCCCGTTTTGCACAGTGGCAGATGGAGTCGGGGTCGGCACAGGCCCGGTCGTCAGCGTACCGGTCGTATCCACAGCCAGACTCCCTTCGACCTGACCGACATTTGTATAGTATCCCGAGAACATCACGTTGAACGCCAGCCCGTTGAATCCTCCACGGATCCCGGCCATTTCCGGCTCAGACAACGGAGTCGCCCACTCATCAGACGGCAACAGATCGTGCAGCGGGCCGGCGACGGCCGCGGGAACGGCTCCGAGCATCATGGCCAACATCCACATACTCACCTGCTTCAACATGCTCTCTCCCTCCAAACGATCAAGACATTATCGATCGAGAACTTGCTGTTTCACGTCTTATCAATACTCGGCAGCCCCTCGTGGCCAGATAGCGCTGCCTAACCGCTGAATAATCGGCACCACCTGCCCCATCGACGCCTTAGGCAGTGTGTCCATCGTAAAGTCGCTGTTCCCCTCCCGGCTCGAATGCAAAATGACCAGGATGACACCGTTCCATTCATTGGCAAAACTTTCGAGCGTCCGGGAGCGATTGCCGTAGGCCGGATCGGCAATGAAGACTTCCCCGTCTGCAATTCCCTTGACGATCACGAAATGCGCATACCCACGAACGTTGACCAACGCCACATACGGGATCTTGAGATTGGCCAGCTTCTGTACGTCACTAATACGATATCCGTTGGCCACATATCCCCGCTGCTCGGCAAACCGTTTCATTTCCAACAGCGAGAACCCCTCCTGCTGGATCTTGTCCTTGTCGCCCACCGCGATCATCGCATCGACGAGACTCTGCTCACGAACATCTTCCTGATAATAGTACTTGAGCAGCGTCGCCATCGCGGCGGCCCCGCAACTGATGTCGTAGGCCTGCCGTTCGATATTCTGAAACCGGAGTTCGACGAGGCTCTTGACCGGAACATTGGCCAGCATCGACCCGCCCGGCAGTGGAATCGGAGGATTCGCCCAGGCGGAATCCGCGCAGACGGCCCAGATCAGCATCGCAACGACGAAGCAAGCCTTCATGGAACTCCTTACCGGTTGAAAACCTGAAACGAAACACCTAAGACATTGCCGACCGAATTCAGATCGCCCGACGACTGATTGACTTGCGCAATCCCGCGAAAATTACTAAATGAATTCTCGATCACATCCGCGCGAGCGCTATTATTGACCGGCGCGTCCCGTTTGCCGCTGGACACCTGCCCGAGCGTCGTATCGTTGATCGGCAACGCATCCGGCCCCAGCGTGTCGCCGACCGCCATCCCCAGAACGTTGAGCTGATTATTGGCGTTCCCGGCGGTTTGATTGACCCCCACGATGCCGGCCGCATTGCCGAAACTGTTGGCGATGCGCGTGCTGCGCTCGCCCCCGTCCGACACGACCGTGTTGTTCGTCAGGTTCTGAGAAACCGCCAGATTCAAGGCCCCGATGATCGACCCGACTTCCGTCGCCATGAATGCCAGGACCCGCACATTGGCCTGGTTGTTCACGTTGCCGGCTTCCTGGTTCACGTTCACAATTCCGGCGTTGCCGTGAAAGGCATCCTGCAGCAACACCCTGCCGATGACGCCGAGTTGTTCGATCTGATTGTCGGCGATGACTTGCGCAGCCACTGTCGTACTGGACACGACGCCTGTGCCGGCCAAATGGATCTCTTCCGTTTCCACTACAATGGTACTGGAACTCGTTGTACCAGTTGAGAGGCCTCCGGACCCCGAAACCTGCGCAACGGCGTCCAATCCGAAGCCCAGACACCCAAACGACACAATCATGGCCCCGGCCATGACTTGCCACCGCATCAACGATGTGAGTCCTCTGTCTCGTCCGTCCATAAATCCCTTTAAATCCCTTTGCACAACCCACCCGGAGAGTCGGGCGGGAGCGCAAGGCTCCCGCCCGACCGGATGACCGATTAGAACCCTCTGACTGCCGGAACCAACGTCGCTTGAGCGACGGTAGCCGAGATGGCAATCGACGAGCCCTGGTTGTTCATGTTGCCGGCCGATTGATTGACCTGAACCGTGCCCAAGTTGTAGTTCATGGCGTTTTCAATCAGGTCCGTCTTCATGGTGCCGACTTCGTACACTTTGTTGCCCATGTTGACCTGGCCCAACGCGGACTCGGACAGAGCGACCTGCGCCCCCACGCCGAGCGCCAGCGCCACCGAGCTGGTCTGGTTGTTCATGTTCCCGACGTTCTGGTTGACGCCGATGAGCCCTTGATGCGCACTGGCGCTGTCTGCGCCGATCGTATTCTTCATCGTCGCCGTCTTGCTGGCTTGACCATCAAGATAGTCATGCGACGTGGCTCTGACTGTGTTTTCTTGGTTGCGCTGATCAACCCACGACTGCGCATCCGTCACCGACTTCACGTTCGACAGGGACACGGCCACGTTGTAGCCCTGGTTGACAGAGTTACCCGCATCCTGGTTGAAGCCCAAGATGCCCTTATTACCGGCCACCGTGCTGTCGATCGTCGCATGGGCCTCGACATCCTGAGTGGCCTCGCTCCCACCGGTAGTGACCCTGTTTCCCGAATTCGTCACGTTGGCGATAGCCTGCGCCTCCGCCGCGCCTTCCGGAGCGAACAGTCCGTTCACCCGGATGTCCGCATACTTATCGGTATACGTGTCCTCAGTGACAGAGATGCTCTTGGTCTTCAGAATATCGCTCGTGACGAACACAAACGAGTCCTCAGCCAAAGCTGGTCCTGCGACCATCGCCAAGCCGAGCGCGCTGATTGCCGCAATGCGTAATGTCTTCATGTCTGTAGTCCTCCTTTATCCTTGACGGTGCGCTTAGCGTGTTCCGGGAAGGAACGACGCGGCAACGGAGACGTTGACGGCCTGGTTTCCGTTGTTGCCACTAGATTGATTCACGCCGATGATCCCGACGTTCCCGTTGATCGAGCCGGGGATCGAGGCGCTGCTGTGGGTCCCGTCGAGGGTCAACGTGGATGCGCTGGTGGTCTGTCCCAAGGCGGCTTCGGACAACGCAATCCGGGATTCAGCCCCGATCGCCATCGCCACCGCCGTCAGTTGGCTCATCATGTTACCGCTGCTCTGGTTCACCCCGATGATGCCGTTGTTGCGGTTGACGGAATCCGTCATCGTGGATGACGCGATCACGTTCGTGATCTTGTTGTCGCCGGCGCCGGTGTTCATGGTCGCCTCCGCCTGCGCATTCGCGAACGTGCCCCTGTTCCCTTCGACTCCGGTCGTCGAGGCCGACAACAAGTTGGCTTGATTGGCCATGTTGCCGGTGTCCTGGTTCAATCCGAGCACACCCTGATGCCCAAGCACTGACCTCAACAACGAAGAATTGTACCGGGCATCCGTTAGATTGTACTCGTTATCGAGATTCGTGACGCTGGCGATGGCCTGAGCCTCCGCCGCGCCGTCGAGATTCTGGTTGACGACCACATTCAGACCGACGGTCTTGTTGATCTCAATGGTCTCACTGTTGACGATGACGACGTCCTTGGTCACCCCGACCAACGCCGTCACATCGGCCTGGGCAATAGCTGCTCCGCCCATCGCCAGCGCCGCCACGGTAAATGTCACAACCTTGTTCATATTTCGTCCTCCTCGTCTTAGTTAAACCGCGCCGCGGCGGAAAACGCCACCACGTTCGCCTGGTTGGCATTGTTGCCGCTGGCTTGGTTCACACCCACGATGCCGATGTTCCCGTTGAGGGAATTCGTGATCGTCGCAGATTTGTTGACGTCAACTTCCTTCACGCTGTTCCCGCGGTTGACTTGGCCGAGATCGGCCTCGGACAGAACCACGCCGGGAGCCAGCGACACCGCCACGGAAACGCTGTTCGCCTGGTTGTTGATGTTGCCCGCCGCTTGATTGGCATGCGCAATGCCGTTATTGAAGTTCATCGACCCGGTCATCTCCGTGCGACGAAAGCCGATGTTCTGGCTATCGATCGTGTTCTCCAGCATGATCTGGTGCGCCGCCGCTGTGGCATCCGCAAAGCCACGACCCGTCGACGGTTGCGCATCCGGCTGATCGAACGACACCGCCACGGCATTGCCCTGGTTGTTCATGTTGCCGGCCGCTTGGTTGACGCTTAGGACACCTGAATTGTAATTGGCCGCGGCTCTGAGAATATCCGCCTTCTCGGCGCAATTCTCGCAGGCCTCGTTGCCCTGATTGAGCTGGTTGACATGCGCATAGGACTCCGCCGCCTTTTCCAGCGCGATATCAACATCTGCGTTGATGAGCACCGTCTTGACCTTCTCGATCGTCTCCGTCACGGTGACATCGCGGTCTTTGTTGATTTCTCCCACCACGACGACCTCGGCACGGACGGGGGAAGCCATAATGGCGATCCCGGCCATGATTCCGATTGAAACCCACGTTGTACGCATTGTGATCCTCCTCTGGTTCAATTCACGTCTCTCCTTCACTCGATTCCACCCTGTGCCTGTTTAGGGGCCCTCGGTCACGAGGCCCGTCACCTCCTTTGCCCAATCCATTCGTCTTCCGTTCCGGTCAGCTGACTCATTAAAACCCTTGGATCATCACACCGATGGTCTGATGATTGTGCTGTCCGCTACTGAGGTTTGCCCCGACAACCGCCGGGGCCTGCGGTCGTTCATCCCACAGTACGACCCCTGTGGTGGGGGTCCCCGGCGCCTCCGGCATCACGCCCATACCGGCGATCGTCGCGAGTTCCTCCGGTGAAAGTGTTACAAAATGTGACGCGTCGATCGCCGGCATCTCGTGCGTGCCCGCAATCGCCTGGACTGATGCATCCGGCATGGCGCCCATCGGGAACACCGGGCGGCTCATCCCCTCGTGGTCGAGGGTCGCCGGCCACACCTCTCCGCCGAACGCACGCGCGTTCGGCGCAAGCCAGGCCGTCAACGCCAGCGCCAGAATTATCATCCGCTGTGCGTCGGCTGCTCGCTGCATGATCTTTGTCACCATTGACCGCCTCATACGATGCATTCCTGCCCTTCGCCGAATGTATCCGGCACTTCGCAAATACGGTGCCGTGCGGCCTCACGGGAAAAACTCGTCTATTTCCGCCGGTCTGCGACAGCTGCCCCTCGACACCGCCGCTGGCTGTAACGTTCTGTACCGCTGGAACGCGCCCCTGCGCATCACGCCGTGACACACGGACCGGCCCGTGCACCCTTACTCGGGTCTCCGGACTAATCCATACCGTTGCAACCGGCGATACAACGTCGGCCGGCTGATTTCCAGATCCCGCGCCACCTTGCTCAGGTTGCCGTGATGGCGAGCCAATGCCTGCGAGAGGAAATCGACTTCGATCTTTTCTCGCAGACGGCCTAAGGGTTCCGGTGAGACGGCCTCTTCCCCCGTGGAAAGCTCCAAATCCCTCGCCGTCACATACGGCCCCTCAGCCATGACCACACCGCGGCGCAACTTGTTCAGCAACTCGCGGACGTTCCCCGGCCAGGGATACGCTTTCATGGCGCGAATGGCGTCGTCTGAAAATCCTTTGACCCGCTTGCCCTGCTGGTGCGCAAGCTGGCTGAGGAAGACCGACGCCATGAGCAGCACGTCCCCGTTGCGATCCCGGAGCGGAGGAAGATGAATGTGCATGACCGCCAAGCGGTAGTAGAGATCCTCCCGGAAACGGCCCCGCGCGATGGCGTCTTTCAGATTCACGTTCGTCGCGGCGATCACGCGCACGTCGATCGTGATGGCCTGGCGGCCACCGACCCGTTCGAAACGATGCTCCTGAAGAAAGCGCAGCAGTTTCACTTGGAGGGCAATGGGCACTTCTCCGATTTCGTCGAGAAACAACGTCCCGCCTTGAGCCGCTTCGACCTTGCCTTTCTTTTGCTGCACGGCCCCGGTGAAGGCGCCGCGTTCATGCCCGAAGAGCTCCGACTCGATGAGGGTGTCTGGAATGGCTCCGCAGTTGATGGCGACGAAGGGGTGGTCCTTGCGACCGCTCCGCTCGTGGATCGCCTTGGCCGTCAATTCCTTCCCGGTGCCGCTCTCTCCGGTAATCAGCACGGGCAGATCGGTCGTGGCGACCTTTCTGATCGCGGTGAAGACCCGTCGAATGCCTTCACCGGTGCCGATCATCTCTTCGGAGGCTTCGGAGGCCTCGGACGCCGGCGCGCGATGGGCGGCGCCGCCATGGCACTCCGCCGCAGAGAGCCAGCAGGCTCTGCGAATCAGCCGGACGAGAATGCCGGCCTCGACCGGCTTGGTCACCACATCGTAGACGCCGAGCGGCGCGACGGCCCGCGCGCATTCCATCCCGGCTCCGCTGGTGCAAATAATTTTGAGCGCGGGCTGCAGGCGCTTGAGTTCCTGAATGACGCGCGCCGCCTCGCCGAACCCCTCCGGCGTCTTGAACAGATCGGCGTCGAGCAGCGCGATGTGCGGGGCCACCGCCCTGACCAGCCGGAGGACGTCCGCGGGTACGGTTCCCCATTCGACATGGCAGACCTCGCGCACACCTTGGTGAACCTGCTCACACAAAGACTCCGAGGCTTCGATCATCACGACTCTGACCGGCAGCTCGCTCATGTGCTGTGCTTTCATAATACCGTGCGCTCCCCCCTTGAACTGTGTGCGATAAACCTTGTGCGATCTAAAAGATTTCACCATCGGCCTCGCTCGTCCGCCGGGCCCGTTGCTTCGGAACCCACCATAAGCCTGCACTTTCGGCATCGGCAATCAGCCATTCGTAGGCCCTTCTTTCGAAGGGGGAACCCATCCTTCTGAAGACTGTCGCGAGGGCGCCCGACGCGCATACACTGCGGCAAACGTCTGCCGTCACGTGGAGATCGTGAGAGAGACAAGACCGGCAGCTCGCAATTTCGTGTGACGACGCAATTAAAGATGACTCGCTATCGAAGCCTTCAGATCATCATTGCCTGCGCCGTCGGCGGGCTGCTCGCGCACGGCGCGGTCCAGCGGTTTCACCGCGCTCCGATTGAAACCGCGCCGGCGGACACACCGGCAGCCGCAGGACCGGAGGCGCGAAACGCGGAGCCGGCGCGCGCGCGGAAACACGCGGAGGCCATCCTCAGCCGCAAATTGTTCCCCGTTACCCCGGAGCCCCTCCCGGTCGCGGACGGCGCGCAACCCGGGGTTCGAGTGGAGGGAGGGCTGAATCTCTCGCGAAAGCTCAGTCTGATCGGAACCGTGCAGCGAGAACACGGGAGCGGCGTCGCCATCGTCGAAGATCTCACCAGCAAAAAGCAGGGGCTCTTCCGCGTGCGCGAACGAATCTTTCAGATCGGTGAACTGGCGGATATTCAGAATGAGCGCATCCTGATTCGAGAAGGACGGCAGGAAGAATGGCTCGCTTCCGCGAGCCCGAAACTCGACGTACCGGCGCTGACAACCGCGCCCCCCCAACCGCGAGAGGCACGATGAACCCACGCCGACCCACGTTCCGCAGGCACGATCACGCCGGCCTTCGCCGCCCTCATGCCGCCGACGGCGCCGCGCGTCACACGCGCAACGCTGATCGGCCAGTCGCCTGGAGCCTCGCCGCTCCGCTGCTCCTCTTCCTGACTTTTTTCCTGACCCTTGGCGCCGCATGGCCGGAGGCCTCGCGCGCGGAGAACGGCGCCGCCGGGACCGGACGAGCCAAGATCGATTTCACCGAAGTGGAGTTCCCGGTCTTCGTCAAATTCATGAGCGATCTGACGCGCAAGAACTTCGTCATCGACGACACAGTCAAGAAAGCCATGGGCAAAATCACGCTGTATTCTCCCGACATGGTGACCGTCGAGCAGGCGTACAACATGTTTCTGGCCACGCTGGCCGTCAACCGGCTGACGACCGTCCCCATGGGCAACATCGTTCAAATCGTCTATCTGGCCGACGTGCCGTCGGAGCGGGGCGTGTTTGTCTACAAGCTGCACCATGCCAACGCGGGAGAAGTGGCCGCAATTTTGACCACGCTGGCGACCAAGGCGCAGGCCTCTCCGCAGGTGCCGGGCGCCCGGCCGCTCATGCGGCCGGCAGGGGAATTCGACGGGCCGATTCAAGTGCTCGCCGACAAAGCCACCAACTCCGTCGTCATCACGGCGACGAAATTGTCCTATGCCAAACTGCAATCGGTCCTTCACTCGCTGGACACGCCGCGCAGCCAGGTGTTCGTGGAAGCCGTGATCCTGGAGGTGTCCGTCGACCGATTGCGCCAGATCGGCACCGATCCCGCGCAGGTGATTGCGGCGGGGCAGCGAGGGTCCGTCCAAGGCGTCGCCGGGGTGAATCGAGCGCCTGAAGATCTTGCCGCGCTGGCGCAAACCATCGGCGGGACGGCCGCCGGCGCCTCTTCAGGAGGAGCCCTGACAGTGCTCAATACGGTCAACGTGAGAGCCTTTCTGAACTTTCTGATGAACCTCTCCGACACCAATATTTTGTCCACCCCGCAAGTGATGGCCTCGGACAATCAGAAAGCCAAAATGGTCGTCGGTGAGAATCGGCCGTTTCCGACCGGACAGTCCCAAGGGATTACGGGAGGGACGCTCGTCACGATCGAGCGGAAAGATGTCGGCGTCACCCTCGAACTCACCCCGCAAGTGCTGGACAACGACTTGATTCGAATGGAGATCAAGCAAGAAATCACAGCCATCTCGGAAAACGTCGCCCAAACCATCGGATCGGGCAACGCGACCGTTCCCGTGGGACCGACGACCACCAAGCGGGCGATGGAAACCACGACGATCGCCCATGACCGGCAAACGGTCGTGATCGGGGGCCTCGTGAGGGATAACCTCTCTATCAGCGAATCGAAGATCCCGCTGCTCGGAGACATCCCCTTGCTCGGATGGTTGTTCAAGTCTCAAACCAGGCAAGTCGAAAAGCTCAGCCTACTCGTGTTCCTGACGCCGCACATCCTCAAAGACCATCAGGATGTGACGGCGCTCAATCAGAGAAAGGCCGACGAATTGCTGATGCTGCAGCGGGAGAATCGAATCGAGGAACCGACCAGGCTGAAGCAAGAAATCCTCGAACGCCTGACTCCCTCAGTCCGAAAAGAGCCCCAGCCCTGAGACACATCGGACGGCAGGCGCACAGACGCGTGCTGTAACAATCTTTGACGGTCTTCCAGTTTCTTGCGCTCCCCACCGTCCCAGGCCGGCGGCGTCTCCTCACACGTCCTCCTCCGCAGTCGAATTCAGATTGCTGTTTTCCAAAGCAATTCCTGCGTGCGTCGACCGCGCGCGAGGTCGCAGACCAGCGAGGTCTCTCGTCACAGGGTCCGCGCCCACCGTCCAAGTCGCACTCGGGGTGTGACACATTTTTTTACACCGGAACGGTGCGCCCCGTGCCGTCACATGAAATAGCCGTGATTCACGCGTCCTGCCACCTAGCACCAACTTTGCAACAGCGGCGGCATGCAGGACAAGAAGAACGGCCATCACGAAGAACTGAATCCGGCACGTCGATTAGAACGACATTGGTTCCTTGGGAGGATGTGACATGATCAACAAGCGAGATTTCTTGAAATGGGGATTCATCACCGGCGGAGCCGCGCTGATCAGCGGAGGCGTACAGGGCATCAGGTCGGCCTCCTCGCAGACTCCTCCGGCGTGTCCTCCGGACATCCCGGCTGTCAGCCCGCCGACCACGCCGTTTGTCCATGCGCTGCCGATGCCGCCCGTCTTGCAGCCGGTGCCGCCGGCCCAATTGGACCCGTCGCCTGTGCCGGGCAACCATCAACGGTATTCAGAGTATCCGCCGATCCACTATTACGAAATCCGGGTCAGGGAAGCATTGCATTCCTTTCACCCGGACCTGCCACTGACAAAGATTTGGGGCTACAACGGGATCTTCCCGGGCCCTACGATCACGGGCAGGTACGGAGCCCCCTTTCTCATCCGTATCCACAACGAGCTGCCCCCCGATCACGTCGGATTCGGCATCCCGCAGATCATTACACATATGCACAACTTCCACACGGCCTGGGAAAGCGACGGGAACCCTAATATCGGCTTTGTGAATTTTGGGGAATTCCGCGACCATCACTACTGCGGCAAGTATGCAGGCGACGACGAACGGGAAGCGCTCGGCACGCTCTGGTACCACGACCATCGCAAGGACTTCACCGCCCCGAACGCCTACCGCGGCCTGGCCGGGTTCGTCTTGTTCTTCGATCACAAAGACACCGGCAACGAACAAGATCCGAATCCGCAAGCCTTGAAGCTCCCGAGCGGTCAATATGATGTTCCGCTCGTGTTCGCCGACAAGACATTCGATGCGGCGGGACAACTCGTCTTCGACCAGTTCAGCTTCGACGGCTTCCTCGGGGACAAGATCACCGTCAACGGCGCTATCCAGCCCTTTTTGAAAGTGGCCAGACGGAAGTATCGCTTCCGGCTGTTGGATGGCGGGCCTTCACGATTCTATGAATTCTTTCTCAGCGACGGCAAGAGCTTCGAGTTGATCGCCACCGACGGGAATCTCTTACCGGGACCGATCACCGTCGAGAGCGCCCGTGTCGCCGTGGCCCAACGCCGCGACATCGTGATTGACTTCTCCCAATACCAAATCGGCGACCGGGTGTTCTTAGAAAATCGTCTCGAACAGGTCGATGGACGCGGCCCGACCGGCACAATTCTCCAGCATGGCACACAGGTGCTTCGGTTCGATGTCGACTTGGAGGCGGCGGATTCTCCTCCGCTCCCGCTTTCGATGCGGTCGCTGCCGCCGATCAACATCACCGCCTCGACGCCTCGCCGGACGTTTACGTTCGAGCGGACACAGGGAGCTTGGGCGATCAACGGACAATTCTACAACCCCGATGCGCCTGTCGCGACCATTCCGCAGGGCGTGCCGGAAGTGTGGACGCTCAGAAACGCCGGCGGCGGCTGGTCGCACCCGATCCACATCCACTTTGAAGAATTTCAAATCCTGTTGCGCAACGGGCAAACGCCTGAGCCTGAGGAAATCGGCCGGCACGACGTCGTCGAACTGGGCCCCAACGACGAGGTGCAAATCTACATTCAATTCCGAGATTTCACGGGACGCTATGTCATGCACTGCCACAATACGGTGCATGAAGACCACGCGATGATGGTCCGGTTCGACATCGTTCCGTAAACCGGACCGGCGTCGCCCAGGAAGAAGGAGTACTGCCGTTATGAATCGACGCTCATTTATCGAAGACTCGTTGCAGGCCCTCGCACAGACCGCGCTGGCGATGGGACAGGCGATCGCCGGGACCCCACCGGCACCGGGGGGACAGGAAAGCCGCCGCATCCCGAACGTGCCGGTCGTCACCCATCAGAACCAACCTGCCCGTTTTTACGACGACTTGATCAAGGGCAAGCACGTCCTCATTAACTTCATGTACGCCAGCTGTCCCGATAGCTGCCCTTTGCAGACCGCCAACCTCGCGTTGGTGCAAAAGGCGCTGGCGCCGCGGGTCGGGAAAGACATTTTCATGTATTCCATTACGCTCGACCCGCGGCACGACACTCCCGCCGTGCTCAAGGCCTACTCGGAACGATTCAACATCGGACCTGGCTGGTCGTTCCTGAGCGGGACTGAGCAGGACATGGAATTGATCCGCCGACGGCTCGGATTTGTCGATCCCAACCCCGTCGTCGACAAGGACAAAGCGAGCCATATCGGCGTCGTCCTGTACGGAAACGACCAGCTGGACCGCTGGGCGGGCTGCCCGGCGATGTCGCGAGCAATGGATATTGCCGAGTACGTTCAATGGATGGACGACAACCGGGAAAAGTTGAGGAAGTGGGACGGTATTAGCCGGCCGGCCAAGCCGCTTCCGCTGGCCTAGCGGTGCTCATCAATCCGAAGCCGAGTGCCCGACGGGGTGGAGGCGCCGTCCTGGAGAAATTGCCAGCACACACGGATGGAACGACATCGAGCGATACAACATCAAGAGGAATGACATGAGAACTTTATTGCGCACGAGAATTCTTCCAGGAGTGGCCGCCGGACTCATTATCGGACTGACCTCCTTGATCAGCAGCAGCGTAGCCCAGGAAGCCTGCCCGCCTCCGATCGCTCCGGAAAAGCCCAACCGTCTCCTCTCTCTCAAAGGCGTCCAGCCGCCGCTGCCGGCCGCGCTCGATACGGTCGTCAAGAACCGCGCGGTGGCGATCGCGCTGGGGAAAGCCTTCTTCTGGGATAAGCAAGTGGGCAGCGACGGCCAGGCCTGCGCCAGCTGCCACTTCCATGCGGGCGCCGACAATCGCATCAAGAACCAGCTGAGCCCGGGTTTGCGCGCGGTGCCTCCGGACACGCTCTTCAACCCCACCAAAACAGGCAGCAAGGGCCCGAACTACACGATGCGGGCCGGCGACTACCCGTTCCACTCGCTGTCCGATCCGCTGGACCGCAATTCATCGATTCTCTTCGATACGAACGACGTCACCTCGTCTCAGGGCACCTTTACCGGAGTCTTCATCGATTTCTTCGGATCAAACAGCGAAGCCTGCACGGCCGATGCCAGCACGACGCCGTTCAAGGTCGGCACGAAACTGACGAGAAAGGTCGAGCCGCGGAACACGCCGACGACCGTCAACGCTATTTTTCAGTTCCGGAGTTTCTGGGACGGGCGCGCCAACAACCATTTTAACGGGCAAAGCATTTGGGGCCGCCGCGATGTCAATGCGCGGGTGTTCGAGTCGCAAGGGACTTCGGTCGCGGCGGCGGTGCTGGACCTGGAAAATGCGGCCTTGGCGTCACAAGCGGTCGGTCCATTGCTCAGTCCGATGGAAATGTCCTGCGAAGGACGCTCCATCCCGCTGATTGGAAGAAAACTGTTTTCTGTTCCTCGCGCCTTGTCCAACCAAAAGGTCGACCAGGCGGACAGCGTATTAGGCCCCTACGCGGATCTCAGCCATGGCCTGAAACCGGTCCATTCCTATCGCGCCCTCATTCAACAGGCCTTTCATGACAAGTATTGGAACAATACGGCCTGGCGTTCTGCCGACGGCTTCACCCAAATGGAAACGAACTTCGCCATGTTCTGGGGACTGGCGGTGATGCTCTACGAATCGACCTTGGTATCCGACGACGCCCCGTTCGATCGCTACGTCGGAAACCCCGCGACTCCGCCGGATCTGACGGCGCTCACGGCGCAACAGATCGCGGGCCTGCAGGTATTCATCGGGAAAGGCAAGTGCGTCAATTGCCACAAGGGCCCCGATGTGACCGGCGCAGGTTTCCGCTTACAGGCAGAATTCCAGGAAGGTGGCATTGTCGAGCGCATGCGCATGGGCGACAATCACGTAGCGCTCTATGACAACGGCTTCTATAACATCGGAGCGCGCCCGACGGGAGACGACCTCGGCGTCGGCGCCGGCGATCCATTCGGGAATCCCCTGTCGTTCACCAAGCAGTTCAAACAACTGATCGCGGGGCACAACGTCCCCGATCCGTTTCAGATCAATCCGTGCACCTTCGAGGTTGAACCCTGTACGCCGGTCACTGATCCGAACCATCGTGACGCCGTCGACGGCGCGTTCAAGACCCCGTCGCTTCGGAACGCCGAGTTGACCGGGCCCTACATGCACAACGGCGGCATGTCCACGCTGGAGCAAGTCGTGGCCTTCTACAATCGTGGCGGCGATCGCCGCGGCCCGAACGACAACGATACGACGGGCCATGGGAGCAACCACAGCAACCTCGACCCCGACATCACCACGCTTGGCCTCAGCGGCCAGGAGCAAACCGACCTCGTGACGTTCATCAAATCATTGACGGACGACCGGGTACGATGCGAAAAAGCGCCGTTCGACCATCCGGAATTGAAGGTCTTCAACGGCCATCGCGGCGATCAGATCTCCGTCCAGGACCTGAATTTCGACGGCAAGGCGGACGATTTGACGAAGACGCTCCCGGCCGTCGGCGCCACTGGGCTGCCGGGCAAAGGACTGGCGTGTCTCAAACCGTTCAGCGACGGCTTGCAATAAGACCGTTGCCTCCTGTTTACGAGGGGAGTCCGGCTGCGACCGGCCCCCTCTCACCTTTTCACCCGCACCGATGTTCGTGCCCAGGCCTGCCCGGCCGGCCGGTCCACGACAGTGCGTTCGCACCGCCTGTAACGCTTGTTTACACGCTGCACCGCCGTCTCCCTCTTCCGTACGATTGTGCCGCGAATGACATCCGCTGTACGGTGGAGCACTCATGAATACCTTCGAATCACCTGCACAAAGAACACGGGCGCACGGGGATTCGCGCACGCCACTCACGACGCCGGGACACGACATGCATACAGCGGTGATCACGAAAGGGTACGGCCGGCCTCTGTTGGGCGAACTGCTCTGCGAGAAGTTTCGGTTGTCGCAGGCCAAGCTGGACGAAGCCTTGGAGATCCAACGCGCGAAAGGCGGACGTTTGGGCGAGGTCTTGCTCAAACTCGACGCCGTGCGGGACGAGGATGTCCTCCACGCCATCGCAGAACAATTCGAACTTCCCTGGGTGCCCCATCTCGATCCCCATGCGATTAACCCGGCCTTAGTCAAGAAAGTGCCGATCGTATTTGCCAGAGCCCATCATCTCCTGCCGCTGTGGCGGGATGGCCGGTGGATCGTCGTCGCCACGACCGATCCGATGGACACGTGGGCCCGAGACGGGCTTCGCGTCTTGCTCGCCGCCCCGATCACACTCGTCGTCACCAACAATCTGTCCCTCTTTACCTGTTTGAATCACGTGTACGACGAGGCGGCGAGCCCCGACGCCGAACAGTTGATGGAGGATCTGACGGCCGAGCACAATCTCGATCACCTGGCACGGGAGCTTAACGAGCCTCATGACTTGCTGGACTCGTCCGATGAAGCGCCGGTCATTCGCCTCGTGAACTCGATCCTCTTCCAGGCCGTCAGGCGCAGAGCAAGCGATATCCACTTCGAGTCGTTCGAAAAAGGCTTGGTCATCCGGTACCGAATCGACGGGGTTCTGTACGCCGTCTTGACCCCTCCCAAACACCTGCAGTCCAGCGTGATCGCGCGACTGAAAATCATGGCCGGGTTGAATATCGCCGAAAAGCGTTTGCCGCAGGACGGCCGGTTCACCATCCGAACGGCAGGGCGGGATGTTGACCTGCGCGTCTCGGTCCTTCCCACCGCGCATGGTGAACGCGTTGTCCTCCGGCTGCTCGAAAAAGAAAACCGGCTCTTTAATCTCTCGGAGATGGGCCTGCATGATGACAAGCTGGCCGTCGTCGAGCAGCTCATCCACCTGAATCACGGCATTCTTCTGGTCACCGGCCCCACGGGGAGCGGCAAAACCACGACGCTGTACGCCGCACTCAATCAGATCAACGGGCCTGACAAGAACATTATTACGGTCGAAGACCCGGTCGAGTACCAGCTCAAAGGCGTGGGGCAAATGCAAGTGAACGCGAAAATCGGATTGTCGTTTGCGACGGGGTTGCGCTCTATCTTACGGCAAGATCCGGACGTCATCATGATCGGCGAAATCCGCGACCGAGAAACGGCTGACATCGCGATCCATGCCTCCTTGACCGGGCATCTCGTCTTTTCGACCTTGCATACGAACGACGCCGCGGGTGCCGCTACCAGACTGATCGACATGGGAATCGAACCCTTCCTCGTCGCCTCTTCCGTCGTAGGCGTGCTGGCCCAACGGCTTGTTCGCAAACTCTGCCCCCACTGCAGAGAGCCCTACCCCGCGCCCGCGGAGGAGCTGGCGAAACTCGGATGCCGCACGGACGTCCTGGTCGACACACTCTATCGCAGCGTCGGATGCCCGCAATGCGCCGAGACCGGTTATCGCGGGCGGACCGGGATCTTCGAGTTGCTCTTGATGGACCAGGACCTTCGCCGTGTCATCGGCACAAAGGGCGACGCCGCGCTGATTAAAGCGGAGGCCGTCGCCAAGGGGATGGTGACGTTGCAGGAAGAAGGAGCCCGCCTCGTTGCGGACGGGGTGACGACCACGGAAGAAGTGATGCGGATGACCCAGCACGACGTGGAGCTGTAGGCATGCCCGTCTACCTGTACAGAGGGTACCGCACGGACAACAGCAAAGCTGTCGGGATCATCGACGCCGAAAGTCAGCGCGGCGCGAATCAGAAGCTCCGAAAGAGCGGAATCTTCCCCGTCAACGTCGTCGAGCAGGAACAGGCCCAGCGCGCACTGCGGCAAGGCTCCGCCTTCACGCCTCTCTCAAGATCGCACGCGAACACGCTTCCCCCGGCCGACCTCGCGCTCCTCACCAGGCAACTGGGCACGTTGATCGTCGCCGGCCTTCCGCTCGTCGACGCACTGGGGATTCTGATCGAGCAGTCCGCAGACAGAAGATGGCAATCCCTTCTGGCGGACATTCGGGAACAGGTGCGCGGCGGGAGCGATTTCAGCACCGCCCTGGGGAACTTTCCAGAGGCCTTCCCCTCTCTCTACATCCACATGGTTCGCGCGGGCGAAGCCGGCGGGGTCCTGGACCACATCCTGTTTCGGCTGGCCGACTTTCTGGAAAAACAACAAGCCCTGAAGCATAAGGTGACCAATGCCCTCTTGTATCCCGCCGTACTCTCCACGGTCGGCGCGCTGATCGTCACGCTCCTTCTGACGTTCGTCGTCCCGAAGATCACCACCGTCTTCGCGAACATGCATGAGGCGCTTCCCTGGCCAACCGTCGTCCTCATGGCGATGAGCCGGTTCTTGAACGATCACTGGCTGCTGCTCCTCGGAAGCACGGCGGCGTCCGCCGCAGCTCTTCAACGGATGGCGGGGACGGAAACAGGACGCGCCGCCGTCGATCGGTGGCTCTTGCGCCTTCCCCTTCTCGGCGACATCGTCAGGAAAGTCGCCGTCGCACGTCTGGCCGCAACCCTCTCCACCATGCTCGGCAGCGGAGTCGGGCTGCTCCAAGCCATGGAGATCGCCAAGCGTGTGATGGGAAACCGCACGCTTGAATCCGCGGTCGCGCAAGCCCAGGAGAGCGTGCGGGAAGGCGAGTCGCTTGCCGAACCGCTGCGGCGCAGCGGGGAGTTCCCACTTCTTGTCACACATATGATCGCGGTCGGAGAGAAGAGCGGAGAGTTGGAAAGCCTGCTGCAGCGCAGCGCCCTCATCTTCGAGGCCGAAGTCGATCGCGTCGTCACACGGGCGACTTCGCTCATCGAGCCGATCATGATCGTGGTGATGGGCGTGGTCGTGCTCTTCATCGTCGGGGCCATTCTGCTTCCGATCTTCCAAATGGGCCAAATGATCCGCTGAATGGGGCGCGACGACGGTGAAGACGATCGACGACAGAGGAGTTCAACAGATGGCGGGAGAAACAGGATTTACCTTCATCGAATTGCTGATCGTCATGGCGGTGATCGGGCTCTTGATCACGATGGTCGGCCCCTATCTCATCGTCGAGGATCCCCTGGCGGCAACGGCACGGCAATTCGTGCGGCTCTTCGACGAGTTGCAGACCGCCGCCGCCGACACCCAATTGGTGTGGCGGGTAAGATTCGACCTTGATCGGAGACTCTACTGGGTGACCGTCGTGGAGGCCGGCGATGAGCGACAGCCGATGGATCACGCGCGATGGGCAAGTCCGGTTCTGCTTCCCGCACAGGTCCGCATCCAACAGATCTCCACCATGCGTGATCGGCAGATTACAGGAGGACACACGATGGTGGAGGTATTTCCCGACAATCGCCCGGAGCCGTTCAGCATTCATCTGCTCGACGAGGCAGGGAACTTCATGGCCGTGACGGCTCATCCGTTGACCGGACAGATCGCCGTCACGTCTCGCCCTCCGGAAGAGGAACGGCAGGATGTCATCGACAATCGACTCCGTCCCTTGTTGTTCACGGGAGGACGATGACCACTCGCGGCCGACAGAGGCGAACCCGGCAAGGCTGGAGCGCACGATGAACTCCCGCGGATTCACCCTTATGGAGGTGATCGTAACCCTTGGAATCCTGGCGATCGCGCTTCCCGTGCTGTTGGGACTGCGGAATTGGGACGTCGGATTGCACGCCCGCGCCAGACATCTGGCGCAGGCCACCAGGCTGGCACAGGAAAAGCTGCTGGAAACTCAACTGGCCGGACCAGTGCCTCTCGGCGTCACCAGCGGCGATTTCGGAACGTATTCGTCCGGCTTGGGGGTGCCCCAGTCGGTCACCGCACAGCAGCGGGCGCCCGGCTATTCCTGGACCCGCACGATTTCGGCAACGTCGTTTTCGACATTGCGGGAGGTCCGGATCGAAATACGATGGCAGGACAAGACCGGCGAAGACGTACTCGACGTCAACACCTATGTCCTCTTCTAACGGCGATATCACTCTGCGCTCAGGGGGGTTCACCCTCATTGAGGTGCTCCTGGCGATGGCCATTTTGTCGCTGATCGCGTCGATGACCTTTTGGTCGTTGGCGACCACCGTGCAGGTACGGGATGCGGTCGCGATCGATCGGGACTGGGACGACATGACGAAGGCGGCGCTTCAGGTCATGTGCGATGAGTTGTCGACAGGATTCTCGCACCCTCAGTATCCATGGCTGGGACAAGACGGTCTGGTGAACGGCGAGCCGTCCGATCTGGCGGCGTTCGTTTCCGCACAGCAGGTTCCGGCCGGCGGGCAACGAGTCGAGTCGTCTTTCGCCCGGGTCCTCTATCTGCGAGAGGGTTCCCGGCTCATTCGAGTCGCCAAGCGCAACCTGTTTGGGAGCGACCACTCCAGCCTCGAGCGGCTGGTGCTGGCCGACGCGGTCGTGGGATTCAATGTTCGTTACTTCGACCCCCTCACCCAGATCTGGGTCGACGAATGGGACGGCCGCGAGCGCCGCTCGCTCCCGAAGGCTCTTCTGCTCGAACTCACGCTTCGGCGTGAGGGGCAGGATCCGATCACACTGAGACACTGGGTACCGGTGCTCCGGCAGTTTTAGGAGAGGATCTTCGCTATGGTCATCGAAAGTGTCGGCTTGGATTTCGGAAAGACCGCGCTCAAAGCGGTCAAGTTTCGCCGGGCCTTGAGCGGCCGTGAATCGATCGACTACTTTTACCAGTCCATTCCGACAGGGTTCCATGACACCGCCGATCCTGAACGGAAGGCCGGACTCTTGCGGAACTTTCTGTGGAAGAACGACCTGTACGGCAAACCGGTTGTCACGGCTCTTCCCTGCGAAGACCTCTTCATTCGAACCCTATCGCTCCCGTTCCACAACCTCAAAACGCTGACGGAGATCATCCCCCATGAGGTGGAGAACCTGATCCCGATGTCCTTGGACGACGTGACGATCGGGAGCACGGTCCTCTCCAGGTCTGCATCGCGCGACAGGCACCAGGCCGGAACCTCGGACGTGTTGGTCACGGCAGTCCCCAAGCAGCGTGTGACCGACCATCTGAAGTTGTTGGCCAGCGCGGACCTCGACCCTTCAGCCGTGAATATCGACGGACTCGCGCTGTTCTCGGTATCGGAATTTCTCAAACGAGCGTGCCGCTCCATGCCGGGCGACTTGAGCATCATCGATATCGGCGCCTCGAAAACGATCTTGTGTCTGATCCAAGACGGCCTTCCACGGATGGTCAGAACCATCCCCTGGGGAGGACAGGATCTTACTCAGGCGCTGGCCGTGCGCGAGTCCTGCAGTTGGCAGGAAGCGGAACGCATGAAACGAACCATGGAGGCCAAGGAGCTTGAGCTATGGCTGGAGCCACTGATCCGGGACATTCGATTGACGCTCCATCAATTTGAATCGGAGACAAAGGCGCGCATTCGCCATTGCTGGGTTTCCGGAGGAGGAGCGAAGCTTCGTGATCTCCCCCTCCTCCTCCCCTGTCGTTTCGGATTAACCCCGGCAGGCCCCCGCCAGGGATTTGATACGGATGCGCCCAAAGCCTTCGCGATCGCACTCGGCCTCTCGACGCATCCGAAACTCGTGGGGCCGCGCTGGCGTGACCGCCGTCAGGCCAGCGCGCCGGCTGCCGACCTTCGGCGCGCGCCGGAAACAACCGCGCAGCAGGCCACGGCAACCAGGCGCGACAAAAAGCTGGTCGTGGCCGGGATCGTACTCCTCTGCCTCGCGGCCATCGGCGATCTCTTCGTGTGGGTCGCCGAAGGGGAACGACGCGTGAACGGGCTCAAAGAGGCTGTTCACGAGGAGTTTTTACGACACTTCGGCTCCGGCGAATTCGCAGGCGATGAAGTGGAGCAAGCCAGGATACGGCTCGGCACCGTGAAGAAACAGCTCGACGTCCTCACGGTCAGACAAGATCGAATTCTGCCTCTGCTCTCCAGCCTTGCAACGGAGGTTCCGGCCACCATCATGTTCAAAATCCGGGAATTGACCGCCGAAGGCGGCGCGGTTCATCTGGAGGCCGAAACCGATTCCTTTGACGCGATCGAACGTGTGAAGACATCCCTGGCAAACGCGCCCGGCTTTGACAGCGTGGCGGTGAGTGACTCCCATCTCGGCGCTGAGCCGAACCGGATCATCTTTAGATTGACGATCGGAGGGCCTCAGCCATGATCTTCAACCTAGCAGAGCGCTGGGCGGTACTGGGATCACGTGAACGCGTCATCGCGCTCTGGGGAGTGGGATTGGTCGCGGCCATGCTCCTCTATGTCTTTCTGATCGACCCTCAATTGGAATTGGCGCAGCGCTACGAACGGCAGTCTGTAAAAAAACAGCGAGACTTGGAAGAAATCAGGACGCTCGGGGTTGAATACGACCGCCTCCGTACGCAATTGACGCAGCTCGAAGCGCGCCTCCCCTCGACGAACCGGCGTTTTTCCCTGCTCACCTTCATAGAAGAGGCCGCCACGGGTGCGCGCCTCAGAGACCGCGTCACCGGGATGCAACCGCAGGCTCCCACGACCAGAGAAGCCTATCGAGAGTCCGCCGTCGACGTAACCCTCGAGGCCGCACAACTCCCGCAGTTATTAGAGCTCTTCGTTCGGATCGAACAGTCGCCCTACAGCCTGCGCATTCCGCGCTGGCAAATCCGGCCCAAGTACGATCAGCCGAATAAGCTCGATGTCTCCCTGAGGCTGGCCGCCTATGAAACGCTGCAATGAACGCGGGATAGCCCTGCTGGCGGCCCTGCTGGTTCTGGCTCTGCTTTCGATCATCATCCTGCAATTCGACGCCGACGCTCGCCATGCGTTGAAAGGCGCCGCTGGATTTCGAGACCAACTCCGCGCGACCGCGCTCACGGATGCCGGGATACAACTCGCTCGCGCCATTCTTCAGGATGATGCAAGAACGGATATGCAGCGAGACGAAGCATTCGACTCCCTCGGCGATTCCTGGGCCACGCCGGTTCTTCATCGACAGGTGGGGGATGCGACGATCTCGATTCGAATCGAAGACGAGAGGGCCAAGCTCAACGTGAATGAGCTGGCCTACCAACTGGACCCCGCCGCCAAACGAACCAAGATCGAACGGGTCAGGCAACTCTTCTCACTCGTGCAGGTGAACCCCACCCTCGTCGATGCCATTATGGACTGGGTTGATGGCGACGACGTCGCCGAACCAGGGGGAGCCGAGAGTGCTTATTATCTCACGGCAACCCCGCCCTATCGAACCGCCAATAGTCCATTGCGCGCATGGTCGGAGCTCTTGCTCATCCGAGGTATGTCGAAAGAGATTCTCCATCGACTGGCTCCCTATATCACTATCTTCCCGATCGAAGGGAACGGGAAGGTCAACATGAATACCGCGGATCCCCTCGTCATCCAATCGCTGGATGCGAACATCACGCCGGGGCTGGCAATCAGTGTAGCGGGAGCCAGACCCTTTCGATCACTCCAAGAGGTTGACCGCGTCAGCGGATTCGAATCCATCGCGCTACGGCTGCGCCAAGCGCAACTGTACGACGTGCGATCGAGCTATTTTACCGCATGGATCGACGTCGCCCTTCCGGGACATTCCCGACACACACGCGTCGTCCTGCGGCGAGAAGTCAGTGGCGACAGCATGGTGATCGATGTGGCTCAGCTATAGTGCGGGCGCGATATGGCAGATCTAATGGCCTAGGGAAGGTCTGAGTTATTCGCTTCCGCTGATGTGCTAAGAGAAGGGCCTCACTGAACGGGAGGCGCCTTCATGCTGCAAGCAACCTTTGCCGACGCCACGTTCGAACCGTATCGCAAATCCACCCGTCGCGAGCGATTCCTCGATGACCTGAATCGTGTGGTGCCGTGGACGGACCTGGTGGCCGTGATCGAGCCGGTGTATCCCAAGGCCGACGGCCCGGGGCGTCCGCCGGTCGGTGTCGACCGCATGCTGCGGCTCCATTGTCTGCACCAGTGGTTCACCCTGTCGGATCCGGCGGTGGAGGAGGCCTTGTATGACTCACGGGCCATGCGGCACTTCGTCGGGATTGATCTGGGCCGCGAACAGGTACCGGATCAGACGACGATCTGCACGTTTCGCCACCTGCTGGAAGCTCACCAGTTGGGCGAACAGCTCTTTGCGCGAATCCAAGAGCACTTGGTCATGCACGGCTTGCAGGTCAGCCGCGGGACCATCGTCGATGCGACGATCATCAGTGCGCCCAGTTCGACAAAGAATCGCACCAAGGAGCGGGATCCGGAGAGGCATCAGACGAAGAAGGGCAACCAGTGGTATTTTGGCATGAAGGCCCATATTGGCGTGGACAGCCGCACCAAGCTGATCCATTCGGTCGCGGCCACGGCGGCCAATGTCCATGACAGCCAGGTGTTACCCCAGTTGCGGCATGGTCACGAGACGCGGGTGTGGGGTGAGGCCGCCTACAGCGGACAACGTGACGTGATTCAGCACCACGCGCCACAGGCTCAGTGCTTCATTCAGACCAAAGCCCATCGTCATCGGCCCCTCAGTGAGGACGAGCGGGCAAGGAACCGGACGAAATCGAAAGTCCGTGCGAAAGTTGAGCCTGCGTTCTTGGTGATCAAGCGGATCTTTGGGTGGGCGAAAGTCCGCTACCGCGGGTTGGCGAAGAATACCCACTGGCTGTTCATCAGCTGCGGGTTGGCGAATCTATATGTGGCGCGCCGGCGCTTGCTGGGGGCAGCCTAGCGGACGTGGGTGCGAACGGGGTCGCGGGCAGCCCGACGGCGGGCGAACCCCGAGCAGACGCTCCCGGACTAGCGGATTCCCAGCTGATGGCCCGTGTTGATCTCCCAGAAGCAGATTTCTTTGTGCAAACGTGAATTAATCAGACGTTCCTTAGTTTGCGGAAGGTGAAACAGACCGTGCCGGTCAGGCTTGCGGTTCCTGGGGATGAGATACCCAGCGATGCAGGATCTCCTGCAAGTGCTTCGCGTTCACCGGTTTGCTGACGAAATCATCCATGCCGGCCGTCAGGCAACGGTCATGATCCTCCTGCATAGCATTGGCCGTCATGGCAATGATCGGGGTACGCCGGCCACTGCCTTCCCGGCGGCGGATGGCAGTTGTAGCTTCGAACCCATCCATCTCCGGCATTTGACAGTCCATGAACACCAAGGCATAGGAAATCCGCTCAAGCGCCTCGACGGCCTCTCGCCCGTTTCCGGCGACGTCCACTCGATAGCCGAGCTTTTCGATCATCTTCACCGCGACTTTTTGATTGATCGAATTGTCTTCCGCGACAAGAATGCGCCCCCTGGACTGCGCCTGAACTTCCGACAGGCTGTGACGGGTAATGATGGGCGCGGGCGTATGAGCCGTGTCGGAAACAGCAGCGGACGGGTCTGCCAGGACGAGGCTAAGGCAGGCATAGAGTTGCGATTGGCGGACAGGTTTCGTCAGGTAGGCGGCAATCCCGGCGTCCTGAGCCGCCTTGGCGTCTCCGCGACGGCCCAATGATGTCAGGAGAATGAGGCGTGTGTGACTGATCTGCGGTTCTGCCTTGATCCGGCGCGCCAATTCCAATCCGTCCATGCCGGGCATGTGCATATCCAGCAGGGCGATGCCGAAAGGCATGCCTTGCTCTGCCGCCGACCGTAGACGATCCAGGGCCTGCCAACCGGCTTCCACAGTCTCGTAGATGATGTTTTGGGAGCGCAGCTGATATTCAAGGACCTTCCGGTTCACGGCATGATCGTCCACGATCAAAATGCGGTTGGCCTGGAAGGCTGCCGAAGGCTGAGGGGAACTGCGGGCGTCCTCTGGCAGGACTCCACATCGGGCGGTGAACCAAAAGGCACTACCCTTGTCGGCTGCGCTGAAGACGCCGATCTGCCCGCCCATCAATTCCGCCAGTTTTTTGCCGATGGCCAACCCAAGGCCGGTTCCCCCAAACCGCCGTGTCGTTGATCCATCGGCTTGGGTGAAGGGCTGGAAGAGTTTCGCTTGTTGCTCCGGCGTGAGTCCGATTCCGGTATCGGCGACTTCGAACTTTACCAAGAGGCCGTCTGATCGTCCGGCTTTGTCGTCGGCGGCCAGACTGACGGTGACGACGACGTCGCCGCGCTCGGTAAACTTAATGGCGTTGCCGAGCAAATTGATCAGAATCTGACGGAGGCGACCGGGGTCGCTTCGGAGCACCGTTGGCACGTCGGCTTGCACGAGGCAGGCAATCTCAAGACCTTTGGCATAGGCGCGCTCGGCGACAAGCGCGATGGCATCTTCCAGGGTTGTGCGCACGTCGAAATCAAGGCATTCCAGGTCCAGCTTACCCGCTTCGATTTTTGAGAAATCCAGAATGTCGTTGATGATGTCCAGCAAATGTTCGCCGGAACACCGGATAGTCTCCGCATATTCGCGCTGCTCATCGGAGAGCGCCGTGTCAAGCAGGAGTCCCGTCATGCCGATGACTCCGTTCATCGGCGTGCGAATCTCGTGGCTCATGGTGGCCAAAAATTCGGCTTTGCTCTTCGCGGCGTCGAGCGCCTTGTCCCGGGATTGAACCAGTTCCCAGTTCTTCCATTCCAGATCCTGCGCGGCTTTGGCTAATTCGGCGTGAGCCAGGCGGCGTTCTGTAATATCAATCATCGTGCCCATCATGCGGGCCGGCTGAGCCCGTTCATCCCACTGCGTCACCGTCCCGCGCAGGGCGAACCATTTCCACTCCCCCGAACGGTGGCGGACGCGGTGTTCGACCGCATAGCCGGCGCTGTTTCCTGCCAGGTGGTCGCTCAACGCTTGCTCCACCCAGGGCCGGTCATCGGGATGCACACGGGTTTTCCAATCGGAAATGTTGTTGAGCTGAATTTCCTCCTGCTCAAGCCCTAAGAGTCGAATCCAACTCGGACTATAGAACGCTTGCCAGGTTTTCAGGTCCCAGTCCCACAAGCCGTCGCTGGCAACCTCTAACGTGAGCCGGAGACGGGCCTCGCTGGCTCGGAGTGCGTCCTCGGCCTCTTTGCGAGCCGTGATGTCTCGAATGGTTCCCGTGAACTTGCGGGCCGACCCGATCGTCATTTCACTGACTGAGAGATCGATGGGGAAGACCGAGCCGTCCTTGCGCCGAGCAACGACTTCACGACCGATGCCGATGATTTTCTTGACGCCGGTGGTCAGATAATTGCGGAGATAGCCGTCGTGTTCGTGGGCATAGGGGGGAGGCATGAGCAGTCGCACGTTTTGCCCGAGTAGCTCCTCAGGCACGTACCCAAACAGGGTGGCGACGGCTGGGTTGACCGACTCAATGGCCCCCTGCTCGTCGATCACCACGATCCCATCCACGGCCGTGTCGATGATGGAACGCAGCCGGAGTTCCTGAATCTCCAACTGAGCCGTCCGCCGGTGAACCTGGTGCTCAAGATCCGCCGTCAGCGTCTGCAATGACTCGGTCTGTTGTTGAACACGGTGGATGATTTCGGCGACGAGCATGTCCATTCGCTCGAAATCGTCTTCGCCTGTGTCAGCCACCGGTAAAGTGCCCGCCGCCGAGAGCCGGATTGGGCTGCCGGCTGCGGACCCGGCCAACACGCCGCCCAAAGAGACAGCGATCATGCGCCAGCGGGAGGCCACGCCCCTCAGCAGGCTCCGCCCGACAGCGAGTGCAGCGGCAGACACCAGCAACATCAGCACCAGAAGCTTCCACCCCATGGCGTCCTGCGCGTCTTCCATCGCTTGCAGAGAATAGGTGATTCGCACGTAGGCCACCGTGCGTCTGTCGTCGTCCAATGGCTCGACAAGAGTCAGAACAGATTCCTCCTGCGCCGACCGGCTTTCAAATGTGTCGAACCGGCCGGTTTGTCTGACAGATAGCCACTGGGGATCGGTGAGGACTGTGCCGATGCGCGAGGGATGTTTGGCCGCAATAATCAGGTTATCGGCATCGATGATGTCCAGCTCGCGGATGTTCGGGTCTTGAAGATTGCGGGTGAGCCCTTCCTGGATTCGGAAGAGATTGTCAACAACGGCGGCGGCTCCGAGCGTGGCAAAGGTCTGCGCAATCGCCTGTGCGTGAGCCGTGACGGTCTGCCGCAAGAGCGTCCGTTGCTGAAAAATTGCCAGAGCTGATGTGGCGGCGGCAATCCAAAACACGAGGCCAAACAGCCCGGCCATCAATCGTAAGCGCAGGCTTGATCGCCATCTGCGGGTCATCGTGTCGAATGAGTAGCGCTGGGTTTTGAATAGTGCCATGCTGTGCGCCAACTGCAAGGTCGCGGTTGAAGCCGCGACCGCCGTTCCCCTCGTCCCGTTTTGGGCGAATGCAGAACTATTCTGCGCCGAGGTTCATGGGCAAGACGATATCGATTCTCCCCTTGATCGTATCGGATTGCATATGAAAACCTTGAGGCTACCGAACAAGTCGCCAGTCGGCATACCTCTTGGCGAAGGCTTATGGCAACGAGGCAGAAAGCGAGAGCAGAGAGTTGACGAGGTGCCAGAGATCCTCTTCCTGGCCTTCAAAGCTGTGGGCAGAAGACGGCATCGGGGTGCCGTCAAGACCTGTCACAAGGGTCCGATAGAGATCTTCTGGACTAGCCCCGTTCTTGAACGAAGCGAGAGCCGTCAGGTCAGCGGCGGCTATCACAAATCCGCGTGAATCCGTCAGATCACCGCGCTTGATTGACTCTCTGCTCCCTGTCCCGTATTCACCATGACAGGTCGCAGTCTGCGAGATCAATGCCTGCCCGAGTATAGGATTGGCTCTCATGCTGCGTGCCAAAGGCACATTGTCCCGCATCGTGTCTCGACTCAATGGCACAATTGCTGGATCGTGCCTGTCGGTTTGGACTTGTGCTCTGGTCTAGAATCGTTTGTGCCTACTGAAGCGTTCTCCCCATCGGAATGATGCTCAAGCTGAGGGCGCCTATATGCGCCGAGGGACGAACCAAATGCATGTCCGCTTGTATCGCTCCTCTCCTCCTGCGCTTGGCCGCCGCAGGCGGCAGCGACTCGGTGGTGACCGGCGACCCGATAGAGGGCCTCTAGGTTTTTAGAGGCCGCTTGAGGGGCAGCATATCGATGGAGCAGCTCGAACGCGTCCTCGTACCGTTCGAGCTTGGCTAATGTCAGGGCGAAGTTGTTGATCAGAGCGGGCGTGGGCTGACCAGTCTGCAACGCCTGTTGAAAGTGATCAACCGCCTCTTCGTACCGTTCCAGGAGATAAAGGGAGCGGCCGGTGTTATTGAGAAGGGCTTGGTGTCCCGGTTTGATGGCGAGCGCGGATCGAAACGATTCGAGTGCTTCGGCATGCTTGCCTTGTGAGTCGTAGAGCAGGCCAAGGAACGCGTGCGACTTCCACAAATGCGGGTTGAGCTCGATCGCGCGCCGGAACGAGGTTTCCGCTTCTGCGGCGCGCCCCCCGGAAAGATGCACTTGGCCGAGTCCTTCATGCGCCGGCGCGTAGGCCGCGTCGTCTTGCAGAATCCGTTGAAATTCATTCTGGGCTTCTTCCCAGAAACCCTTCTGCGCATACAGGAGCCCAAGTTTGTCCCGAACACGCGATTGGCGGGAATCCACGCGAAGAGACCGGCCGTACTGAGCGAAGGCAAGCGTCAGATTTCCCTGACGGACGTACTGGTCGCCGAATCGCTCGTAGTCTGTTTTCGTCAGGCCGGCCGGCATCTGCCCGGCGGGTATATCAGAGGGGTCGGAGGCCTTCCGCCGCTCGTCCGCCTGTTGCGCGATCGCCTCGTGAGTGGCCGACGGCACAGAAGGCCGTGCGGCACAGCCGATGAGAAGGAGGCTTGCAAGTCCCGCAGGTAGCGCCGCCGTAAGATATCGAGATGAACGCATGCCCACTTTATCGGTAGGTTGCCGCCATCGCTTGAGCGCCACGGGCTTAGGGTCCAAAGGTCGGAGCGAGTTGGCGGAATACGTGAATCATCGCCGGTCCCAGGAGGACGACGAGCAGGCTGGGGAAGATAAAGAAGATCAAGGGCAGCAGCAGTTTTACCGGCAGCTTCGCGGCCATCTCCGTAGCCTGGAGAGTCTGGCGCTTGCGCACGCTGTCGGCCTGCGCCCGAAGCGCCTGCCCGATCCTGGTGCCGAACCGTTCGGTCTGGATCAGCAAGGACACAAAACTCTGAACTTCTTCCAGTTGCATGCGGAGAGCGGCGTTGCGCAGCGCCTGCTGGCGGGATCGACCGGTTCTCAGCTCCAGACACAAGGCTTGCAGTTCTTCGCTCAACTCCCGATGCATCAATCTCAACTCCTGTCCGACACGGGCCATGGCCGCGTCCAAACTCAGGCCCGCTTCAACACAGACCACCATGAGTTCGATCGCGGCAGGGAACGCGGTAAGAATGTGTTGCCGCCGGTTCTCGATCCGGTGCCGGAGCCAGAGATCAGGGAGGTACCAGCCTCCCATCGCCGTGACGGCGCAGAGGATCACCGGCGCAAGCGCCGAATCGCGAGCCAGCAGTCCATACAGTGCTAGGCCAATCAGAGGACAGGCCGCCGCACCGACCACTTTGGCGCCCTGAAACAGGATCGGGATATCCGGACCGCGCAAACCGGCGGTGGCGAACGGGTTCGGGAGAGGGAGCGGCTCTCCTTCCCGTGCCGAACCAGATTTCCGCCGCCCGCAGATGAGTAACAAGCGTCGAGCCGACCGTCCAATCCTGGCCGAGATGGAGAGGGCGCAGCCGGCCTCCTGCATGCCTTGGATTCTGCGGTGCCAGTGCGAGATCCGCCGAGATTCAGTCCCATAGAGCGTGAGTCCGGCGATGCTGACCAGACAGCCGACGAACACAGCGAGACCGAGAGCGAGCGTCAGGTCCATGACCGCCTCATATGTGGATGGTGATCATCCGTTTTGTGACTATGGCCCCGATGAGCATCAAGATCCCGCCGCCGATCGTCATCGTTTGGCCGACAGGATCATGGAACAACACTAAGACATAGTCTGGATTGATGATCAGCAACAAGACGCCGAGCGCAAAAGGCAGGGCGAACAAGATGACGGCGGACAGGCGTCCTTCGGCCGAGACGGCGCGCACCTTGGCCGCCAATTCAAATCGTTGCCTCATCATGAGGCTGATCGTATCGACGATCTCAGCGAGATTGCCGCCTGTTTCCCGTTGGATCAGCACGGAGGTGACACAAAATGCGAGGGCCGGAGAGTTCATCCGTTTCGTCAGGCGGGTGAGCGCTTCCCCGACGCTGACGCCGAAGGTGATCTCTTTCACCACCGCGCCGAATTCCGAACCGATCGGAGGGGGCATTTCTTCCGCGACCATTTTCATCCCGGCCAGAAAGGCGTGGCCGGCGCGGAGCGATCGGGCGATCTGATCGAGCGCGTCAGGCAACTGCCGTTGAAAATGAGCCCGGCGCGCTGCGGCGCGCTGGAATAAGTAAGCCGGGACGGGGACGCTTCCGATGGCGGTGAGCACCAGCATGGCCGGCACGCTGACGGCGCCGGCGAGGGCCAGTATCGCGCTCACGCCGGCCGGGGCCAGGCACGCGCCGACAAGTGCGGCGAGCGGCGCGGTCACGTCGGCGCGCCGCCGCACACTATCGAGTTGCTCAATGCCGGGCAGGGCGCTCAGCAACACATGGGCCCAGCGCGTCGGGCTGAAGTCCTGCGCTCTGGAGATGCCGCCGAATTCCACGCCCATCCCTCCGTCGACGGCTGACAAATCCGGTACGTCGCGGGTCCGGCACAGCGTCACGACGCCTCCCAGCACCAACAGCAGAGAGCCTGCGAGACCAATGGCGATGACGATCATCATGAGACAGTGCGCTCCTTTTTTCACACCTCAGTGACGTGATCGGGATCGAAGGTGTCGGCGGCAAGCCGCAACCCCATGGCCTCGATGTGTTCGGCGAACTTTGGGCGGATACCGGTCGCTCTGAAGCGACCTTTCACACGCCCATCCGGGTCAAGACCGGTCTGCTCGAACGCGAAGATTTCCTGTAACACAATCACGTCCTGCTCCATGCCAACGATTTCCTGGAGGCTTGTGAGCCGCCGGCTGCCGTCTGAGAAGCGGGTCAAGTGCACAATCACATCCAACGCCGATGAGACGTAGTGCCGCAGCATCTGCACCGGCAGATTCAGGCCGGCCATGGACACCATGGTTTCGACTCGCGTGACGGCGTCGCGCGCACTGTTGGCATGGATGGTCGCCAAGGACCCGTCATGGCCGGTGTTCATGGCCTGAAGCATGTCCAGCGCTTCGGCGCCGCGGACTTCCCCCAGAATGATCCGGTCCGGTCTCATGCGCAGACTATTGCGCACCAGGTCTCGTTGGGTAACCTCGCCTTTGCCTTCTACATTCGGCGGCCGAGTTTCCAGCCGGACGACATGCTCCTGGCGAAGCTGCAATTCGGCGGCATCCTCGATCGTCACGATGCGCTCCTCGGCCGGGATAAAGCCCGAGAGCACGTTCAGCATCGTGGTCTTACCGCAGCCGGTTCCACCGGCGATTAGCACATTCAGCCGCGCGCGGACGATCGCCTGGAGCGTATCACCGATCGCGGCCGTCAACGCGCGTCGTTCGACCAGTTGCTCCAACTGCAGCTTATCCCGGCTGAATTTCCTAATGGAGAGGATCGGACCGTCCAGCGCCAGGGGGGGAATGATCGCATTGACGCGCGAGCCATCCTCCAGACGGGCGTCCACCATCGGGGACGACTCGTCGATGCGGCGGCCGACCCGCGACACGATTTTGTCGATGATTTCCCGCAGGTGTGTGTTGTCGTTGAATCGTTGCGCGGCCAGTTCCAGCTTGCCTCCACGCTCCACGTACACCTGTTTGAATGTGTTGACGAGAATGTCGGAGATCGTCGGATCCTGCAACAGCGGTTCCAACGGACCCAATCCGAGTACCTCGTGCATGACGTCGGTGATGACTTCTTCCCGATCCGCATCGGTGAACAGCGCGCCTTCTTCTTCCAAGATCTGCATGATCAGCATGGCCAGTTGCGCCCGCAGCAGCGCGGGGTCGAGCAATCCCATGGCGGCAAAGTCCAGCCGGCTGAGCAGCCGGTCATGGACGCGGTGTTTGAGATCGCGGCGTTCAGTCGAGGTGGGATCGATGTCAGGAACGGACGTTGATTGCACAAAGACCTCCTTGCCCGGATTGTCGAAGTGGTGGCCGTTCATGGCTGCTCGCCCGGCTCCTGTGATCGGCCTGAGTCCTGAAGCGAGCGGCGCGTCACCAGCGCCAACAACTTCGCCGCCCATCCGGCGGCGGCCAGAGGCGGCGCGTTCTCGCAGGACGGTTTCGACGCGGTCAGCCCCGAAGCCAGGCTGCGGTAGGCCTGCACCACGTCCCGTCGTCGGGAAATTGCGCAGAGCGGCCGGCCTAGCTCGATGGCGGACCGCGCTTCAGTGGAATCGGCCGGAATGTGCCAGGCGACGCGATGTCCGAGCGCCGTCTCCGCTTCCATGAGCAATCCCTGGTCGTTCCGGTCAAGGCCGTTGATGAGCACCTGGATCTTCCGGTTGTCGCCGATGAGCGGGGGCAGGACTTCCAGCAGGCGCTTCGTCCGCCGCATGGCGGGAATCTCAATCCCGGATACGACCAGGATGGTGGTGGCCTGTTCCAGCGCTTTTCGCACCGGGGTTTGAAGCACATGCCCGCAGTCTACGATGACGATCGGGAAGAGTGCGCGGAGGAGCAGCAACGCGCGTGAGACCAGCTCTGGATTCAACACCGTGTCTCCCAAGCCATCGTAATCCGATGCCAGTAGATGGAGCCCGGACGGATGCTTGGCCAGCAAGCTCATCAGAAAGGTGGCGTCCAGCCGGTCGGCTTGGCGCATCACGCCTCGCCACCGATGCGCAGGCTCCAGTCCCAGCAAGAGATGCAGGTCTCCCGCCTGCAGATTGAGGTCCACAAGCGCCACCGATTCCTTCGTTCGCTGTTGCTGCGCGCAGAGCGCCAGATTGACCGCGACCGTACTCGCGCCGACGCCGCCCTTGGCGCCGAACAGGGCGATGACCACTCCGTGCGGCTCGGCGACCTGTTCGGGACGGGGCTCTTGCACCGCATTGGATGATCCGATCATAAGATCTCCATCCTTGATCGCACGTGATGTGAGTTCAGCGTCTGATGTGTCATGGTCTTGCTCAGCGTACGGTTCACACCTGCTTATTACTGCACCAACGCCGGAATGCTCCCGTTGGTGCCATAGTCCGGCCCTCCTCCACGGCCCCGCTGAATGAAGCCGGTCCGCATCACTGCATCCAGCGCCGGTCCGTCCGGAGTGGGGACTGCCGTGATCACCGCGGTGGCAAAGCCCGCGAGCGCCACCGCGCCGGCAGGGACGGCGCACTGCGCCTGGCGATACACGGCAATGGTCGTCGTCCATTGGCCGGTCGCGGGATTTTTCCGCGCGTTGTAGAGCGCCATGAGGTCCGGCGCGATCGCCGCCGGATTTCCGACAACAAACTGAAAGCGTGTTCTGTCGACGAGCGCGGACGGGCTGGTGTAGGCACGGCGAGTCAGTCCCTGCACGATGGATTGCAACCGTCCGATGGTCGGCGGCGCATCCGTGAAGGTGGACCAACCGGCGCACGGGTCTCCGCCGTTGGGCGCATAGAGGCGGAGACGCCTTCCCTCAATCGGACCCTGGGCCATCCAGGCCGATGAAATTCCGGCTGGCAAGGCCAGCGCGCCGGGCGTCGCCTCGGCCATCGCGGTCAACGCTGCGCTGGCCGTGGCTGACAGAGACAGTTGCCGGATACCGACCACGCCAGCCAAAAACGTCGGCATAAAACCCTGCGCCCGCACCAGCACCGCGTCGGGGTCGGCTGAGGCGGACACGACGGTTCGTGTCGCTGGATTCCAACGCCCCAGACGGAGGTCCGCGACCGTGACGCCGGTGAGTTTGGTCGCCGCACGATTGGTCGCCGCAACCTCCGACACGACGGCGCGAACCCTTGCACGATCCGCTGGGGACGGCGCCGCCGGAGCGGCTCCCGCAGGATTTTCATATAGTCTTCCCAACTGTCCGGCGCCGGCCAGCGCCGCGGCATCCGCGAGGTTTTGCAAATGCTGTCTCGATGCCAGGGCAAAGCCAAGATCCACCACCAAGGCCGCCAACGAGACGAGCGCCAAGAGACTGACCGCGATTACGACAGCGACCGCTCCGCGCTCATCGTGCAACAACATGCCTCGCCGGCGGCCGTCCGAGAGCCGCAAGGAGAGGGAAATGTCCGCGCAACAACCAGTCGGGCGATCATTCATGCTTCATCACCGTTCGGGAACGGAGCCTTACCGACGTGGCGATTCCTGGCGCCAGATTCGGCAAGACGAAAAAGCGATGGGGCAGTTCCACATCCACGCGCAGGTCCGTGCCAGACACGCCGCCCGCTCCGGCCACGGCGACCACGGCGCCGACCACCCCGGCTTGGGTGAGAACATTGCGAGCCGCTCGTTCGATGTCTCCAGACGTCGGGCGCGGCGCGGTCTGGCGAATCCCAACCCGGGCACCCTCCCGGCTGGCTGTGGCCAAGACTTGCTGGCGGTGCAGCGCCAGACCGAACTCCACGATGCCGAACAAGAGCAACATGAGCAATGGGAGCAACAGCGCGAACTCCACGGCCGCCGCCCCATATTCATGGCAGCGCGCGCCGCGGCTACTTGTTACATTGTTCACGACTACCATCTCCTCGCGCCACACCGGGATTATGGACTTGTCGCGTTTCCGCCCGGCAGCGATCCTGTTGCGCCAACCGCTTCATTGATTCCGGACGGCATCTGAAGCGGCGCCGCCGACGGGGCGCCCTCGTTGGCCTTGTCGAACGTGCCCAGATATTGCTGGATCACCGCCTGTGCGGCCCGGCCATCCAACCCTTCCATAGGAGCCATCCCCCGCATTCTCGCAGAGTCGGGGCGCTGCGCCTGTTTCATCGCCCTCACTGATCGGCCGTAATCGTCCCGCAGCGGCGCGGGACTTGTGCAGCCGATGGTCATGACCACCATGATGGCTATGATGATCATGAGGCCGTGTCGTGTCATGGAATACCTCCCGCTGTCCGGAGCATGGCCCTCACTACACCCCGCATTATTCATGAACGCCTCTGTGGGGGTGACGTTCTCCCAGCCTCTAGCTTCGTGCCCTTAGCCCCTTGCCTGGCTTCGATTTCGCCAGGACCCGTCATGAATAATATGGGCTAGGGCAGCATCGGCCCGACCGGTCCTTCCAGCTTGTCCTCGAAGGGCAGTTGCGCCGGCGGAGGGAGCGGCGTCCGGCCCTTCTGTTGCTTACTCTGGAGGCGTCCCATGAGATAGAAGTCGAGGTCGTTGGGCTCCAGGTACTCCCCAGTGGGAAGCGGCAATTCGGCTTCCGCGACCGGCGTGACGAATCGTGGGGTGACAATGATGACCAGCTCCGTTTCATTCTTTTGAAATGACGAACTTCTGAACAAGGCGCCGAGAATCGGAATGTCTCCGAGAACGGGAAATTTCGACACAGTTTCCCTCACAGTATCTCGCAGGAGCCCCGCCACGGCAAAGCTCTGTCCGTCTTCCAATTCGACGACGGTGGATGCGCGCCGGGTCGTGATGGACGGCACCACGAATCCTTGCAGCGCGATCCCGTTGGCGAAGTCCAATTCCGATACTTCCGGCGACACGGTCACGTTGATGCGGGTTGGACTGAGGACAACCGGATGAAAGTTCAGCTGAATGCCGAACTTCTTGAACTGGATTGTAGTGACGCCGAAGGCCTGGGGAACCGGGATCGGAAATTCTCCGCCGGCCAGAAAGTGGGCATCCTGCCCGCTCAGCGCTACAAGGGTCGGTTCCGCCAGGACTTTGACCAGATTCTCCTCTTTCAGCGCATCGATGAATCCGGTCCAATTCGTCGATCCGGTCTGAAACCGGAACAACGCATTGACGGCCTGACTGACGCCCACACCGAATGGGCCAGCCAACAGAGCGGCGGACGGATCATCGGGGGGCAAGACCGTGGTCAGGTTTCGCAGCGTCGACACGCCGAACGACTTCCCGCTGCCGTTCACCCCGGCCAAGTTCACACCCAGGCGACGCAGGAGCGTCCGTTCCATCTCAGCCACGCGCACCTCCAGCATAACCTGATGGAGGCCGCTGACGCGCAGCAGATTGATCACTTTCTGCTTGGTATAGGCTTCGGCAACCGCGACGGCTTCGGACACCTGCGAGGCGCTCCGCATCGTACCCGTCAGCGTCAGGCGATCATGCGCGGCGGACACGTGCAGATCCGGATCGTTCGGGAACAGCCGATGGAGGTGCTCCTTGAGGCGAACAAGGTCCGGCGAGACGGACAGGTCGTACAAGGCAGAGACGCGTCCGTCGGCATCCCAGAGCGTGAGGTTGGTCGTGCCGGCCATTTTCCCCATCACATAGAGTTGCCGTGGAGACAGCACGAGCGTGTCCGCGATATCCGGGTCGGCGATGGAGGCACGTGAAAATGAAGTCAGATTGTCCAGCACGATCGATTTGCCGACGCTCAAGGACAGCGGCTGGGGTGAAGGTGTCCGGATGTCCGGATGTCCGGATGTCCGGATGTCCGGAGCAGGCGGTTCCTGGGCCGGTGCCGCCGTGGTCAGGCAGAACACGAGAAGCCCTGCGCCAGCCGCGCGCCTGCTCCATCCGTAGATCCGTTTACGGGAGGTCATTCGGGCACTCCCTTGGACACACTCGTGTCCGATCGGGCAGGTTCAAACGTCAAGCTGCTGCGCGTCATACCACGAATCAGCTCGACCGAGATGGAGGCTGGTCCCTTCGATGCGGGAGAGGATGGAGACGACGGCGTTCCGTCGAGCGACGGAGCGTCCGGTGGCATTCCCACCTGCAGCGGGGCCGACGCCATCACGGAAACCTCCGGCGAAACCGAGATGGGCGCCGACTTCTCAGGGATATGCACGAGGGACGTCGGTTCATTCGCCGGCGCGCGCTTGACGGACAGGGCCGCGTTCGACTGGCGGGAGCGGCTCAATGGACCCGAGCGCCGATCGGAACGCGGTTCCCCCTGGCCACCATACGAATCGAGCAAGGAGGGAATGGTCGCGCCTGCGGTGTAGACGGTTGTGGCGCTCTGAGGGTTGCGCAATGCCAGCTGCACCTTGCCCTCGGTGGAGGCCAGGGCCAGCTGTTCGGCTTCGGCAGGCGTGACTTCCAACGTCATGACCGAGGGAGCAACGGTCGTACTTTCACGATCCTTGGCCGCCTCATCGTGTTGTGCCTTGCGCTCAACGTCCTGCCCTATGGCGAGTACTCTGATATTCTCAAGCACAACTTTTGTGACCGGGGCATCGGTTTCGCCGGGCCGGCGCAGTGTGGCGAGCACATCCACGCGGTCGCCGGGCTTGATGAAGCCGCCGACTGCAACCACGTCATCCACCCTGACGGCGACGGCTCGCTTGTCTGAATGGGTGATGGCTGCGATTCCGCCGACCGTGACGGAGGTCGGAGCCAGCTTGGACTCGAGGATCGGCTCGTGCTGCTTGATGTCGGCAATCAGAACCCGGCCCTTCAGCCCGTCCGTCGAGGCGAAATGGCCTTTCGGCTGCGCGTCAGCCGGAACGGCGACGATCCGTGTCATCTCATCGGTCAGCACCGTTCCCCAGGATAAATCGGCAGTGGCGATGGCTACCGGGGAGGTTCGATGGCTGGCTTCTCCGTCAAGACGAGTCTGTTCCTCAAGGCTGTGGAGCCACTGATAGGCCCAAAGACTGGTTGCCAGTCCGATGAAGCCGCCGAGGGCCAACACCATCAGCGCACGTTGTCGGGGAGTCATGTACATCGCGGGACCATCCTTAGCAACCGTGTGTTCTCCTTGCCATGAGCTGTGACAGCATAGGATCAGGTGATCGGTGACTGTTCGGAGCTCTGTCTGCCATGCCCCCAGGAGAGCCTCGGGCAGAAACGGGCAATCCCCATCGGGACTGGCGGAGGCCGTCTCGCACGTGCGTAGAGCTTTTAGAGCCGCCCCTCCCACCACTGCGCGGCCAGAGTTCCGATCGCGATCACCATCCCGTATCGTAATTTGGGCTGAGCTTCGGCAGACGCCAGCGCCGATCGAAGCCGGCCCGTGAGGACACAGGAAAGAAAGAACGACAAGACCTCCCGCAGGCCTTCTCCCATTCCCTTGCTGCGAATTGTTATTCCTACCGCATACACCCCGCCGAACAATGCGGTGACGAGCACTGCGGAGAGAATGTCGGGCAGCCCGACTAGGCTGCCGACCGCCCCCATGAATTTGACATCACCGGCGCCCATCCCGCCGAGCGCATAAAATGCCACAAATAGGGCCGTGCCCACGGCAAGCCCCGCAGCGCTGACGCCTAGGCCGATGATTCCGTGGTGGGCGGTCTGCAGCAGCAGCCCCCCTATCATCGCTGAATAGGTGACCCGATTCGGAATCTTCGCGTGACGCAGGTCACTGATGGCGCCAAGAGCGAGCAGGGTCAGCAGTCCGATCACCCCCAGGGAGGGGGCGGTCTGGAGCCATTCCACTGGCGTGGCATCCATTATCGAATCAGTCCGGCTAAGCGGTTGAAAACGGTTCGGATTCGGCCGCCGAGCAAGAACGTCGCTGTGGCAATGAGAGCTGCGATGCCGGATGCCAGCAGGGCGTACTCGATGGCGGTGGCGCCATCTTCTTCTTGGTGAAAACGTTTCAGTACGGATCGCATGCTGATGCCTCCTCATGTTGGAAAGGATGCCCCTGTGGCGTCATTGTCGCCGTGGTTGAGAGCGTCCGGTTAAGTTAGTAATACTATCGGCGCATGTTGGGCAAAACTTGAAAAGTATTTGGTGTAGGACCAACAGAGTACACGGCAAGGGGTGACGCGATGTCGGAAAGAACGCTGATGCTACCAGGCAAAGACGGCCTCGATGCAGTTGCCCTTGCCGTGAAAGGTTACCTGCTGACATAACGACCGAATCAGAGCGATGCCCCGGCCTGAGACTGTGACGTTGCCGGAGAAGTTCTGCGCGGGCGATGAATGATCAAATCCCGGTCCGCTGTCTTCGACCCGGATGGTCAATGTGCCGCCTCCGTTCTCCGGAATGTGCCACAGATGCACGGTGATGGATCCATCGCAAAGTTCGGTCAGTCGTTGATCGCGTTCCCTGTAGTATCGCTCGAAGCCTTCGATAGAACTTTTGAACGACGAATCAAGCCCCAACAGACCGTGGTCGATCGCGTTGGTGAGGATTTCCGACAGCACCGTAAAGAGACGTTCTTTATGTCGATATAATCCAGGTATCTGGCTCACCAACTGAAGCAAGTCAGGTACCGGATCGTGTGTGCGTATGGCATCAGGACCGAGCCGGATCTGGATGTCCCATTCCAGCGGCCATTCACCCTGAGAGGTCTCCTGTATGTTGGCATGGTCCAGCTGCGCGGCGACGCGATCAACGGGAATATCCACGAGAGTCAAGTCATCCTGAAGGATCGCTCCGGATGTAAACGCTCCGAGGGCGTCAAGAATGTCGTCAAAGACTTTGTCAGATGAAGAGCGTTTGGCCAGACAGCGCATAAGACGCTCCTCGCCGAACAGTTCTCCGGCGGGGTTGCTGGCTTCAATCAGCCCGTCAGAGTAGACGAGGATCCGGTCGTCCGAGGTGAGCGCAATCTCTTCGAAGCTGCAACGAAACTCTTCATCCGAGAGCAGCCCCAGCGGAGGATGCCGCGACGGAATGTGCGCGCGGCATCCCGCGTCGGGATTGAAGACGAGCACGGGAGGCAAGCCGCCGTTCCATACGAATGCCGCTCTTGTCAACGGAGCGAGGTCGATGAAACAGGCGGCGCAGAACAAGCCAATGGGCAAAGTACGACGGAGCTTCTCATTGACTGCAATGACGATGTCCCGGAGCAAACAGCCCTGTTCCGTCATCTGGTAGAACAGATCCGCGACGGGGAGCGCGCCGATTGAGGAGGAGAGCCCATGGCCGGTGAAGTCGCCCACCATGATGTGGAGCGCCCCTGTGGGGCGCCTGGCGGCAAGAATGAGGTCGCCGCCGAGAATGGCGGCCGGGGTCAGGCGATAGCGAATGCCGATGTGGTTCAGGCATCCGGCATCGAGCACATTGCTGCGGATTTGGTTCGCCACGTCTTCTTCTTGCCGCAATCTGGCGTGGTGTTCCTCCAGTTTCTCATTTTGCGCTGTCACGGTGCGGTGGAGATCGAGCATGCGCTTCCAGGCGGCAATTTTGGCGCGCAAAATCGTTTGGTTGTACGGTTTGGTCAGAAAGTCATCGCCGCCGCAGGCGATGCATTTGGCCAGCCCCTCTTCGTCAGAGACGGCGGTCAGAAACATGATGGGCACGAAACGGTGGCAAGCCAACGACTTGATCATTCGGGCCGCTTCATACCCGTCCAGCTCCGGCATCACTAAATCCATGATGACGAGATCGGGTTGTTCTGCCTCAAACAGGGCGACGGCTTCCCTCCCATTCTCGGCGAGGATGACGGTGTGGCGGTCTTCACGCAGCATCGAGCCGAGAATCAGGCGATTCGTTCTGGTGTCGTCCGCAATCAGTATGTTCATGCGACGGTCAGCAGCGCCTGGAAATTGGCGATGGTAAGGATTGATTTGATTTGAGCGGAGCAATTGATCAGCCGCACTTGGGCTTTGTCATTGCCGGCATGCTGCCGCAATATCATCAACATTCCTAACCCCGTACTGTCGATGTAGCTGGTTTTGGCCAGGTCGATGACGTAATGGCTGGAAGGCTTGGCTTGCTGGCGAAACGCCTTCAGGAATTCTTCACGAATTTTCCCATCCAGACGACTGGGAAGCGTAATCGTGAGCGTCTCCCCATCAGCCGCCATTTCGACTGTCAGCATAATGAATCTCCTCTGTGCGTTCGTTACGTAGTTCTATAACGGCATCTAAACGGATTTCTTGAACGAGGCTCTCCGCCAAAAGCGCCTACAGTCAGAGGCTCCGCGTAAGAGAGTGTAAGACCTATTACCCACCAGGAACTGGCCCAGTGGTTTCACAAATCGTTTCAGCTGAGTTGTGCGCGGCCTATCGGTTAGCCTGGTTCCGTCGAGCACTGTACTTTTGAAAGAATACAGTCGAAAAGCAATCGGCCTTGCGGTTGCGCATCCGCGATCTGGCACATGCGTGGCTACGGCTTGGGTATCAGCGGATGTAGATACTCTTGCTCCGCGAGGGCTGGCTCATGTATTGCCACCGCGTCTTCTGATTGTATCTTCTGGCAGGGTTGCAGCTCTGCATGTAGGTCCGGCCCCGGAAGCCCATCAGGTTACACCACGGTCCCACACAAAATGGAATGCGCCCTCACGATACATGCCTTGGTCGATCAACTAGGCGGATGAACACTATGCTAACTCAACCCGTCATGGAGATGTCCGTTACGAAAGGCTGACCGATTACCCGCGCGGCTCGCTTTCGGATTCCAATCTGCTTCGTTGCAAACATTCGCCACCGTTCTCCCCACGCACAGACGCTCCAATTTCAGGCTCGAGCCAGCAGCATCGGATCGAGCGAAAACAACGGGAGGAGCTAGCCTAGCCGAGGCCAAAATCCTGTTGAACAATCACCAAATAAGGGAGTTCACCATGTCGTCATCGTCACAACCTTGCTTCAGTTATCTCCGAAGCAAGGTCCGAGAGTGGAAATCCGGAGACCTTCTCCAGTCTGGCGCTCAAAGCATGGAGCAGTTCTGTGGCGTAGCCTCAAGAGGCAGCTTCAAGAGGCAGTTTCTCCACGTGCTGGCGGATTGTGGCAAGTAACGTTTCGACAAAGAGCGGTTTTTGCAGAAATGGAAGCCCTCCGATCATAAGGCCATTGTTCTCAAGCGTTGTCTTAGAATGGGATGACATGAGGACCGCTCGCAGCCCTTTCCGCGTTTCAAGCAGCCCATTGACGAGGGTGTGCCCATGAATCCGAAGATAGGGTAGCTTCTCTGTTCTCAATTGAAAGACCGGTGGGGCCAGCATCAAATCAACCAAGGCGAGATGAATGTCCCCGACATGGGTCGAGCATATCTGCAACGCTTCTGTACTCCCCGAAGCCTGTAAGACATTGAATCCATACCGCTTCAGTTTTAATGCGCAGAGGTGGAGTATGTCGGGATCATCGTCAACGACCAGAATTGTCGTGGGAACCATGTGGAGGACTAAAAGGAGTTTCTGGTATCGACACGGCCTCGTGTGCAGGGGCCGTCTTTGTCAACTGACTGAGACGCAGTTGGTCTTGAGGGCGAAGCTGAATGAATTCGACTCCGAACTCTGAGCCATGCACCCATCGAACCCGCGCCAAGGTCACATTCACTGGTGCCGCGAGGCCTGGCAGATGGATGCGCAGAGTGAGATAGATTCCTTTGGAGAGACATTGGTCGCTCTCAACACTGCATCCACTCATATTAATATCAGCGGAACGGCCTTCTCCTTGTATGTGTTCGGTTGAGAGTCCGCTTTCGAATTCAACCCGGACACGCATGAGCGCACGGGATTTCCGAAATTGTTTCTTCTGAGGAGGGAGAAGCATAGACATAATGTACTCCTTATCGGAATCCGCCACTCAGCACTGTACTTTCTAAAAATGAGGATAGTTGAAGTTGGACCAGGCAGCTATACCGCAATGGAGGAGCTCCTTTCGAGGGGTAGCGTCGATATTCTTGTTGGCAGATGAGGCTGAGGCACCTTGGCTCGCAATCGGTCTGTCAGCGTTCCAAAGAGTTGCACCTTTGCGCCTACTACCGATCCCTCCAAGAGGCGCTTGAAGCAGAAGGCCTTCAGGCCACAGTGCGAAACATGTCCCAAGACATGGGCTTTATCAGTCTCACCATCGATGACTTCGACGTCGAGCTCTCGTTCTGGCCTTGCGAATACCCGCATGCCTTCCGGATGTTCACCTGTCGTATGGCCAGCCAGGAAGCCGAGGTCACACGAGTACTGGCCTACCGTGACCTCGAAATGGACGTCTCAGGGGTCCTGAAAGTGCTCGAAGAGGCTGTCCTCTGTGCTTGGGGCCCTTCGGGCGGTGATCGCCGGAGGGAGCCAGCCGAATGATGATCTGGAATGGTTCATTCCCTATTATCAGATCCGCAACGGAGGACTAGGCCGTAAACTTCAAGCTGTCGTGCTGCATCTGCTGAAATGATCACACTGAACTCCTTGTCGAACCCGAAAGGACACCAATTATGCATGCCCCATACCGACGACCTGCAAGACATGAAAGACCTCACTGCTCGTTTGGAAACGCGATCGTAAGTTGCACACAGTTCTATCTATTATTTGGCAGGAATGTGTGGTGATGGCCCGCTAGGAGACTAGGAGCGCCACGCTTGTCGAGGACATATTCACTCTGGTTAGCATTCAAAACCAATCCAATCAACCAGTTGCTTATCAGAACGTCAGTACCTTATCGGAGTCCATGACCCATTGGGCCAGTTGGCTTATCGTGCTGACTTCAATGCCTTCGATCAGACCTAGTCTGTCCAGACCTCGCGCTTCTATGCACGTGCCGCAAGCCTTCACTTGGCCCTGTTTGCCCACAACTGCCGTCAGCATCCGTTCGATGTTGTAATAGCCCTGGGGAGTGGTCTGGCCCAGGGCGCCTGCACGTTCCTGCAGAGCGGTGTTCGCATACATGTTTGGGCCTGCCATTCGATGAGGTGCAGAGGCCTTCTGCGTGTCGACGGGCTCGCGGTCTGTACAGAGAGCCGCAGAGGAGGTCGTTGATCATGGAGAAGCCGCACGGGTGGGTCAGGGCCTTCCTACGGGAGGTCTTCGCCATGTCCTGCCGTCACGTACTTGTTTTTCTCCTGACTACCCTGTTCCTGGTGGTCGTGGAGGTGGAAGTGGTCGAAGGGTGGCATCCCATCCATCTCGTCGAGCTGCTCAGCATCATGCTGGTCCTGTATATGGGCTAGGCCACGTGGCGTGCCGCCCACATGCTGAAACGATGAAGTCAGGGAAACCAGATGCGGTGGCGTAATGCGAGAACGTCTGTTCCCTTCATGAAACCAACAAGGAGGTGTGCCCAATCAAAATGTCGGTTGTCACTTTGAGATAGGTTATAGCTAATCTATGTGGCAAAACAATGTCGTCTACCCGTTCGAGAAATTTAAGTCTCGCGCGGTTCTTCCGATAAGATTCAGATGCCTGTCATACTTGTTGTCTGGCGTCAACTAGATTTGAGGGCTGGCGACAATTAGAAGTGCAGGGGCCGTCCTCCGGTTGAGGGAGCCGTCCGGGCTCCGTCGGGTCACTCGTCGTTCACGGTTGTGTCTCCCATGCTTTTCATGTCTGGCGTGGCGGCGCCGGATGACGCCTGACTTCTCGCTTTCGCGGCTTGAGCCCGGTAGCTAGGAATCGGGAGTTCCAGAATCACGGCATGATGGACCACCCGATCCACGGCGGCGGCCGTGGTCATGGGATCTTTGAAGATCTGGTCCCACTTGCTGAAGACGAGATTGCTGGTGATCAGCACCGACCGGCGCTCGTAGCGTTCGGCCAGCAGGGTAAAGAGCACTTCCATCTCTTCGCGGTCCTGTTGCACATACCCGAGGTCATCGAGAATGAGCGCGTCAAAGCGATCGAGCCGTTTCAGTTCGGCCGCGAGGCGGAGATCGCGTTTGGCCGCGAGCAAGCGCTGGACGAGTTGGAAGGTCGGGGCAAAGAGCACGGGGCGCCGTTGCCGGACAAGCTCCAGTCCGAGCCCACAGACGAGATGGGTCTTGCCCGTTCCGGGATTGCCAAACACGAGCACATTGGTGGCCTGATCCAGGAACGTGCCCTCTCGAAGCGTCGCCACGGCGGTTCGGACTTTGGGCGGTAGTCGCGCGAGGTCGAACGTGGCGAGACTTTTACCGCGTGGCAACTTGGCCTCCACGATCAGGCGTTCCACTCGACGGGCGGCGCGGTCACTGGCCTCCTGGGTCGCCAATGTCTGCAAATAGGCCTCATGCGACAGCCCTTCGCGGGCGGCGTGGGCCGCTACGACCAGATACTCACGGGCGAAGGTGGGCAAGCAGAGCGCCCGGAGGAGCATCGGCAAGGTAGTCATCGGCCACCTCCCACCATGTCGAGACAGGCGTCATAGACGGAGAGATCGGGCGGCGGGAGTGCACACGGCGGCACGGCGATCACGTCGGGCTGCACGAGGGCCTTCACCTGCATCGCATCCCAGCGGGTGCCGCCGTCGAGCAGCCGCCCCAACACGGTCTCCACCTCGCATTCACTCGTGCGGGCGGCCAACTGGAGCAGACGCACGTATTCGACATCCGCCCGGCTCCCATGACAGGCCGTGAGCGCGTCATAGGCCCGGCGGAATGTCGTGGTCGGAAACAACGTGGCTTGATAGCGATACCGGGCAAACGCGCCGGGCTTGCGCACCAGCGACCCAATCAGATGCCGATAGTCAATGGCGGCCTGCCCGCGCCCCCGCAGCCGGTCGATCGTCGCCACCCCTTCGCCGGCATACCGTACCTCGAGTCGTTCGGGATAGACCCGCACCTCCACCGTCTCCCCAATCAGCCGCGAGGCGACGGAATAGACGTTGTGGCCGACCCGAATCATCGAGAAGCGATTGACCATCACCCGGAGCACGCGGAAATCGTCAAGACGCAGGGATGGGAGGGGGCGCATGTGCGGGAGTTCGTCCTGGAGCGTCGCCTGGCGTCCTCGATTCCGCCCGGCGAGGATCGCCCGTAGAAACTGCGCATAGTGGGCCTGGCTCTCGAAGTCGCGGTGGCCCCGGAGCAGCAGCGCTTGCTCGACCGCCCGTTTGAACCGGTGATGGGCTTGTTCCACATCGCCATTCTCATGGCCACGGCCGGGCGTGTTCGCGTCTGGCCGCACCCCATAGTGATCCAGCACCTGCCGATACCGCTCGTTGAAGGTCCGGCCGCCTTCGCGCAGGTCATGGGTGGCGGCCGACAAATTATCCGTCCGGTGGAGAGCTGGCACCCGTCCCAGTTCCCAGACGGCCGCTTGAAACCCGGCGATCAGCGCCTCGAAACTCTCTGACACACAGATCGCGCCGGTCTCCCAGTTCGAGTACGGGAGGACGAAGTGATAGAAGAGGTGATCGAACGGCTGGCCGTTGAGCGTGATGCCCAGCGACCCCATGGCGGTGAAATCGCTCTGCGCGTATTCGCCCGGTCGGTGGATTTGCGGGAACAGCACCTCCCGCTCGGGCCCGTGGGTGGCCCGCCAGCGCCGGATCCGGCGTTGCAACGTGCGGAGCTGGCCGTCGGTCAAGGGCCCCTCGGGCCGTCCCCGCAGGGTCTCGAAGATCGTGGTGGCCTCGAGTCCAGGTGCCTGGACCAACAGCGCTTCAATCTCCGGCCACAACGCCGCAAAGGGATCAGGGCGCGTCCGATACTGCCGCGGGGCTTTCCGCTGACTGGGCAGTGGCCCCGTCCGATACCGCCGGGCCGTGTTCTCACTCATCCCTGCCCGCATGGCTGCTGTTGAAAGTGGTGTGCCGATGCCAAGTTCCATCATCAGTCTCCTTACTTGCCGGTCGGTGACCATTCGCCCTCCCTTGGTAGAGCGAAGAGGGTACAGGACCGGCGGTGAGGAGGCGCGGGCACCCCGCAGATCTAATTGTCGTTACCCCGCAATTCTAATTGTCGCTGAACAACTTGTCATTGATGACCAAGAACCGATCCGTACCTTGATTCGCATTGTGTTGGAAAGGGACGGCTATACCGTTGTGGAAGCAACCGATGGGCGCATAGGATTGGAACTATATCGAAATCAGCCCGCCGATCTGATCGTCACCGATATTCTCATGCCAGAAATGAATGGGCTAGAGCTGATCCTTGAATTGACCCGAGAGTTTCTCAACGCCAAGGTGATTGCGATGACAGGCTTCAGTGGGAAGCACAACCGCCTGGGTGCCGCAAAACTGCTCGGCGCTCGCCAGACATTGCAAAAGCCGTTCAGCATGGAGACACTTCTCTCGGCCGTCCGTTACGAATTAGCCCATTAACGGCTGTCCGCAACACACAGAGGCGGCGAGACGACTCGCGATGTCGGACAAGACGCTCGCGAACTGGGTCTTTCGGGCCCGGCGCGGCCAACTGATGCCGCTAGGCGAGCCCCGGCGCCCCGTGACGGATCTAGCAGGCTGCGGAAAAACCCGGGTGGCATGCGACCGATTCGCCCGAAACCCACTCACACGAGCCGTCCCTGCCCATCCGTGAGGGGATGGCCGCCCACCGTGGAGGCTCGCTGTGGGCCATGGTATGTGCGGCGGGATCGTATCGGCTCATGTCGCGGCCTCCACGAGATTGCGCATCCGCACCAGGTTGTACACGGCCGCGGCGAAGGTGAACAGCCAGCCAACCCGCTGCACCCCACGGAGTTTGACTTTGCGCAACACCCCGACCGTCTTCAACCACTCGAAGATCTCTTCGACTCGTTTCCGCTTCTGTTGACTCACGGTGTAGCCGGGATGGCGAGTAGTCCGTCCATCAATCGCACTGGCCCGGTTCGTCGCGTGCTGGACCACATGGGGCGTGACCTGCCGCGCCCGTAAAACCTGGACGAACTGGTGCGTGTCATAGTTCTTATCCCCACCCAGCGTAATCCGTCGTGTGGGGGGCCGGGGTGAGGCGCGTGTTCACCACCAGCCCATGCCGATTCTCCATCAGCACATGCCCCAAGAAGCACAGCTTGGCCTCCTGGCCGGCCGCCTTCTTGTACAGCCGGGCCTCCGATCGGTCGTCGAAACGTGTGTGGCGTTCGTCCGCCGCTCGCCGCGAAAGTCCACGCTGGGATTGCCCGGATCATCCGGTGGCACGGGCGCGGCATCGGTCTTCAGCTTGAAGCTCTTCTGGCCCGCCCAGGCTTCGATCAGCGTACTATCGACAGTGAAATGCTCGTCGGACAAGAGCCGGTGGGTCTTGGCTTGCGCCAGCACCTGCTCGAAGAACGCGGTGGCGACCTCGCCCGCCAATAACCGGTCCCGGTTCTTGGTGAAGACGGTGACATCCCAGACCGGCGCATCCAGGTCGAGGCCGATAAACCAACGGAACAGCAGATTGTACTGCAGTTGCTCCATCAGAAGTCGTTCACTCCGGAGACTGTAGAGCACCTGCAGCAACAGGGCGCGCAGGAGCTTCTCCGGGGCAATCGAGGGCCGGCCCGTGTGGGCATACAGCTTCGCCAGTTGTAGCGACAACGCGGTCAGCGCCGTGTCCACGTACTGCCGGATGGGTCGCTGGGACCCGCTCGTCCGGCGAGAGATAACTGAACATCCCGGCTTGCTGGGTATCGTGCCCGCGCATCATGAACCTCCCGGAGTGAGTACTAGATATTTCTACCTATTTACCCAAGGGGATTGGGAGAAAACAAGAGTTTTTCCGCAGCCTGCTAGAAAAACCTCACTGGTTGCGCTCTTAATCAGCGGGACGTAGGTAACCCAAAACCAGAGAACTCACGTTAGGCAGGAAAATATAGATCGACTTTTTAACCGCGCAGAGATCGAATTGCCGCGCCTTGTGCGTTGTGATGGGCGTGAAAGTGTCCAATGACTGTCCAATGGAGTTTCATTGGACAGTCAAAGACTCACAACCTATTGAAAAGTGGTGAGCCGGCTGGGACTCGAACCCAGGGCCCTCGCCTTAAAAGGGCGATGCTCTACCAACTGAGCTACCGGCTCACGATGCGAAATGCTGTCATCCAGCCAGGCGATTGTCAACCCCTGAAGAGTCCAAGGATCGCCAATCCGGCTGACTAGGAACGTGGTCGTCGGCGGGAACACTTCAGCGGATTGCGCAGTATGATGGTTTCGGTGCGCTTGGATCCGGTCGAGATCATATCGATACGGCAATCTGCCAGTTCTTCAATGCGTGCCAGGTAGCGCTTGGCTTCAACAGGAAGCTGCTTATACGTGGTCGCCCCGGTCGTCGAAGCAGTCCAGCCCTTCATGCGCTGATAGACCGGCTCGCACTGCATGAGCACATCCAAGTCAGACGGCATCTCCTTGTAGAGAATGGCCCCGTGCCGATAGCCCACGCACAATTTCAATTCTTTGCAGCCATCCAGCACATCCAGCTTTGTGACCGCCAGCGAGGTTAATCCATTCACCTGAGCCGCATGACGCACCACGACTGCGTCATACCAGCCGCATCGACGCGCACGCCCGGTGGTGGACCCAAACTCACGCCCACGCTCCTGCAGCCCCTGTCCCACTTCGTCGGTCAACTCTGTTGGAAACGGTCCGCTTCCGACCCGGGTCGTGTAGGCCTTGGCGATCCCCATCACCGCATCGATCATCGTCGGCCCTACGCCGGTTCCGGTACACGCGCCGCCGGCGGCAGAACTGGACGATGTCACAAAGGGATAGGTTCCGAAATCGACATCCAAATGGGTGCCTTGGGCCCCTTCAAACAATACCGTCTTGTCTTTGTTGATCGCCCGATTCAACAGCGTGGTCGTATCGACAATGTAACTCTTCAAGCGTTCTGCATAGCCCATGTATTGATCGAACACCTTGTCGACCTGAAACGTCTCGACTTTATAGAGCCGCTCCAAAAACCAATTCATTTCGACGAGATTTTCTTCTAATTTCTTCCTGAACAGCGCCGGGTTCAACAAATCACCCATGCGAATCCCGACGCGGGCCATCTTATCAGCATAGGAGGGCCCGATCCCACGACCGGTCGTGCCGATCTTGCGGGACCCCTTCGACTGCTCGGATGCCCGATCGATCGCTTTATGATACGGCAGAATCATATGCGCCCGCTGGCTGACGGCAAAATTCTTCCCAAAGGCAATACCCAACGGTTGGAGCCGATCCATCTCTTCAATCAGCGCCCCCGGATCGACGACCACACCATTACCGATGACACACGTGGTGCCGCGATAGAGAATCCCCGAAGGAATCAGATGGAAAATATAGGTCCCGCGCTCGTTGATGACCGTATGCCCTGCATTCGATCCACCCTGATACCGCACGACAATATTGGCATCCTTCGCCAAAATATCGACGATCTTGCCCTTGCCTTCATCGCCCCATTGGGCGCCGATTATGACGAGATTTCCCATACCACCACTTCCTCTCAGCCCGTTCAATCACGAAAAAATGGCTCTGACCCGATGGGGAGATCAGAGCCGCGGGGGCTCATCGTAGGTACCGCCCACTCGTTTGTCAAGCCGATCTCCGCCGAAAACGCTCAGAAAAACACCGCCCGCCCCCACGCCGCACATGTCTGCATCAACCCCGTTCACTACCCCGGTGGGAGCCGGTTCCAACCGGCTCCCATGTTTCGCTTTCTTGACTGGGTGGGACCTGCGTGTTAGCATGCCGGAACTTCTCGCGGAGTACGTATCTCTAGACCAACGGTGTGGGGCTGTAGCGCAGTTGGGAGCGCGCGTGAATGGCATTCACGAGGTCGCCGGTTCAATCCCGGCCAGCTCCACCAAACCAACCCTCGGTTGAACCGCGCCCTCTAGATCGTTGAATGCA